>CAJXNV010000072.1 GCA_913057155.1 uncultured Actinomycetes bacterium | reverse complement strand
AAGTACGCGCAGGCACTGGGCCTGCAGGTGCAGGACGAATCCGGGGAACTGGTGACCGTGACCATGGGGTCCTACGGCATCGGGGTCTCCCGCGCGGTCGCCGCGATCGCCGAGCAGCACCATGACGACAAGGGCCTGATCTGGCCGCGCGAGATCGCACCGGCAGACCTGCACGTCATCGCGACCGGTAAGGACGATGCGGTGTTCACCTTCGCCGAGGAGTTGGTGGCGTCGTTGTCGGAATCGGGCGTGCGAGTGCTCTTCGATGACCGCCGCGGGGTGTCCCCGGGAGTGAAGTTCAACGACTCGGAATTGATCGGGGTGCCGACCATCGTGGTCGTCGGCCGCGGACTCGCCGATGGCGTGATCGAGGTCAAGGACCGGGCCAGCGGCGAACGAAGCGACGTGTCCGTCGACGACGCCCTCGCGCACTTGGTTTCACTCGTTCGGTCCTAGGGAGTGGTCGATCTCGACATCCTGGTCTGGCTGGCGCTCGCGGCGCTGGTCGCCGGATGGGTGGATGCGGTAGCCGGTGGCGGTGGCCTGCTGCAAGTGCCCGCCTTGCTGTTGGGCCTGCCCGGTCCGGGTGTCCAAGCGCTCGGTACCAACAAGGTCGCCAGCGTGTTCGGTACCGCGGCGGCAACCGGCACCTACCTGCGCAAAGTGCGTCCGGACCTGCGGGCCGCGCTGCCGATGGCCGGACTCGCGTTCGTCGGGTCGTTGGGCGGTGCGGCGACGGCGTCGTCGTTGCCCGAGGACGTCTTCCGTCCGGTGATCGTGGCCTTGCTGATCGTGGCCTGGGTATGGGTAGCCGTCAGCCCGAGCATGGGATCGGTCGATCGACTGCGCTACTCCGGGCGCCGGCACGTGATCATCGCCGGTGCGGCCGGCGCGGTGATCGGTTTCTACGACGGACTGCTCGGACCGGGCACGGGTTCGTTCCTGCTGATCGTGCTCGTGGGCCTGTTGGGCTATTCGTTCCTGTCCGCGTCGGTGACCGCCAAGATCGTGAACCTCGGCACGAACATCGCGGCCATCATCATCTTCGGATTCGGCGGTTACATCTGGTGGCAGGTCGGCTTGGTGATGGCCGCCTTCAATGTGATCGGCGCCGTGGTGGGGGCGCGGATGGCACTGCGCCGCGGCAGCGGTTTCGTGCGCGTGGTGTTCTTGGCGGTGGTGGCGATCTTGATCGTGCGTTTGGTGCTCGGCGGGTAGCGGTGCGCTCCCCGGACCACTCGGACTAATCGCCGGTGGGGAAGGCCTGCGACGGGGCGCCCCATTGCACGGCGGTGCGTGCACTGCTTTGCGCACCGGCCACCGCGAAGGCACGGTCCACGCCTTCGGTGCTGGCCGCCATGTCCGCGTAGACACCCACGAGAGCGTTGTTCAACTGCGCGAGGGAAGCGCGGGCGCTGCGGGCGCTGTCGATCGCGATGGGTGGGCTGAACGCCGGTGGGGTCGTGGGCACGTCCGCTTCGGAAATCAAGGCCGCGAGCGCTTGGATGCGTTGCTGGCGTTCGGCGATCTGGGCCACAGCGCGGCGGCGGCCACCGCCTTTGAGTTCGGCACCGGCGATCCCGCACGCGTAGACGTAGTTCTGCTCGGCGCGAATGGCGTTTTGGATCGTGGAGACCACGGCCGGATCGGTGTAGGTCATGAATCGTCCTTCAGTGCGCGCCGCACATCGCGCAGCTCGGGAACGTGCGAAGCCTCCGAGGCCGCGATGAAGGTCAAGGCACGTACCGATTCGCCGTTCTCGGCGCCGGCTGCGGACTCGGCGCGCATATCGGCTGCCGAACGTTCGCGTTTGATCAGCTCGGTGACCGCCGGGCGGACATTCGCGGCGCTCGGGGGGATCGGCGTGATGGCAGCGAGTTCGGTCTCGGTGGCACCGAGTTCGCGCGCGTGCGCCCGGTGCTGGTCGGCGATGGTGGCGAGGGTCCCGCGCAGTTCGGGGAAAGCCTCGACGGCGCCGAGGTAGGCCCCGATCAGGGCCAGTTCGTCCAAAAGGTTCGGATCCGGCTGCGGGGGCGCGGTCGGCTCGACCTCGATGGCCTCGGGCTGCTCGCTGGAACTCGAACACCCCACGATGAGCGTCGCGCCGGCGGCGAATCCGCCCACGAGAACAGCGCGACGGGTGGGGGGTAGCACGGCCTAAGGATCCCATGGGGGGTCCCTGCGGCGTTACAATCGCCGCCACAACAAGGTTTCGACAACAGGATCCGGCCCGAAGGGCGGTGGCGTGATGGGTATATCCGTAGCGGATGTCGAGGCTCTTGCCGCGCCCCTGGTCGCCGCGGCCGAGATGGATCTCGAAGGCGTCACGGTCGAGAAGGTCGGCAGGCGCGAGAAGCTCAGCGTGGTGGTGGATGCCGATGGCGGCGTCGACCTCGATGCGGTCGCCGACCTCTCCCGGGAGATCTCCGCGGTCCTGGATAACGATCCATCGATCGGCGATGCGCCCTATGTGCTGGAAGTCAGCAGCCCGGGAGTCGACCGCCCGCTGCAACTGCCCCGGCATTGGCGCAGGGCGCACGATCGTCTCGTCAGCGTGGAACTCCAAGGCGGCGAATCGGTGACCGGTCGGCTGCTTAGCAGCGACGACACCAGCGCCGAGTTGGAAGTCGATGGTGCCCCGCGGACCGTGCCGTTCGCCGAGGTGACCCGCGCGATCGTTCAAGTCGAGTTCGATCGGAAGGATTCCTGATGGATATCGATGTCGCGGCACTCAAAGGCCTCGTGCGCGAGAAGGACCTCTCGCTGGATCTCGTCGTCGAAAGCATCGAGGCGGCGCTGCTGGTCGCCTACCAGCGAACCGAGGGCTCGCACGAGAGCGCTCGAGTGCAGGTGGATCGCAAGAGCGGGCATGTGACCGTATGGGCCCGGGAACTCGACGAGGAAGGTGAAGTGATCGGGGAGTTCGACGACACCCCCGAGGGCTTCGGCCGGATCGCCGCCACCACCGCACGCCAGGTGCTGCTCGCGCGGCTGCGCGAAGCCGAAGGCGACGTCACCATGAACGAGTTCACCGGCAAGGAAGGTGACTTGGTCTCCGGTGTGATCCAGCAATCGCACAACCCCCGGATGGTGCGGGTGGATCTGGGCAAGGTCGAAGCGAACCTGCCCCCCGAGGAGCAGGTGCCGGGCGAGACCTACGGGCACGGGGAGCGGATCAAGGCTCTGGTCACGTCCGTGCGTCGCGGCTTCAAAGGCCCGATGGTCACCATCTCGCGCACCCACCCCAACCTGGTGCGCGAACTGTTCGCCCTCGAGGTGCCCGAGATAGCCGATGGCACGGTCGACATCACGGCCATCGCCCGCGAAGCCGGACACCGCACCAAGATCGCGGTGCGCTCCAATGCGCCCGGAGTGAACGCGAAGGGTTCATGCATCGGCCCGCAGGGCCAACGGGTGCGCCATGTGATGAGCGAGCTCGGCGGGGAACGCGAGAAGATCGACATCGTCGACCACAGCGACGACCCGGCCGAGATGATCGCCCACGCACTATCCCCGGCCCGGGTCACCTCGGTGGAGATCGTCGACGCGAACGCCAAGGCGGCGCGGGTGCTGGTGCCGGACTACCAACTGTCCTTGGCCATCGGTCGCGAGGGGCAAAACGCCCGCCTCGCTGCCCGGCTGACCGGCTGGCGCATAGACATCCGACCCGACAGCGGCCCGGCGAGTCCAGCTGGACCGGCCGGACCAGGCCCGGCGGGCGGGTAGACTTGGGGGCCGGCTCCTCGGGTGAGCCCATCCGGACATGTATCGGGTGTCGAGCCCGGGAACCGAAATCGGCCCTGGTTCGCATCGTGGCCGACGCCTCCGCCCCCGGTGGATGCGCGGTGGATGCGAACCGTGATCGGCCCGGGCGTGGAGCGCATATCCACCCTCGAGCCGAGTGCGTGGAACTGGCGCAGCGGCGGCGGGCACTGGCCCGGGCGCTGCGGGTCTCCGCGGGCGGGGTCGATATCGAGCAGGTGCGTTCGCTCATCCTCGATGCGAGGTTGTAGCGTGCGCACGTTGGAAATAACGGGATCGACGGGATCAACCGAACCGTCGACACCGGCGTCACCGTGAGATGACCACGAAGGAGTGGCTCGGAGATGAACACCAGATGAGCACGCGAGCATGAACATGCAGCGTTCGTTCTAGCCGTCCGGGCACCGCCCGGACCCAGACAGGAGAGTTGTGTCAAAGGTTCGGGTCTACGAGCTCGCCAGAGAGCTCGGAGTCGAGAGCAAGGTCGTCCTTGCGAAATTGCAGGATATGGGCGAATTCGTCCGATCCGCGTCGTCCACCATCGAGCCGCCGGTAGCCCGGCGCCTGGTCGAGGCGATGCCCAAGGCGGAGGCGCCGGCTGGCAAGCCGGCCAAGAAGACCGCCAAGAAGACCACGAAGAAGGCCGCCGCGGCCAAGGAGCCGACCAGCGAGTCCGGCGAGTCCGGCGAGTCCGGCGGGACCGGTGATTCCGGAACCGCGACCGAGCCGCCGGCTGCGTCTGCTGCCCCGGCTGCGCCCGCCGCGCCCGCCGCACCAGCCACGCCACCTACAGCACCAGCCACACCGCCCGCAGAGCCGCAGGCTCCCGCCGCCGGGCCGACCCCGACGCCGAAGCCAGCACCCAAGCCGGCGCCGCGGCCGGGCAACAACCCGTTCGGCGGCGGCGGTGGCAGCGCCGGACCGCGCCCCGCGCCCCGTCCGGGCAACAACCCCTTCGGCGGTTCGGGCATGGGTCGCCCGACCGGTGTGCCCGGCGCGCCGCGTCCCAACCCGGGCTCGATGCCGCAGCGTCCCGCGCGGCCGGGTGGTCCCGGTGGCCCTGGCGGCCCCGGTGGTCGCGGCCCGGGTGGTCCCGGAGGCCCCGGCGGCCCCAGAGGCCGCGGTGGTCCCGGAGGCCCGGGAACAGGTACCCGTCCCGGTGGTCCCGGCGGTCCTGGTGGTCGGGGTCCCGGTGGTCCGGGAGGCCCCGGTGGACCCGGTGGCCCCGGTGGTCCCGGAGGCCCCGGTGGTCCCGGAGGTGGCCGCGGCGGCGGTCGTGGCGGGTTCAACCGCACCGGTGGCCGCGGGAACGCGGCAGGTGCCTTCGGCAAGCCGGGTGGACGTCCCTCACGCGGACGCAAGTCCAAGCGCGCCAAGCGCCAGGAATTCGACAACATGGAAGCGCCCACCCTCGGTGGCGTCCGGCTGCCCCGCGGCAGCGGTGAGACCGTGCGCTTGCCGCGCGGTGCTTCGCTGACCGATTTCGCGGAGAAGATCGACGCGGCACCGGCCGACCTGGTGAAGGTGCTGATCGGCCTGGGCGAGATGGTCACGGCCACCCAGTCCATCGACGACGAGACGCTGATGCTGCTGGGCACGGAGTTGAACTTCGATGTCCAGGTCGTCTCGCCCGAGGACGAGGACCGTGAGCTGCTGGAGTCCTTCGACTTGGACTTCGGGGAGGACGAAGGCGATTCCGCGGACCTGATGCCGCGACCGCCGGTGGTGACCGTGATGGGTCACGTCGACCACGGCAAGACCAAGCTGCTCGATGCGATCCGCAAGACCAACGTGGTCAGCGGGGAGGCCGGTGGCATCACCCAGCACATCGGTGCCTACCAAGCTGTGGCGCACACCCCCGATGGCGATCGCACGCTGACCATCATCGACACCCCCGGTCACGAGGCGTTCACCGCGATGCGTGCGCGTGGTGCCGAGGTGACCGACATCGCGATCTTGGTCGTGGCGGCCGACGATGGTGTCAAGCCGCAGACGATCGAGGCACTGAACCACGCGCAGGCCGCGCAGGTGCCGATCGTGGTCGCCGTCAACAAGGTCGATAAGGAAGGCGCGGACCCGGTGAAGGTGCGCAGCCAGTTGACCGAGTACGGGCTGGTGGCCGAGGACTTCGGCGGCGACACCATGTTCGTGGACGTCTCGGCGTTGCAGTCGATGGGTATCGAGGAACTGCTCGAGGCCGTGCTGCTGACCGCGGATGCGGCCCTGGAATTGCAGGCGAATCCGCAGCAGGACGCCCAGGGCGTTGCCATCGAGGCGCACCTGGACCGCGGTCGTGGCCCGGTTGCCACGGTCCTGGTCCAGCGCGGAACGCTGCGCCAAGGCGATTCGATCGTCGCCGGTGATGCCTTCGGTCGCGTACGCGCGATGCTGGATGACAACGGTCGTTCCGTCGAGGAAGCAGGTCCCTCCACACCCGTCCAGGTGTTGGGCCTGACCTCGGTGCCCGGCGCCGGCGACACCTTCCTCGTGGTCGAGGAGGACCGCACCGCACGGCATATCGCGCAGACCCGACAGGCCCGCGAGCGCAACGCGCTGCTGGCCAAGAACCGCGTGAAGCGTTCGCTGGAGGACTTCTTGGAGTCCTTGGAGAAGGGCGAGGTGCAAGAGCTCACCTTGATCATCAAGGGCGACGTCTCCGGTTCGGTGGAAGCACTCGAGGACGCACTGACGAAGATCGATGTCGGCGACGACGTCAACCTGCGGGTCATCCACCGTGGGGTGGGCGCGATCACCAAGAACGATGTCACCTTGGCCAGCGCCTCGAAGGCGATCATCCTCGGCTTCAACGTCCGACCCGAGGGCAAGGTCGCCGAGTTCGCTGCCTCCGAGGGCGTGGATGTGCGCTACTACAGCGTGATCTACCAGGCGATCGATGAGATCGAGTCGGCGCTGAAGGGCATGCTCAAGCCGGAGTACGAGGAAGTGCAGCTCGGTACCGCCGAGGTGCGCGAGGTCTTCAAGTCCTCCAAGTTCGGCACCATCGCCGGATGCCTGGTGCAAACCGGCGAGGTCAAGCGCAATGCCAAGGCTCGCTTGGTCCGCGATGGCGCGGTCGTGGCCGACAACCTGTCGATCGCCACGCTGCGTCGATTCAAGGACGACGTCACCGAAGTCCGCGAGGGCTTCGAATGCGGCATCAACCTCGGCTCCTACCAGGACGTCAAGGTCGACGACATCATCGAGACCTTCGAGATGCGCGAGAAGCCGCGGGCGTCCTGACACCGCAGTCGAAGCAGGACCCACTTCCAGCGAGGAGCAAGCGATGGCGAACGTCGCCCGGCAGCGCCGGTTGGCAGACCGGATCCAGCACATCGTGGCCGAGATGCTCGAGTTGCGGATCAAGGATCCGCGCTTGGGTTTCGTCACGGTCACCGATGTGCGGGTCACTCCGGACCTGCGCGATGCGTCGGTGTTCTACACCGTCTACGGCGATGCCGAGGAGCAGGCCGCTACCGCAGCGGCACTGGCCTCGGCCACCGGTGTGATCCGCAGCGAAGTGGGTAAGCAGACCGGCATCAAGTTCACCCCGACCATCACGTTCATCCCCGATGCGGTGCCGGAGAACGCGCGCCATGTCGAGGAGTTGCTGGCCCAGGCGGCGCAGGCGGATGCGGCGGTGCACGAACAGGCCGCGAAGGCGCAATTCGCCGGCGATGCCGATCCGTACCGACACAGTGACGATGAAGCCGATCACGGAAGCGACGAAGCCGCCGAACGATGAGGCGCAAGGATGATCCGTCCATCGTCGGTGCGCTGCTGATCGACAAGCCCGCGGGCTTCACCTCGCACGATGTCGTGGCGAAGGTGCGCCGGGCATTGGGTGTGCGCCGGGTCGGTCATGCCGGCACGCTCGATCCGATGGCGACCGGCGTGCTGGTGATCGCAGTGGGGCCGATCACCCGGCTGCTGGGGATCGTCGGGGCGCACGAGAAGGAATACACCGCCACGATCCGGCTGGGCGCCTCGACCACGACCGACGACCGCGAAGGCGATGTGTTGGTCGCGTGCAGCGCCGATGCGCTCGCTGCCGTGCAGGATGCGGAGATCGAAGCGGCGGTGTCGGGTCTTACGGGAAGGATCTCGCAGCGGCCCAGTTCGGTCAGCGCCGTGAAGGTCGACGGCAAGCGCGCCTATCAGCGAGTGCGCGAAGGCGAGGACGTGGAACTGCCCGAGCGGGAGGTGACCGTCTCGGCGTTCGAGGTCCTCGGTATCGAGCGCGGGAGCGATTTCGTGGATGTGCGCGTGCGCGTGGAGTGTTCGGCCGGCACCTACATCCGTGCGCTGGCTCGGGACCTCGGCGAGGCGCTCGATGTGGGCGGGCACCTCACCGCGCTGCGTCGAACCCGATCGGGGGGAGTGCGGGTCGAGGAATGCTGCTCGATCGATGATGTCGGCCGCGATGCGCTCGTGGCCCCGGCGGATTTCGCGAGGCGGGAGTTGCCGACCGTCGAGATCGATG
>CAJXNV010000071.1 GCA_913057155.1 uncultured Actinomycetes bacterium | reverse complement strand
TTGACGATGACCAACGAGTACGAACTCGCCGATAGCAGCAGGGCCGATCTGATCTACGAGAAGGACCAACTCCTCGCGCCGTTGCTGCCCGGTATGGTTGCGCCGCCCCACCCCATGGTGCCGGGCACGAACGAGCAGGACTACTACGCGAACAAGGTCACCGGAGCTGTGCCAGAGCAAGAGCAGCGCAAGAACGCCTCCTCGGGCGAGGACGTCGAGCACGCCTCATGACGGGTGGCGAAGTAGGCACCGGCGAGACCATCGTCTTTTGGGTGTGCGGCACCCTCGCGGTGATCGGGGCCTTGGGCATGGTCATCTCCCGCAAGGCCGTGCACAGTGCGCTTTTTATCGCCTTGACGATGATCAACCTCGCCATCCTCTACGTCGCCAACTCCGCCCCGTTCCTGGGAATGGTCCAGATCATCGTCTACACCGGCGCGGTGATGATGCTGTTCCTGTTCGTGCTCATGGTGGTCGGGGTCGATGCCTCCGATTCGCTCATCGAGACGATCAAGGGCCAGCGCGTCGCAGCGCTGTTGATGGGCATCGGTTTCTCGATCCTGCTGATCGCCGGGCTCGGCAACGGGCTCATGGAGACTTCCTCGATCGGACTCGAGACGGCCAATTCCGCCAACGGCGGCAACGTCGAGGGCCTAGCGATGCTGATCTTCACCGATTACCTCATCGCCTTCCAGGTGACAGCTGCGCTGTTGATCACCGCCGCCATGGGCGCGATGATCCTCACCCACCGTGAGCGCTGGTACCCCCGCAAGACCCAGCGCGAGCTGTCCGAGGAGCGTTTCGCGGCCGGGACGCACCCCGGCCAACTCCCGCCCCCCGGTGTCTACGCCCGGCACAACGCCGTGGACACACCCGCCCTGCTCCCCGATGGCAGCACCAGCGATCTCAGCGTGCCCGAGCCGTTGCGCGCCCGGGACGACGTCCGCGAAATCGATACCGACGACATCGAAGGCATCCGGAAACTGTCCTCCGGGTCATCGACCACCGACGAGGGTGATCGATGAATCCGGCGAACTACATCCTGCTGTCAGCGCTGCTGTTCAGCATCGGCGCGATCGGGGTGCTCGTTCGTCGCAACGCGATCATCGTCTTCATGTCCGTCGAGCTCATGCTCAACTCCGCGAACTTGGCCTTCGTCGCGTTCGCCCGGATGAACGGCAACCTCGACGGACAGGTGGTGGCCTTCTTCGTCATGGTGGTCGCCGCCGCTGAGGTGGTGGTCGGCCTAGCCATCATCGTGACTATCTTCCGTACCCGCCGATCGGCCTCGATCGACGAGCCGAACTTGTTGAAGTACTAACGAACAGGACCGATACGTGACCGAGATTCTCCCCGCCGAGGGGGTGTTCTCCCTGCTGTGGGTGCTCATCGCACTCCCAGCAGCGGGTGCGTTGATCCTGTTGCTCGGTGGTCGCCGGACCAATACCTGGGGCCCGTACCTGGGGATCTTGACGGTCGTCGGCTCGGCGGTGATCGCGGTGCTGATGCTGCTGGCGATGATGGCCGAACCGGCCGAGCAGCGCACGGTCATCCAAAACGTCTACGACTGGGTATTCGTCGGTTCCTTCCAGGTGAGTTTCGCGCTCCAGCTCGATCAACTCTCGATCGTCTTCGTCTTGCTGATCACCCTCGTGGGAGCACTGATCTTCATCTACTCCCTGGGCTACATGGCGCACGACCCGGACCGCCGCAAGTTCTTCGCCTACCTGAACCTGTTCGTTGCGGCGATGCTGCTGCTGGTCCTCGCGAACAACTACCTGCTGCTGTACGTCGGCTGGGAAGGCGTCGGCCTGGCCAGCTATCTGCTCATCGGATTCTGGCAGCGCAAGCCAACGGCAGCGGCTGCCGCGAAGAAGGCCTTCGTCATCAACCGAGTGGGCGATGTCGGCCTGTCGGTAGCGATCATGCTGATCTTCGTCACCTTCGGTTCCGTCACCTTCCAGGACGTATTCGGTCAGGTAGGCGAGGCCAACGAAGGCACCCTCACCGCGATCGGCCTACTCCTGCTGCTCGCCGCCGCCGGCAAATCGGCGCAGTTCCCGCTCCAGGCCTGGCTGCTCGACGCCATGGAAGGCCCCACCCCGGTCTCGGCCCTCATCCACGCCGCCACCATGGTCACCGCAGGCGTCTACCTGATCGCCCGCAGCAACGCGATCTACAACGCCGCCACCTGGGCGGCCACCGCGGTGGTGGTGGTCGGACTCATCACCATCTTCATGGGTGCGATCATCGGCTCGGCCAAGGACGACATCAAGAAGTCCCTCGCCGGATCCACCATGAGCCAGATCGGATACATGGTCTTCGCCGCCGGGCTCGGACCGATCGGCTATGTCTTCGCCATCTTCCATCTGCTGACCCACGGTGTGTTCAAGGCCGGACTGTTCCTCGGCGCGGGTTCGGTGATGCACGGCATGAACGATGGCGTCAACATGCGCCGCTACGGCGCGCTCAAGGGCGTCATGGTGATCACCTTCATCACCTTCATGGCCGGGTATCTGGCGATCATCGGTATCCCGCCGTTCTCCGGCTTCTGGTCCAAGGACGAGATCATCCACGCCGCATTCGAGCGCAACTCCATCATCGGCGCCGCGGCGATCCTGGCGGCGGGCATCACCGGCTTCTACATGACCCGCATGGTCGCCATGACCTTCTTCGGCAAGAAGCGCTGGGAGGACGACGTCCACCCCCACGAGTCACCCAAGGTCATGACCATCCCGCTGATCATCCTGGCCATCGGATCCACCTTCATGGGCATGGCGCTGCTGTTCTGGGGCAACATCGAGTACTGGCTCGAGCCCGTGGTCGGCTACGAGTCCGTTCCCACACCGCTACCGACCTGGGTCTACATCGTCGTCACGTTGGTAGTGGTGATCATCGGCGCGATCATCGGCTGGGTCACCTACGCGCGCAAGGACGTGCCCATCGAAGCACCACGTGGCAACCTCCTCACCCGCGCCGCACGCCAGGATCTATACGGGGATGCCATCAACGATGTCCTGGTGGTCGAGCCGACCTACAAGTCGGCACATGCCCTGACCACCTTCGATAACAAGGCGGTCGATGGTTTCGTGACCTGGACCGCCAGCTTCGTCGGTGACCTGTCCAAGCGCTTGCGGCGCAGTCAAACCGGTTTCGCCCGTTCCTACGCCCTGTCCATGGTCGGCGGCGCGATCATCCTGCTGGTCGCCTTGATCCTGGTGAGGCTGTCATGACCGACTTTCCCTGGTTGACCGCGATCGGGGTCGTGCCGCTCATCGGCAGCCTCGTCGTCGCACTGTTGCCGAAGTCCAAGCCCATGCTGGCCAAGCAGATCGCGATGATCGTCTCGCTCGTGGTGCTCGGCATGACCATCGCGATGGCGCTGCAGTTCGACGGCAAGTCCACCGAGCCGTTCCAGTTCGTGGAGTCCTACCCGTGGATCCCGGCCTTCGGCGTCAACTACTCCGTGGGCGTCGACGGCATCGGGTTGGTGCTCATCGCACTGGCCGCCACCTTGGTCCCCGTCACCATCCTCGCCGGTTGGCGGGATATCGAGGGTGATCAGGAGTCCGAAGGCTCGGTCAAGGGCTACTTCGCCCTGGTCCTGGTACTCGAGGCGCTGATGATCGGTGTCTTCGCCGCCACCGACGTCTTCTTGTTCTACGTCTTCTTCGAGGTCATGCTCGTCCCGGTCTACTTCATGATCGGTCGGTACGGCGGCCCGCAGCGTTCCTACGCCGCGATCAAGTTCCTGCTCTACAGCCTGCTCGGTGGCTTGTTCATGCTCGCCGCACTGGTCGGCCTGTACGTCGTGTCCATCCGACAACTGGGCAGTGGCACATTCGATTTCCTGGCCCTGGTCGGGATGGATATCGACCCCAATACCCAAAAGATGCTCTTCCTCGGCTTCTTCTTCGCCTTCGCCATCAAGGCACCGCTGTGGCCTTTCCACACGTGGCTGCCGGATGCGGCCGCCGAGTCCAAGCCCGGCACTTCCGTGCTGCTGATCGGCGTGCTCGACAAGGTCGGAACCTTCGGCATGATCCGTTACCTACTGCCGATCTTCCCGGCCGCCAGCGAGTTCTACGCACCGGTCGTGATCGGCATGGCACTCATCGGCATCTTCTACGGCGCGTACATCGCCCTGACCGCCAAGGACATGAAGCGACTATTCGCCTATTCCTCGATGTCCCACTTCGGCTTCATCACCCTGGGCATCTTCGTCTTCACTTCGATCGGGCAGACCGGCTCGGTGGTCTACATGGTCGCCCACGGTCTATCGACCGCGGCACTGTTCTTGACCGCCGGCTTCTTGATGTCCAGACGCAGGGAATCCGCGCTCATCTCCGACTACGGCGGCGTCAACAAGGTGGCTCCCGTGCTCGCCGGCTTCTTCCTGGTGGCCGTGCTCTCCTCGCTCGCGCTGCCGGGCATGGTCTCCTTCATCGGCGAGTTCCTGGTCCTGTTGGGTGCCTTCGAGCGGTACATCTGGGTAGGTGCCCTGGCCACCTTGGGCATCGTGATCACCGCGGCCTACGCCCTGCGGCTCTACCAGAAGTCCATGACCGGCCCGCTCAACCCGAGCCTGGAAGCCGACGGAAACACGATCACCGATCTCAAGGGACGCGAGATCACCGCGCTCATGCCGATCGCGGCCCTCACGGTGGTCCTCGGCTTCTACCCCGCTCCGCTGCTGAACGTGATCGAGCCGGCCGTCGATCGGACCCTCGAGATCGTCCAGGTCGACGCACCGGACTCCGGGCTCTCCCTCGACGGGCTCTCCAGTGAAGGGAGCGAGCAGTGAACTTCACCCCACCGGCGATCGACTACTTCGCCCTCTCGCCGATGATCGTGATCTTCGCGGCGGCCATTGTGTCCGTCCTCGTCGAGGCGTTCGCGCCACGAACCATCCGGCGCTTCCTCCAACTGCTCATCGTCTTCGGAGCGCTGCTCACCTCCGCGGTGCTGATCGTGCTCAACGCCGGTACCCGCACGGTCACCGGCGGTGGTGCCGTCGTGATCGATGGTCCCGCACTGGTGATGATGGGCACGATCGTCGTGCTCTCCATCCTGGGTGCGGCCCTGATGGCCGAGCGCAGCATCGATCCGGTCGGTGATTCCTTCGCCGCTCGGGCGAGTTCCCTGCCGGGCTCGGAGGACGAACGGCAACTCACCCAGCGCGGCTACCTGCAGACCGAGATCTGGCCGCTGACCCTCTTCGCCGTCCTCGGCATGCTGCTCTTCGTCACTGCGAACAACCTGTTGCTGATGTTCGTGGCACTGGAGATCATCTCGCTACCGCTGTACCTCATGACCGGAATGGCGCGTCGTCGTCGACTCCTCAGCCAGGAAGCGTCGTTGAAGTACTTCCTGCTCGGTGTCTTCGCCTCAGCCTTCTACCTCTACGGCGCTGCGTTGGTCTACGGATACTCCGGCAGCATCTTCTTCCCGGAGATCGCCCAGTCCCTGACCAGCAAGCCGAGCGAATCCATCGTGGTGTTCATCGGCATGGGAATGCTCATCATCGGTCCGCTGTTCAAGATCGGAGCGGTCCCCTTCCACCAGTGGGTTCCGGACGTCTACCAGGGTGCCCCCACGGCGGTCGTCGGCTTCATGGCCGCAACCGTCAAGGTCGCGGCCTTCGGTGCTTTGCTGCGCATCCTGTACGTCGCCTTCGGCGGTGTGCGCTGGGACTGGGATCCGCTGATCTGGATCGTGGCAGTGGCTTCGATGATCCTGGGATCGATCGTCGCCCTACTGCAAACCGACATCAAGCGCCTGCTCGGCTACTCGTGGATCGCCCAGGCCGGCTTCATCCTGGTCGGATTGGCAGCCGCCTCCCCGGCCGGCTTGGAAAGCACGATGTTCTACGTCATCGCCTACGGCTTCGCGACCGTCGGCACCTTCGCGGTCATCTCCATGGTGCGCGATGCGAACGGAGAGGCCACCAACCTCGCGGCTTGGGCCGGTATCGGACGCAAGTCGCCCCTGGTCGCCTCGGCGTTGTCCCTGTTCCTTCTCGGCCTAGCGGGAATCCCGCTGACCAGTGGATTCGTCAGCAAGTTCGCTGTGTTCGTCGCCGCGATCGAGGCCGGTGCAACTTGGCTGGTCATCATCGGTGTGATCGCCTCCTTGATCGCGGCCTTCTTCTACGTCCGGATCGTCGTGATCATGTTCTTCGCCGAGCCGACCGAGCAGACCGCCTCCGTAGTCGTCCCGTCGGCCTTCACCACGATCTCGCTCTCCGCAGGGGTGGCCGTCACGCTGATCCTGGGAATCTTCCCCCAGCCGGTCTTGGACATGCTCTCGAATGCCGGATTGTTCCTGCGGTAGTACCGTCGAGTCATGACCGGGAGCCCGCTGGGAGAGCTCTCTACCGATCCTGCCTTCGATGCCTCCCTCGCGGCATCGCTCGACGAGGTGGAAACCGAACTCGCCAGCGCGGTCGTGAGCGACTATCCCTTCGTCACCGAGACGTCGCGGCATCTCGTGGAGGCCGGCGGCAAGCGCTTTCGACCACTGTTGACGGTCCTGGCCTCGCACTTCGGTCCCCAGCCCGGCAACTCCGAGGTCATCAAGTCGGCCGTCGTCGTCGAACTCACCCACCTAGCCACGCTCTACCACGACGACGTCATGGACGAGGCCGAGTTGCGGCGTGGGGCACCGTCGGCGAATTCACGCTGGAACAACACCGTCGCGATCCTCACCGGAGATTTCCTCTTCGCCCGCGCCTCGGACATCCTCGCCGATCTCGGCCCGGAAGCGGTCCGTATCCAGGCGCGCACCTTCGAACGCCTGTGCACCGGGCAGATTCGCGAGAGCGTGGGCCCGGACGACGGCGTGGATCCGGTTAAGCACCACCTGCAAGTTCTCGCCGATAAGACCGGTTCGCTCATCGCTGCCGCCGGTCGATTCGGCACGATGATGGCCGGCGCCGATGAAGCGACGGTCGAGATCTTGAGCCGATTCGGAGAGGCCATCGGTGTGGCCTTCCAGTTGGCCGACGACATCGTGGACATCACCTCCGATGCCGAGCAGTCCGGGAAGTTGCCCGGGACCGACCTACGCGAGGGCGTGCCCACACTGGCCACCCTCATCGCCCGCGGCAGCGACGATCCGAAGGATGAGGTGCTCATCGGCTACCTGTCCGGTCCGATACCCGATGACCGGCAGCACGCGGAAGCGCTCACCTTGCTGCGTGCCCATCCGGCCCTCGCTTCGGCGCGAGAGGAGGCGCGGCGTTGGGCCGACGATGCTCGTCGCACCCTCGAGCCGCTTCCCCGATCCGATGCCAAGGAGGCGCTCGAAGCGCTGTGCGACTACGTCGTCAATCGAACGGGGTAGCGCGGCTTACGTCGGTTCGGCGACTTCCATCTCCTCGAGGAGTCGCTGTTTCCTGTTTCGGGATTGCCTTCGGGAATGTCGGTACGCGTCGGTCGAGAAGACCACCAGTGCGCTCCACACGAACACGAAGCCCAGCCAGCGGCTCGCTGGCATCGCCTCGTTGAAGATGAAGACACCGATCGCGAATTGCAGGATCGGCGTGATGTATTGCAGGACACCCAGCGTGGACAACGGAATCCGGGTGGCGGCACCTCCGAAGGCCAGTAGCGGCAGCGCGGTGACCGGCCCGAGCAGGATGAGCAGCACGCTGATCTGCCAGCCGTCCAGGACGAATGCGGCCCTGCCCTGTGCCTCCCAGACACCCATCAAGGCCAGCGCGAACGGTGCCAGCGCCGCGGTCTCGATGACCAGACTGTCGGTGGAACCGACGTTCGCCAGTTTCTTCAGTAGTCCGTACATGCCGAAACTGAAGCCGAGCGTCAGGCTGATCCAGGGAAGCGCGCCGTAACTGATTGTCAAGACGGCCACGGCTACCAAGGCGATGCCCACGGCGATCCACTGCATACGGCGTAGCCGTTCACGCAGCAGGATCACGCCCAGGGCGACGGAGATCAACGGGTTCACGAAGTAGCCGAGAGATGCTTGTACGACTTGGTCGGTGGCGACGGCGTAGACGTACACGAGCCAGTTGATGGAGATGAAGACGGCAGCACCGATCAGGATGAGCAGAGTGCGGCGGTTGAATGCCCGCTTCACGCTCGCCCAGTTACGGGCGATCGAGATGACGATGATCAAGAAGACGAGCGTCCAGATGATCCGGTGGGCGACCACCTCCAACGGGGCGACTTGATCCAACAGCGCGAAGTACAGCGGGAACAGGCCCCACATCACCCATGCGGCTACGCCCAGGGTCAGCCCGA
>CAJXNV010000070.1 GCA_913057155.1 uncultured Actinomycetes bacterium | reverse complement strand
CTGTTCGTGACCGCGATGGTGGGCATGGTCACGTTCTTCATCTTGGATGTGCGCACCGAGGAGGGTCACGCTTCCACCAAGACGAGCTTTCGCGTGCACTTGTTGGCCTTCGCCTCGATCAGTGCCATCTACGCGTACACGTTGCCATCGCTCGTTACCACTGGGTGGGACTACGCGGTGCTGTTCACCGTGGTGCTCGGTGGTCATTTGCTGCTCGCCGATCGCGTGCTGGCCAGGGCGCACCCGGTGCAGTTCGCCCATGAGACCCGGTGGGTCGGCATGGCGGCGGTGGCCGCCGGTTTCCTCGCCGCCTACCTGCTGCCGCCGGCCAATGAGTACCTGCTGGCCATCGGCACCGCCTTCCTCGGCGGGGTGTTGTTGATGACGACCTTCCGGGAGGAACTACCCGCCGCATCCCGCGCGCGCGTCCCGTGGTTCCTGCTCGGACTGGTCACGATGTCCGCGCTGCTGCTGATCGCGTTGGCGGTCGGCCAACACGACTAGTGAGTCGGTTACCTGGCTACTACCTGGCTACGACGTCGTGACCACGGTGTCGGTGAACCGGTTGATCAACTGCACCGCGAGTGCGTTGATCGGCGGCTCGTCGATGAAGAACGGGCGCAGCCCCGATTGGGTCTTGGCGTAGGTGAGCCAGGAGATGACGTTGCCGCTCTTCAAGAACAGGTGGTACGTGCGCGCGGTGAAGCGGGCATCCTTGTCCTTGCTGCCATTGGTGGTGAGATCGCGGACGAACCAACCCGGAGTCCCATCGACCGTCACCGCGGATTCGCGGGCAACCTGGCGCTCGGCGGACTTCGTCGGGCTGAACAACTTGCCGTCACGTCGATTGCAGTTCGGTAGTTCCTCGGTGATTTGCTGCCAGGCGGCGTTCGCCGCAGCGGCGTCGTCGTAGGTGAAGGCGCGCTGGTAGATCAGGCCGTTCTCGACGAGGACGCCGCCGTCACCGCCGAAGCTCGCTCCGAAGGAGCCGTTGCCGCCGGGGAAGAAGTTCAAGCTGGCTTGGCAAGGGTCGAGGGGTGCGATCCCCGGCAGGCTCCCCGTGAAGTAGGACCAAGCGCCTTGGTCGGGGGTGCCGATCGGGATGTCGGGGCCGATGTCGGCTGGGTTCACCATGGCGGCTTCGGCTATCGACAACGTGGTGGATTGCACGCCGGTGGGGGTGGTGCGGTCGGCGAAACGTTCGGACAGCTGCGCCCACAACGTCTCCACCGCCGAGCGCTGCTCATCGGTGATGGTCGCGCTCACCAAATCGGTGAACCGCAGGCTCACGAGGGAATCACCGGAAAGCCCGATGACGGTGTACTCGCTCCAGGGGTTGCGGGGGCCGCGCTGGTAGCTGGTCCACAGCACATCCGCACCGGGAGCACCGCCGTTGGCGATGACCACGCCGGCGTTCTTGCCCTTCCCGGTGAAGGAGCATTGCTCTTGGATCTGTTCGGCGAGCAACGCCCATGCTGCCTGCGCACCGTCCACGCTCGGGTACACGATCGCCTGTTGGGAGAGGTTCTCGTCGGCGTCTTGGTTGATGTTGCTGAAGAAGCCGGTGGTCATATCCAGCGACGGGATCACCGGATCGCTGTTCGGTGGCGCGCACACCGGATAGGGGTCCTGCCCGCCGGTGGGGATGTTGTAACCGATCTGCTGGGCACCCGGGCCGCCGAGCGAAGCCGGCACCATGCCCGGCTGCAGCATCGCCGTGGTCGCTTGGCGCAACTCCAGGGGAGTGGGGGGCGTGGCCGTCGGTTCGGGCGCTGCCCCGGCGCCGGGGGCTAGGGCTGTGATCGATACGGCGGCAGCAACCGCTGCCACAAGCGTCTTGCGCTTCACGTGTTCCTCCTCGTAGGGGCCGCGATGCCGTGATGATGAGGTTCACGAGCGCGACGGTGCTGAGTTTTCCACAGCCTGGTTCCTGCGTCTGGCCCGACCGAGCTTTTCGCACCTAGCGTCGACGACGCTGCCGCGTTCCACCAAGCGCGGTAATACCGTGGTAGGAACAAAGTAGGATGGTGGGGTGAAGATGAGCGTGAGCCTCGGTGCCGACGATGTGGCCTTCCTCGATGCCTACGCCGCTGCCTACACCGGCGGCTCGCGGTCTGCGGCGGTAGCCGCAGCAGTCCGCGCGCTCCGGGAGTCGGAATTGTCCGATGCCTATGCGCAGGCGTTCGCCGAGTGGAACGCATCGGGAGAGGCCGACCTTTGGGAGTCGGTCGCCGGTGATGGGTTGGCCTAGGGCTATCGATGCTTCGAGGTGAGGTGTACTGGGCGGTGCTCGATCCGGCGGTCGGGTCCGAGGCCGCGAAGGTACGCCCGGTCGTGATCGTCAGCAGCAACGGCGCAAACGCCGGTGCCATCCGTTCCGGGGGTGTCGTCACGGTGGTTCCGCTTACTTCGAACACCGAGGTGGTGCACCCATTCCAGGTCTTGGTGGAGTCACCCTCAGCCGGACTGACGATTCCGTCGAAGGCCCAGGCCGAGCAAGTGCGCTCGGTGTCCCTCTCTCGCCTGCAGGGGCGGCTCGGATTCCTAGATCCCGCGGAAATCCGACGTTTGGACGCTGCGCTGCGCCTCCACTTGAGTTTGGGCTGAACGCGAGGAGGAGTAGTTCGGGGTTTTCGTGGCCAAAAAGTAACCAACGGAAACGTTCGATTTGCCCACCCCAGGCATTACATTTCCTCCAGATCCGGACAGGAAGGAACACGCAGATGGCCATGTCCCACCACCGCCCCGAGATGATCGCCGCCCTAGCGGGCACCATGCGCTCATCGATCTCGCGTCGGCGCCTGCTGCAGGCCGCCGGCATCTCGGCCGCCGCGGCCACCGCCGCCGCCTGCGGTGCGGGCGGGGATTCCGGTTCGACGGAGTCGACTGCGGAAGCTACCGCCGAGGAGACGGCCAGCGGGGTGCAGGACCTGTCGGACTCCGAGCCCATCGTGAACTGGTCCAACTGGGTCGAGTACATGGACATCGACGAGGACACCGGTGCTTACCCGACCCTCGAGCGCTTCCAGGAGGAGTCCGGTCTCGAGGTCACCTACACCGAGGACATCAACGACAACAACGAGTTCTACGCCAAGGTGCGCACGCAGCTCGAGCAAGGTCAGTCCATCGATCGTGATCTCGTGGTGCTCACCGACTGGATGGCCGGGCTGTGGATCCAAAACGGCTTCGCGCAGAAGTTGGACAAGGCGAACATCCCGAACTCGGCGAACCTCATCCCGCGCTTGCAGGATGTCTCCTTCGATCGTCCGCGTGATTACACGCTGCCGTGGCAGGGCGGCTTCGCAGGCCTCGGCTACAACGTCGCGGCCTTCCAGGAGGCCACCGGGCAAAACGAGATGCGCAGTTTGGATCAGCTCTTCGATCCGGCGTTGGCCGGTCGCATCACGTTGCTGACCGAGATGCGCGACACCATGGGCTGCATCATCGCCTGGCAGGGCAACGACCCTTCCAACTTCACCGACGAGCAGTTCCAGCAGGCCATCGATGCGCTGACCGAGCAGGTGGAAAGCGGTCAGGTCCGCCAGGTCACCGGCAACGATTACCTCGCAGCGTTGGAAAGCGGTGACGTCATCGGGGTGATCGGTTGGTCCGGCGACATCTTCGCCCTCGGCGAGGACTTCGCCTTCGCGCTGCCGGAGTCCGGCGGCACGCTGTGGACCGACAACATGCTGGTGCCGTCCACTTCCACGCATAAGAAGAACGCCGAAGCGGTCATGAACTTCTACTACGACCCGGAGGTTGCAGCCGAAGTCGCTGCCTACATCAACTACCTGTGCCCGGTCTCCGGTGCGCAGGAGGCGATGGTGGCCATCGATCCCGAACTCGCCGAGAACCCCTACATCTTCCCGACCGAGGAGTTCCTAGCTCAGACGTTCGTGTTCATGGACCTCACTCCCGAGCAGAACGAGGAGTACGAAAGGCTGTTCCAGCGGGCTATCGGCAACTAGTCTGCCGCTGCTCGAGTCTCGCGGCGAGGAAAGGCGGTCGATGGAACAGCGACGCCAAGTGGAGGACCTGCGCCTTACCCACCTGACCAAGCGCTTCGGCGAACTCGCCGCCGTCGACGACCTCACCCTCACGATCCCCGCGGGGAGTTTCTTCGCCCTGCTCGGTGCCTCCGGGTGCGGCAAGACGACCACCTTGCGCATGGTGGCCGGCTTGGAGGATCCCACCGAGGGCACCATCCACATCGGCGATCAGGACATCACCAACCTGCGCGCGTTCAAGCGACCGGTCAACACGGTGTTCCAGTCCTATGCGCTCTTTCCGCACATGGACATCTTCGAGAACGTCGCCTTCGGCTTGAAGCGCCGCGGCATCAAGGACGTCAAAGGACCGGTCGAAGAGATACTCGAACTAGTCGAACTGGCCCCGATGGCCCGCCGCAAGCCAGCGCAACTATCCGGTGGCCAGCAACAGCGCGTAGCCGTTGCGCGGGCATTGATCAACCAGCCCGATGTCCTGCTGCTCGACGAACCGCTGGGTGCTTTGGATCTGAAATTGCGTCGGCAGATGCAGATCGAACTCAAGCGGATCCAAACCGAGGTCGGCACCACCTTCGTGCACGTCACCCACGATCAGGAAGAGGCCATGACCATGGCCGACACCGTCGCGGTGATGAACTCCGGCCGTATCGAGCAGATGGGTCATCCCGCGGATATCTACGAACTGCCCCGCACCGTGTTCGTTGCCAACTTCCTAGGCCAATCCAACCTGTTCCCCGGCCGCAAGGTCGCAACCCACGGCGACTTGATCGATGTGGACTTCGCCGGCCACACCCTGCGCGTTCCCACCGACCGCACCTTCGCCGAAGGCGGCAACGGCAGCGACGTAATCGTCGGGGTGCGCCCGGAGAAGATGACGATCATCGACGAGCCTGCGCCCGCCGACGCCACCGATGCCGCCACGATCCCCGAGAGCCATAACCGGCTGGCCGGCACAGTGGTCGATGTCTCCTATACCGGGGTGTCCACCCAGTACCTGGTGCGCACCGACGCCGACTCCGAGATCACCGTCTTCGAGCAGAACGTGCTGGTCGGTGATCGTTGCGAGGTGGGGGATCGGGTGATCGTGCACTGGGCCAGCGAGCACAGCTTCGGGTTGGCGGGCTGAGCATGGCCTCGGTCCTCGCCACCACCACGAACACCGCACCAGCCCAAGGCGCCCGCAGGCGTTCACGCACCGCCTACTTCCTGCTGTTGCCAGGTATGGGCTGGCTTGCGCTCTTCTTCGCGGTTCCCTTCATCACCCTGTTCGTCACCAGCTTGCAGGTGCCGGTTCCCGGTACCTCCGGGCAATACATGGCGGCCTTCGACCTTGCGAACTACCCCGAGGCGCTGTCCTACTACAGCGAGCAATTCATCCGCTCGCTCGTCTACGCCGGTATCGCCACGATCTTGGCGTTGATCATCGCCTACCCGCTCGCGTACTTCATCGCCTTCCGTGGGGGGCAGTGGAAGGGATTGCTACTGGTCCTGGTGATCGCGCCGACCTTCGCCAGCTTCCTCCTGCGCACCTACGCCTGGCGCACGATCCTGGCCGACGAGGGCCCCATCACCAGCTTCTTGAACGCGCTCAGCGTGCTTCCGCAAGACCGCATCCTGAACACCGGCCTCGCGGTGATCGCCGGCCTGACCTACAACTTCCTACCGTTCATGATCCTGCCGCTGTTCGCTGCGCTGGATCGCATAGATCCACGACTGATCGAGGCCTCCGGTGACCTGTACTCCCATCCAGCGACCACATTCCGCAAGGTCGTCTGGCCGTTGTCCCTTCCCGGGGTGGTCGCCGGCACGCTATTGACGTTCATCCCCGCGTTCGGCGATTACATCAATGCGCAGTTACTCGGCAGTACCGGGGATCGGATGATCGGTAACGCCATCCAGATCAACTTCATCCAATTCCGCGACTACCCGATCGCGGCCGCGTTGTCGATCATGGTGATGGCGCTGATCTTGGTGATCGTCTTCTTCTATATCCGCCGCGCCGGAACCGAGGAGCTCGTGTGATGGGCTTCATCCGCCGGCATCTGCTCTCGCTCGTAGCGATCATCGTGCTGATCTACCTATTCATCCCGGTAGCCGTGGTCGGGGTCTTGAGCTTCAACAAGCCGGCCAGCGATTACAACACCCAGTGGAACCAGTTCAGCCTCGATGCGTGGACGAACATCTGCGGTGTTCCCGCGGTCTGTGATTCGTTCATGGTCAGCATCCGCATCGCGCTGATCTCGACTCTGGTTGCCACGACCCTGGGCACGATGATCGCGATCGCGTTGGTTCGCTACCGCTTCCGGGGTCGGCAGAGCACGAACCTGTTGATCTTCCTGCCGATCTCCACCCCCGATGTGGTGATGGGCGCGAGCCTGCTCGCCTTGTTCTTGAACCTGCGCTTCCCGCTGGGTCAAACGACCGTGATCATCGCCCACATCATGTTCACGATCTCGTTCGTGGTGGTGGCCGTGAAGGCGCGGCTGCAGGGGATGGATCCGAGTTTGGAGGAGGCCGCCCGGGATCTGTATGCCAGCCCGGCGGCGACGGTTCGTTATGTGACGTTTCCGCTGGTGGCCCCCGGCATCGCCGGAGCCGCGCTGCTGGGCTTCGCGCTGAGCTTCGATGACTTCATCATCAGTTTCTTCAACGCCGGCACCACGGTCACCTTCCCGATCTATATCTGGGGTGCGGCCCAGCGGGGCATCCCGGTGCAGGTGAACGCACTGGCCACGTTGGTCTTCTTGATCGCACTGGGCATCGTGCTGATCGCCCAGTTCGTCGCCTGGCGACGCCGCAAGGCGCTCAATGCCGAGATGTTCGAGCAACTCGCCGCCCGCCAAGAAAAGCGCGCCCCCATCACCATGGACACCCTCTCCCGCTCCTAACCCCCGCGAACTTGCTCAAATACAGCGCGAACTTGCTCAAATACAGCGCGAACTTGCTCCCAGCAGCGTCGACCTTGCTCCCAGCAGCGTCGACCTTGCGCCCCGCTCACATATCCCGGTGACCGGTCACAGAACACAACGACGACGCCACAGCCGGCGTAGAATGCAGTGCAGGACGAAACCCTCGAAGGGACTGGTGGGAGGACGCGGCGATCGGTCGTGTCACTGCTGCACCGACACACGACCTTCGAGGAATAGATGCACTTCGCCACCACCCCCACCCCCGAGGCCATCAGCGCCATCGCCGATACCGAGCGTTCGGTGTTCTGGCTCGATCGGCCCGACCGACCTGAGCCGACCCCACCGCTCGAGCAGGACATCGACGCGGATCTAGTGATCGTCGGTGGCGGCTTCACCGGCTTGTGGACCGCCCTACTCGCCCACGACGTGGACCCCGACCGGGACATCGTGCTCATCGAACGCACCCGCATCGGCGATGGAGGCACGGGGCGCAACGGCGGCTTCGTCGCCGCGAGCCTGACCCACGGTTTCGGGAATGGCCTCAGCCGCTGGCCCGAAGAGCTGCCTTCCCTGCTCGAGTTCGGCCAACGCAACCTCGAGGACATCGAGACCTTCATCAAACTCAACGGCATCGACTGCGATTTCCGTCGCGCCGGCGAGATCGATATTGCGGTTGCCGACCATCAGGTGACCGAACTGCGCGAGACCGTGCAGCAGATGAACGACTTCGGCCTCGATGTCGAATTCCTGGATCGCGAGGCGATGACGGCACGGATCGCTTCCCCGACCTACTTGGCAGGCTTACGAGATCGGCACTCGGTCGCACTCGTCGACCCGGCACGTCTGGCCTGGGGCCTGCTGGAAATCGCACGAATCCGTGGCATCCGTGTCTTCGAGAACACCGAGATCACCGGGTTCGACGACGAGCACGACCGGGTGGTGCTGCGCACCGCGAACCACCGCGTAACAAGTGCCAAAGCCGTGGTCGCCACGAACGCCTTCCCGAGTTTGGTCCCGGCGGTACGCCATCGCGTGGTGCCGGTCTACGACTACGTCTTGATGACCGAACCGCTGACCGAGCGCCAGTGGCGTGACATCGGCTGGGCCGACCGCGAGGGCTTGAGCGATTCGGGCAACCAGTTCCACTACTACCGACCTACCGAGGACGGACGAATCCTGTGGGGTGGTTACGACGCCGTCTATCACTCGGGCAACGGCTTCGGCCCGCAGTTCGAGAACGACGACGATTCGTATCGCCGCCTCGCCACGCATTTCCTGCAGACCTTCCCGCAACTAGAGGGCATTCGCTTCACCCATGCGTGGGGTGGAGCGATCGACACGTGTTCGCGATTCACGGCCTTCTGGGGAACCGAAGCCGCCGGCAAGGTCGCCTACGTGGCCGGTTTCACCGGCCTGGGCGTAGGTGCCAGTCGGTTCGCCGCCCAGGTCACCTTGGACCTGCTCGACGACCACGACACCGCCCGCACCCGCCTGGAGATGGTGCGCAGCAAGCCGCTGCCGTTCCC
>CAJXNV010000069.1 GCA_913057155.1 uncultured Actinomycetes bacterium | reverse complement strand
ACCTCGGACCAGGACTCGGCGAACGTGCGCACCGAGGACAGGTCGGCCAGGTCCAGGCGCCACACCTCGAGTGAGCCGCGCTGCGGGCCCATCGCCTCGCGGGCCGAGTTCCCCTTGGCCACGTCCCGGACGGCCATGGTCACGTCCGCTCCGTTGCGGGCCAGGGCCTGGGCGGTGTAGAACCCCAGGCCGGAGTTGGCCCCGGTCACGATCGCGGTGCGCCCGGTGAGGTCGGGCATGTCCGCGACGCTCCAGCGGGCGCCGCTGCCGACCGTGCCTGCCTTATCCGTCATGCCACTAGTCAATCCCAATCTCGGGTGGCCGGCAGCCCGGGGCTGGGGTGTGGGCGCCCGATCCACCCCGGTACGCTTTACCGGCTTCACGCCCCAATAGCTCAGTCGGCAGAGCGTCTCCATGGTAAGGAGAAGGTCTACGGTTCGATTCCGTATTGGGGCTCGGAGTGCGAGCGGATCCACGGCAGCTGATCGGCAGTGGGGACACTCGCGCAGGGCGGGGTAGCTCAGCCTGGCAGAGCAAGCGGCTCATAATCGCTGTGTCGCGGGTTCAAGTCCCGCCCCCGCTACCACCGACGGCGGTAGGACAACCGAGCAAGACGAAGGCGCAGCAGGCGCACGAAGGGCAGGAAGAGATGGCCAAGGCCACGGACATTCGTCCGAAGATCACCATGGCGTGCGAGGACTGCAAGGAGCGCAACTACATCACCAAGAAGAATCGGCGCAACGACCCCGATCGCCTGGAAGTCAAGAAGTTCTGCGCGCGCTGCAACAAGCACACCTTGCACAAGGAAACGCGCTAGAAGCTCGCCTTCTATGGCCCTGAACCCGGACTTCGTCGGCCGTACCTATCCACCTGCTCCGGCCTATCTGGTCGGACGGGAGAAGATCCGCGAGTTCGCGCGGGCCCTGGGTTCCACCGATCCCATCCATCTCGACCTCGTGGCGGCGCGCGATCGCGGTTACCCCGATCTCGTGGCGCCACCCACCTACGCGATCCGGCTGTCGATGGCTGCGGCCGAGAACGTCGTGATGGATCCCGAGCTCGGACTCGACTACACCAAGGTCGTGCACGGCGACCAACGCTTCGAGTATTCCCGCCCGATCGTGGCTGGGGACGAGTTGGTGTGCACCGTGACCATCGATGCCATCCGATCGGCGGCGGGCAACGACATGCTCACCACGCGTGCGGACATCGCGACAGTCGATGGGGAGCACGTGGTGACCAGCTACTCGGTACTCGTGGCGCGCGGAACCGACGGGGGCGATGCGTGATGGACATCGTCGAGGGCATGGAACTCCCGGCCAAGACGTTCACGATCACCCGCGCGGATCTCGTGCGCTACGCGGGCGCATCCGGCGACTTCAACGTCATCCATTGGAACGAGCGGATCGCCAAGGATGTCGGCCTACCGGACGTCATCGCCCACGGCATGCTGACGATGGGCCTGGCGATCCAGGTCGTCACGGACTGGCTGGAGGATCCGAGCCGGCTGCTGTCCTACGGCTGCCGCTTCACTCGTCCGGTCGTGGTTCCCGATGATGCCGATGGTGCGCAGTTGACCGTGTCCGGCACGGTCGGTGGTGTTGCCGATGGTGTCGCGACGATCACCTTGCGGGCGGTATGCCAGGACGTCACCGTGTTGAGCAAGGCGACCGCGACGATCAAGGTGGCGTAAGTGGAGTATCGGGAAGTCGAAGCCCTTGCGCGTGAGCGTGCGCAGGCACGTGCCGACAAGGACTTCGCCCGCGCCGATGACTTGCGCGCTGCCATCGATGCAGCCGGCTGGAAGGTGGTCGACACCCCTGCGGGCTTCGAACTCGTGGAGAAGCCACCGTTCGCGGTCTTCGGATCGTTGGGAGATGTCGACATCCGTATCGCTTCGCCGATCGTGCTGACGGTGATCGTCGATGGGTGGCCCGATGACGTGGACGTTTGCCTATCCGCGTTGGTCGAACATGCTCCTAGGGAAGCGATGATCCTCGCGATCGATTGCGGGAACGTCGATGGCGCGGGGCTGCGTGTCGATGCGTGGGAGAAGGCAAGCCCCGAGCGAGTGCGTGCAGTGCACCTGGACGGAACGCTCCAGCAACTCGGCTGGGCATCGGTGGTGCGTGCGGCTATCGAGATGACGGACGGCCCGGTGTTCGCGGTGCTGGACATGTCCACGGTCCTGGAGGGTGATGCCGTGACCCCGATGGTCGAAGCCCTGGCGCAGGACGGTGTGGTGGCCAGTGGCTGGCGTGGGGTCAACGTCGATGTCGACGATGCATGGCGCACTTTCACCGATGCAGGGCCGGGTGAAGTCGATGCGGTCCTCGGTTACCTGATGGTGGTTCGCACGGATGCTGCCCGGGAAGTCGGCCCCGACGTCAAGGCCCGCTTCTACCGCAACGCGGACATGGAGTGGTGCCTGCTGCTACGCGAAGCCGGCGGTCGGATCGTCGTCCCGGCGGGTGAACTCCCGCTGAGGCAGGACCGCCATCACGGCTACCACGATTCCGAACCGGCCTATCGGGACAAGCAATCGAAGAAGACCTACGACCGCATCCTGCAGCGCTTTCGCGGCCGCACGGACATCCTCGCGCCACGTTGAAGCGCGAATAGGCTGACGGCGTGAGCGGGCCGGTCGACGTCGAATCGACGACATTCGCCGACCACACCACCATGCGCATCGGGGGATCGGTCGATGCCTGGATCGTGGCACGCACCGAAGAAGCCTGCGTCGAAGCGGTCGTCGAATGCGATGACATCGGAGCGCCGGTCCTGGTCGTGGGCGGTGGCTCCAACATCGTGTGCAGCGACGAGCACTTCGCGGCGACCGTGGTGCAGGTGGCCTGCACCGGTGTGCGGTTGTCCGAACGCGACGGATTCGTGCACGCGGTGGTCGCAGCGGGAGAGGACTGGGACTCCCTGGTCCAGCGCACACTGCAATTCGGATGCGGTGCCCTGGCACCGCTCAGTGGGATCCCCGGCCTGGTGGGCGCGACCCCGATCCAGAACGTCGGCGCCTACGGGGCCGAAGTCTCGGAACTGATCGATTCGGTACGCGTGTGGGACCGACGCGACCGCGTGGTCCGCGACCTTGCGGCCCCCGACTGCGGATTCGATTACCGATCCAGCGTCTTCAAGTCCCAGCCGGATCGCTACATGGTCCTGGAGGTGGCCTTCGTGCTGCCCTACACCGGTGAGGTGCTGGTCGGTTACCGGCAGTTGGCGCAGGCGCTCGGCGTAGCTGTGGGCGAGTGGGCAGAAGGCATCGATGTTCGGCACGCCGTGCTCGAACTCAGGCGGAAGAAGGGCATGGTGCTCGACGAATCCGACCATGACACCTGGAGCGTCGGCTCCTTCTTCGTGAACCCGATCCTCACGCCCGAAGACGCTGCGCACCTTCCAGCCGAATGCCCGACCTTCGAATCGGGTGCCGGTATCAAGGCCAGCGCAGCCTGGTTGATCGAATCGTGCGGCGTGCAGCCGGGCTACGCGTTGCCCGATTCCCATGCGCGCGTGTCCAGCAAGCACACCTTGGCGTTGTGCAACGAAGGTGGCGCGACCAGCGAGGAGGTCCTCGCGCTCGCGCGGGATATCCGCGAGCGAGTCCGTGAGCGTTACGGAATCGAGCTCACGCCCGAACCGCGGTTGGTGGGACTCGCGCTCTAGGTCGCCTCGCCGAGTAGTGCAGCAAGGCGGGTGATCCCCTCGGTGATGTTGGCATCGGAGGTCGCATAGGACAACCGCAGGTACCCGGGTGTGCCGAATGCCTCGCCGGGAACGACCGCCACCTCGGCTTCGTCGAGGATCAACGCGGCTAGTTCGGTGGACGTCTGCGGCGTCGTTCCACGGATCGTCTTACCGAGCACGCCCTTGACGGACGGGTAGGCGTAGAAGGCGCCCTCGGGCATCGGGCACTGCACCCCGGGGATGGCATCGAGCATGTCCACGATGAGAAGTCGGCGTCGATCGAAGGCGACCTTCATCTCCTCGACGGCATCGAGGCTGCCGCTGACCGCGGCCAAGGCGGCCACCTGCGAGACGTTCGCGACGTTGGAGGTGGCGTGCGATTGCAGGTTCGTGGCGGCCTTCACGATGTCCTTCGGCCCGGCCATCCAGCCCACGCGCCATCCCGTCATCGCGTAGGTCTTGGCTACGCCGTTGACTACGACGCACTGATCGGACAGGTCCGGAACCAGCACCGGCATCGAGGAGAACTGGGCGTCGCCGTAGACGAGGTGTTCGTAGATCTCGTCGGTGACCACCCATAGTCCGTGCTCGAGCGCCCAGCGGCCGATCGCCTCGACCTCGGCGGGGGAGTAGACGGCACCGGTCGGGTTGGAGGGCGAGACGAAGACGAGCATCTTGGTCTTGTCGGTGCGGGCCGCTTCGAGTTGCTCGACCGAGGCCCGGTAGCCGGTGGTCTCGTCGGTCTGCACGATCACCGGGGTGCCACCGGCGAGCGCGATCGATTCGGGGTACGTGGTCCAGTACGGGGCCGGCAGGATCGCCTCATCGCCGGGATCGAGCAGGGCGGCGAAGGCGTTGTAGAGGGCCTGCTTACCGCCGTTGGTGACCAGGACCTGGTCGGCGCCGATCTGCCAGCCGGAATCGCGCAGCGTCTTCTCCGCGATCGCCTCCTTCAAGGCCGGCAGGCCGCCCGCGGGGGTGTAGCGGTGCCAGCGGGCCTCCCCGCACGCGTTGCGCGCCGCCTCCACGATGTAGTCCGGCGTGGGGAAGTCCGGCTCGCCGGCGCCGAACCCGATCACCGGACGGCCCGCGGCCACGAGGGCCTTGGCCTTGGCGTCCACCGCTAGCGTGGCCGATTCGCTGATGGCGCCGATGCGGCGCGAGAGGCGAGAGGTAGGAGCAGTCACGGGAGCATCCAACCAGCACGAGGGGTGCTCGCGGGGCCGGGGTGCACGCCCCGACGCCCCCGCCCGTACACTCGTCCACGCGGTACGTCGGCGTCAGCCTGCCCACAGGTAGTCCAGCTAGTCGGGCAGGTAGGTAGTCGTGGCCCGCCCGAGGGCTGTAGCTCAATTGGTAGAGCACCGGTCTCCAAAACCGGCGGTTGGGGGTTCAAGTCCCTTCGGCCCTGCTGATCGGTCCACGACCGAACAGTCGAAGAACGAACGGAAGGTGCGTGCCATGGCAGACGTCGACGAGCGTCGGCAGCCCGGTGGCGGGTCTGCTGCGCCCGATCGCGGGCCCTTCGGTCGCCTTGCGTTGTTCATCCGGCAGGTGATCGCGGAACTGCGCAAGGTCATCTGGCCCACGCGCAAGGAACTGATCGCCTACACCACCGTGGTGCTGTTCTTCGTCTTGGTGATGGCCGGGATCATCGCCGCCTACGACTACGTCTTCACCCAAGGAGTGCTGTTCGTCTTCGGCTGACCGAGCCGAGATCGCGCCCACCCGTGCTGACAAGACCACCGACACCACCGACCTAGACCACACGAACGAGGAGATCACCCACGTGTCCGAGCAGGACCAGCCCGCTACCGACCCCTTCGCGGTCTCGCAGCCCGAGCCCGTCGGTGATGCGCAGGCGCAAAAGGAGTTCACCGAGCCCGAGCCGACCGCCGACGACGTCTTGATCGACGAAGCCGAAGCGCAAGCCGAGGCCGAGGTGGTCGATGAAGCGCAGGCTCTCGTCGACGCTGCTGCCGACGAGGAGCAGGCCGCCGAGGCCGAGGTCGTGGCCGAAGCCGAGGAGATCGAGGAAGAGGCCGCCGAGGAACTCGATCCGGTCGAGGCATTCCGCCAGGAGATGCGGATCGCACCGGGCGACTGGTACGTCGTGCACTCCTACTCGGGATACGAGAACAAGGTGAAAGGCAACCTCGAGGCCCGCGCCACCACCTTGAACATGGAGGACTACATCTTCCAGGTCGAGGTGCCGATGGAGGAGGTCACCGAGATCAAGGGTGGCGTGCGCAAGCAGGTGAACCGCAACAAGTTCCCCGGATACGTCCTCGTGCGCATGGACCTCACCGATGACTCCTGGGGCGTCGTCCGGCACACGCCGGGCGTCACGGGTTTCGTCGGCCACGGCCACACCCCCTCGCCGTTGTCCCTCGAGGAGGTCATCGCGATCCTCGCCCCGGCCCCGGAGAAGAAGCCCGCCGCTGCGGCCGGGCCGACCAGCGTCTCCGACGAGGCTGCCGCGGCCGTGGCACCGGTCGAGATCGACTTCTCGGTCGGCGATTCCGTCACCGTGGTCGATGGTCCCTTCGCCACGCTGCACGCCACGATCTCCGAGATCAACATCGAGGCGCAGAAGGTCACCGGACTCGTCGAGATCTTCGGACGTGAGACACCCGTCGAGTTGGCGTTCAACCAGATCCACAAGAACTAAGTACCCAAGAGGAAGAAGAAGATGGCACCCAAGAAGAAGGTCGCTGGCCTGATCAAACTGCAGATCGAGGCCGGCCAAGCCAACCCCGCACCGCCCGTCGGGCCCGCCCTCGGCCAGCACGGTGTCAACATCATGGACTTCTGCAAGGCGTACAACGCCGCCACGGAAGACAAGCGCGGCTCGGTCATCCCGGTCGAGATCACCGTGTACGAGGACCGTTCCTTCGACTTCATCTTGAAGACGCCCCCGGCGGCGAAGTTGATCTTGAAGGCAGCCGGTATCCCGAAGGGCTCGGGCACTCCGCACACCGTCAAGGCGGGCTCGATCACCAAGGATCAGGTGCGTGAGATCGCCGAGACCAAGATGCCGGACCTCAACGCCAACGATGTCGATGCTGCGATGCGCATCATCGAGGGCACCGCGCGCCAGATGGGCATCACCGTCAGCGCGTAGCGCCACAACCCAGGAACCACAACCGAATAGTCCACACGTGGGAGAGCCGAGCGCGGCTCGTCGACCACACCTGCCGAACAAGGAGAGCAGTTATGAAGCGCAGTAAGGCCTACAACCAGGCACTGGAGAAGATCGAAGCCGACAAGGTATACAGCCCGGCCGGTGCCATCGCCATCATCAAGGACACCGTCACCACCAAGTTCGATCCCACCGTCGACGTCTCGATGCGGCTGGGAGTCGACCCCCGCAAGGCCGACCAGATGGTGCGCGGCACCGTGAACCTGCCGCACGGCACCGGCAAGACCGCACGCGTGCTGGTGTTCGCCGGTGGCGAGAAGGCCGATGAGGCCCGTGAAGCCGGAGCCGACTACGTCGGCGCCGACGACATGCTCGACAAGGTCAAGGGTGGGTGGACCGACTTCGACGCCGTCGTCGCAACCCCGGACATGATGGGCAAGGTCGGAACCCTGGGCAAGGTGCTCGGCCCGCGTGGCCTGATGCCCAACCCCAAGACCGGCACGGTCACCATGGACGTCGCCAAGGCCGTCGGGGACATCAAGGGCGGCAAGATCGAGTTCCGGCTCGACAAGCACGCCAACTTGCAGTTCCCGATCGGGAAGGCCTCCTTCAGTGCCGATCAACTGCAGGAGAACTTCGGCGCCGTTGTCGATGAGATCAATCGACTCAAGCCGTCCGCTGCCAAGGGCCGCTACATCAAGAAGACGACGTTGTCCTCCACGATGGGCCCGGGCATCCCTGTCGACCCACAGCGAACAGCCGACGACGATCTCTAGATCCCACTCGAAAGGCCCCGGGACCACGGTCCCGGGGCTTTTCTCATTTCGGTTGACCGGGGTTCACCAGGCGTCCACACTGTCTCAACCGACGGCGCCCTCACGGGACGCCTACTGAGTGTGGGAGGGGTCGCGTGAAGTACCACCTTCCGCTCACCCACCCGCTGCTGGAGACGGTCGGGGTCAGCGTCGCGTTCGGTGGCCTGCAGATCCTCGACGACGTCTCGATCGGTATCCCCGAAGGAACCGTGACCGGCCTCATCGGTCCCAACGGCGCGGGCAAGACGACCGTCTTCAACGTGATGACCGGCTTCGTGAAGCCCGACTCGGGGAAGGTGAAGTTCGAGGGCAAGCGGCTCAAGCACATCAGGGCCCACCACTTGACGTCGTTGGGGATCTCGCGAACTTTGCAGGGCGTCGGACTGTTCCCATCCTTGACCGCCCGGGAGAACGTCATGCTCGGCGCTTCATCCCAGGTGAAGTCCGGCATCGTCGCGGATGCGCTGGCCTTGCCGTGGGTCGATGTCGAGCAACGCCGCGTGCGCGAGAAGGCCGACGCGGTCATGGCCGAACTCGGGGTGCTCGAGGAAGCAGATCGGCTGCCCGGTGAGATGCCCTACCCGGTGCAAAAGCGCGTGGCGCTGGCCCGTGCGCTGGTCAGCGACCCCAAGGTGCTGTTGCTCGACGAACCCGCCGGTGGCATCGGTGCAGGTGACATGGCCGAACTCGGGCGCTTGATCCGCAGCTGGATCCCCGAGCGGACCGTGCTGCTGGTCGAGCATCACATGGAACTCGTGATGGAGGTGTGCGATCTGATCTGGGTGCTCGATGCCGGCAAGGTGATCGCCGCCGGTAGCCCGGACGAAGTCCGCAACGATCC
>CAJXNV010000068.1 GCA_913057155.1 uncultured Actinomycetes bacterium | reverse complement strand
TCGAACGTCCGCTCGATCAAGGCCTCTCGCGATTGGGTGAGGACCTGGATGACTACGTCATCGGGAATCAGGTCCTCCTCGATGATCTGACGAACGAAATCGAAGTCGGTCTGTGACGCCGAGGGGAAGCCGACCTCGATCTCCTTGTATCCCATCTCGACGAGGAGTTGGAACATCCGCAGTTTGCGCTGCGGGGTCATCGGGTCGATCAAGGCCTGGTTGCCGTCACGCAGGTCCACTGCACACCAACGCGGGGCCTTCTCGATGACCGTGTTCGGCCAGGTGCGGTCGGGCAGGTCGATCGGGGTGAACGGCTGATACCGAGCGAACGGCATTGCCGAGGGTTTTTGGCTGTTGCGGGTTTCGTACTGATTCGCGGTGGTCACTTCTTGCTCCTAGTCGATATCGGGCCGAGGGCCGGCCACGCAGAACCTCCGCGACGAGGAGGCCGGTTGCTAGGCCTCGCCGCGGCTGCGAAGGAGCAGGAGCGAATGCATGGGGAGAGATTAGCAGGGCGGGGGTCGAGGGCTTGAGTTGGAAAACGCTCAGGAGCAAAGCCCTGAAAGGCCAGTACCTAGAGGAAGGTGATGGTGTTGGCGTTGATCGACATCTGGTTGGCCTGCTCGATCGCGGCTAGCAGTCGGCCGAGCCGCGCTTGGTTGTATGGGTAGGTCCTGGTGCTAACGAGCAGGATGCCCGGGTGATTTCGGTCCCGGGCCATCCATTGTGAATGGAGCACTGCGAAGTCTCGAACGTTCTCCGTCACCAGGACGCGACTATCGTCGGCGGCCCGCTCGAGTAACTCGGCATCCGGTGCAGCACGAAGATCCGGATCCTCCACAGCAGCGATCGCGTCGATGGCACGGTTTCGCAATTCCTCGGCTAGGCGTGGAGGAAACATCGCGTCAAGCAGGAGCCTCACGCGCCCAAGAGATCCTGGGACCGCTGAAGTTGCTCACGCAATCTGCTTTCAGCCGCCTCGTTGGCCTCCAATTCGGCGTCGATCTCTTCGGGGTAGGCGGTGTAGTAAGCGACTGCGGTGCGTACGGCTGAGGTGGTAACGCCGGTCATGTTGCTGACCGCGGCAGCAACGCTCGAGCCTGACAGCTTTGGATCCGAGGCGCGGACGTCGCGTACGGCCGCGATGACCTCCCACACGTCCGGCCCCTGGGTAAGCCCCGCTCGGCGGCCGCTGGGTCCATCCCGAAAGACCACGCCGGGATGGGCGTCCATCCGAAGGCCTTCTTCCACCAAGAGCGCGGCTGCGCTGGAAGTGGAGAGCCCCGGGTGCTTGCCGGCGTACGCCGTGAGCTTGCTCAACGTCTCGGGTTCGAAGCGCACAGATCGAGGACTGGTCATAACTACAGTGTAGTGGCATGTAGTCAAAAGCAAACGGAGCGCTCTGCGGGAGAAAAGCGCAGCAACCCCCGGCTGCCGTGTGGCTCGCGCGCAGTCGGCCCTTAGCGGCGTCGACCGAAGGCGAAGTAGGAGATTGGTCCCACGAAGTTCACGGCGATTACTGCCGCCCAAGCGCCCTTGGGTCCGTTGACCTGGTCGCGCGGGCGACGGGCGAGGTCCACCCAGGCCGTAGCCGCGAGTGAGAGTTGCACCGATGCGGCAACCAGTAGGGCGGTCTTCTGAGGGTCGGTGAGGTCACTCCATCGACGCCCTTTCACGTCTTGAGTCTGCACCCGACTGGGTGGTTGTTTCCACCAGTAATCGGTCAGTCAGTCGGTCACTAGGCTTTCGCCCCATGGCGCGCGAACTGAACCTGGCACTTATTCCCGGCGACGGCATCGGCACCGAGGTGGTGGCTGAGGCGATGAAGGTTCTGCAGGCCGTGGCTCCCCAGGCGGGTTTCACGGTGTCGGCAACCGAATACGACCTCGGTGCCACCCGCTACAACGCCACGGGTGAGTTGCTCCCCGAATCGGTGATCGAGGAACTACGGACCTACGACGCCATCTTGTTGGGCGCCATCGGTGATCCGTCGGTGCCGCCGGGTGTCCTCGAGCGCGGAGTGCTGCTGCCCCTGCGTTTCGTGATGGACCACCACGTCAATTTGCGGCCTGTGAAGCTGTATCCAGGCGTTCAGGGTCCGCTCGCCGGTGGGAAGACGATCGACTTCGTGGTGTGCCGTGAAGGCACCGAGGGCCCTTATGTGGGAGCCGGCGGTGTGCTGCGCAAGGGCACTCCCCAGGAAGTCGCGACAGAGGAGAGCCTGAATACGGCCTTCGGTGTCGAGCGGATCGTGCGAGATGCGTTCGATCGGGCGATGCGTCGTCGTAAGCATGTGACTCTCGTTCATAAGACGAACGTGTTGACCAACGCGGGCTCACTGTGGAAGCGGACGTTCGACCGGGTTGCCGAGGAGTACCCGGATGTCGCGACGGACTACCAGCACGTCGATGCGGCAGCGATGTTCTTCATCACGGACCCGGATCGCTTCGATGTGGTCGTCACCGACAACCTGTTCGGTGACATCCTGACCGACATCGGTGCGGCCATCGGGGGTGGCATCGGCCTAGCCGCCAGTGGCAACATCGATCCGTCGCGCTCCAACCCATCGATGTTCGAACCGGTCCACGGATCCGCCCCCGACATAGCCGGTCAGGGCAAGGCCGACCCGACGGCCACGGTGATGTCCCTCGCGATGCTGCTCGATCACGTCGGCGAGACCGAGGCTGCCGGTTGGGTCGAGGCATCCGTGGCCACGGATCTCGAAACCCGGGGCTCGGAGCCGCGATCGACGTCGCAGATCGGCGATGCACTCGTTGCCGGAGCACTGCTCGCTGCGGATCGGTAGGTTTCCGGCCATGACCGCCACCGATGCTGGAACCGGGCTATGGGACATCGCCCTGAACCCGACGGCAACGCCGACGGACGACGCCACCCGTGAGGCAGTGCTCGCCGATCCGGGGTTCGGGCGGAAGTTCACCGACAACATGGTCCGCGCGAAGTGGACGGCCGAGCGGGGTTGGCACGACGCCGAACTCGTCGGGTACGGACCGCTGCTACTGGATCCGGCCACCAACTTCATCCACTACGGGCAAGCCATCTTCGAGGGCTTGAAGGCCTACCGGCACGCCGACGGTTCGATCAAGACCTTCCGGCCCTTCCGCAACGCTCAGCGGTTCGCCAATTCCGCCCGCCGCTTGGCTATGGCCGAGTTGCCGGAGGAATTGTTCGTGGGGAGCATCGAGGCACTGGTGCGCGAAGACCGTGAATGGGTTCCCCAGGATGCCGAGAAGTCGCTGTACTTGCGGCCCTTCATGTTCTCCACCGAGATCGGCCTAGGGGTCAAGCCGGCGGATGCTTACGAGTACCTACTTATCGCGTCCCCCGCCGGTGCCTACTTCCCGAAGGGCATCAAGCCGGTCAGCGTCTGGCTGTCCGACGATTACGTTCGCGCTGCACCCGGAGGCACCGGTGAAGCCAAGTGCGCGGGCAACTACGCGGCGTCGTTGATCGCGCAAGCGGAGGCATCCCAGCACGGGTGCGATCAAGTCGTGTGGCTCGATGCAGCCGAGCGCAAGTGGATCGAGGAAATGGGTGGGATGAACCTGTACTTCGTGTACGGGTCGGGTGATTCGGCCCGCCTGCTCACTCCACGGCTGACTGGATCCCTGCTCCCGGGGATCACACGGGATTCCCTGCTCACCGTTGCAGCTGACCTGGGGATCCGGGCCGATGAGGGCGAGATCAGCATCGAGGATTGGAAAGAGGGCTGCGCCTCCGGTGAGATCAGCGAAGTATTCGCGTGCGGAACCGCTGCCGTCATCACCCCCGTGGGAGAGGTGAAGTCGCGCACGAGCGGCGCGTGGACGGTGGGGGATGGGGGAACCGGGCCCATCACCGCGCGGCTGCGTCAGGAACTGCTCGACATTCAGACCGGGGCCATCCCCGATCGACACAACTGGCTGCACGCGATCTGCTGATCGGATCTCTCCATGGAATGGACCTTCACGGCCGACGTATGGCTGTGGAAGGCCGATGGCGCCTGGCACTTCCTGACTCTGCCTGAAGATGTTGCGGACGAGATCGAGGACCTGGCGGTGAACCGGGGCGGATTCGGCTCGGTGCGGGTGGAAGTCACCATCGGGAGCAGTACGTGGCGGACTTCGTTATTCCCTAGCAAACAAGTCGAGAGTTTCGTGCTTCCACTGAAGAAGGCCGTGCGGGTGGCCGAGGGGCTCGAGGAGGGCTCGTCGTGCTCGGTCCACCTCGCGGTGGTGGAGTGAGTCGGGGCGTCGTCGTCGTTGATGAGCGTGCTGGGAATAGTCGGGATGCCGGGAGCGCATGTTCAAGCACACAGTTGAGCAAGTTCGCGCTCCCACACAGCAAGTTCGCGGTTCCAGGCAGCAAGTTCGCGGGGTGTGGCAGGATGTCGCCTGTGAACAGCACCTCGATCGCCGCGCGACCCTGTGCGGCTATCGCCAGCATCATCATCATTACCTAGCGCGTCGATACCCCTCGACGCGCTGCCCTTCGCTAAGCGAGGGGCTTTTTTGATGGTGGGAGAGAAGGAGAGATGAGTACCACGCCGCTTCCCCAGGCAGACGCGTTCCACGTGTACGACACCACGCTGCGCGATGGCGCCCAGCGCGAGGGCATCTCGTACTCGGTGAACGACAAGCTGGCCGTGGCGCGCTTGCTCGATGACTACGGCGTGGGCTTCATCGAGGGTGGCTGGCCCGGGGCGCTGCCGAAGGACACCGAGTTCTTCCAGCGGGCGCAGAGCGAACTGCAGCTGAAGTACGCGCAGTTGGTGGCGTTCGGTGCGACCCGCAAAGCGGGTGTGGTGGTTTCCGAAGACCAGCAGGTGCGGGCACTGCTGGACTCGGGTGCGCCGGTGATCACATTGGTTGCGAAGTCCGATGTGTGGCACGTGGAGCAGGCGCTGAAGACATCGCTGGAGGAGAACGAGGCGATGATCCGCGACACCGTCGCCTTCCTGGTGGGGGAGGGGCGTCGGGTGTTCGTGGACATGGAGCACTTCTTCGACGGCTACAAGCACGACCCCGACTACGGCGTGCGGCTGCTGGTTGCCGCTGCGGAGTCCGGTGCGGACGTGGGCGTGCTGTGCGACACCAACGGCGGGATGCTGCCGCTGGGGATGGCCGAGGTCGTTTCCGATGTGGCAGCGCGTTCGGGTGTGCGGCTGGGTATCCACTGTCAGGACGACACCGGCTGCGCGGTTGCGAACACGGTCACGGCCGTCTCCGCGGGCGTGACTCACGTGCAGTGCACCGCGAACGGATACGGCGAGCGCACCGGTAACGCGGACTTGTTCCCCGTGGTCGCCAACCTGCAGTTGAAGATGGGCATCGAGTGCCTGCCCGAGGGCAAACTGGCCGAAACCCGGCGGGTGTCGCATGCGATCGCCGAGATCGCGAACATCGCACCGGATACCCACCAGGCCTACGCCGGCGTCTCGTCCTTCGCGCACAAGGCCGGCTTGCACGCCTCGGCCCTGAAGGTGAACCCGGAGTTGTACAACCACATCGACCCGGCGCTCGTGGGCGGCGATCAGCGCGTGCTCGTGACCGAGATGGCCGGGCGGGCATCGGTGGAGATGAAGGGCAAGGAACTCGGCTACGACATGGCCGGCGACAAGGAGCGCATCACCAGAGTCGTCGACACCGTCAAGGATCTCGAGTCCCGAGGCTGGACCTTCGAAGCCGCCGATGCTTCCTTCGAGCTCATCCTCATGGGCGCCGACGAGCAGGAGCGCCGCTTCGAAGTCGAGTCCTGGCGCACCATCGTGGAGCAGGATGCATCGGGGGAAGTGCGCACCGAAGCGACCGTGAAGGTTCGAGCCAAGGGTGAGCGGATGATCAGTACCGCCGAAGGCAACGGACCGGTGAACGCACTGGACAAGGCACTGCGATCGGCCGTGACGTCGTTGTATCCGCAACTCGAGCCACTGGAGTTGATCGACTACAAGGTCCGCATCCTGGAGAAGGGCGATGCCGACACCTCGGGAACCGCGAGCGTGACGCGCGTGCTGGTCTCCACTTCCGATGGCAACCGCGAGTGGACCACCCTCGGTGTGCACGAGAACGTGATCGCCGCATCCTGGCGGGCGCTGGAGGATGCCCTCACCTACGGGTTGCTGCGCGATTCGAAGTAGTCGGCCTCACTAGGGTGGCCCGGTGTTGATTTGCCGCTTCGCCGCGGGCGAGGACATCTGGTACGGCGCGGTCGACGGTCTCGATGACGACGACGCCATCACCGAGGAATCCATCGTCGCGCCCATCGAAGGCCACCCGTTCGTGGACATCCGCCCGGAAGGCAGCGTGCTGAAACTCGCCGATGTGCGCCTGCTCGCCCCCGTGATCCCGACCAAGGTGGTCTGCGTGGGTAAGAACTACCGGGCGCACGCCGCGGAGATGGGTGGTGAGGTTCCCGAGGAACCCCTGTTGTTCGCCAAGCCGAGCACAGCGGTGATCGGGACCGGCGATCCGATCGATCTGCCGTGGCAGTCCGAGCAGGTGGAGCACGAAGGTGAACTCGCGGTCGTGATCGGCCGGATGTGCAAGGACGTACCTATCGACCGAGTGGATGACGTCATCTTCGGTTATACGTGCGCGAACGATGTGACCGCTCGGGACCTGCAGGCCAAGGACGGTCAGTGGTTGCGCGCTAAGGGCTTCGACACCTTCGCTCCGCTGGGGCCGTGGATCCAAACCGACCTCACCCCCGCCGATGCCGACATCACCGTCACCGTGAACGGGGAAACGCGCCAGCACGCGGGGCTCGACACCATGGTGCACGACGTTCCCGCGCTGGTCGCGTACGTCAGTTCATGCATGACGCTGCTACCTGGCGATGTGATCTTGACCGGCACACCCGAAGGTGTCGGCCCGCTGGTGGCCGGTGATTCGGTGAGTGTCGGGATAACCGGCATCGGAACGTTGACCAACCCTGTGAGGAGCGCCGCACCGTGAGCGATGTCCGCGTCCGTTTCTGCCCGTCTCCCACCGGGAACCCGCATGTGGGGCTGATCCGCACCGCGTTGTTCAACTGGGCCTTCGCCCGGCATACCGGCGGCACGTTCGTCTTCCGTATCGAGGACACCGACTCCTCGCGCGATTCCGAGGAGTCCTACGAGGCGCTGCTCGAGGCGTTGCGGTGGCTCGGGCTCGATTGGGACGAGGGGCCGGAAGTCGGTGGCGATTACGGGCCGTACCGGCAATCCGAGCGCCGCGAGGACTACAGCGCGATGGTGCGCCGGCTCGTGGAGTCCGGTCATGCCTACGAGTGCTACTGCACCACCGAGGAACTCGAGGAACGTCGGGAGCAAGCGAAGGCCGAGGGTCGTCCGCCGGGTTACGACGGTCACTGCCGCGACCTCGACGACACCGCGCGTCGAGCGTTCATCGATCAGGGGCGTTCGTTCGTCGTTCGCTTCCGGATGCCGGATACCGACTACACCTGGGAAGACCTCATCCGCGGTGAGATCACCTTCGCCGCCGGTCAAGTCCCCGATTTCGTCCTGCAACGAGCCAACGGCGAGCCGCTGTACACGCTCGTCAACCCGGTCGACGACGCCGCCATGCGGATCACCCACGTGCTGCGCGGGGAGGACCTGTTGTCCTCGACGCCGCGGCAGATCGCGCTGTACGAGGCGATGATCGAGATCGGTGCCTTCGCCGGACCGGTGCCGCGTTTCGGCCACCTGCCCTATGTGATGGGTGAAGGGAACAAGAAGCTCTCCAAGCGGGATCCGTCGTCGTCGCTGCAGTACTTCCGCGACGAGGGCTTCTTGCCCGAAGGCCTACTGAACTACCTCGCGCTGCTGGGCTGGTCGCTCGGCGGCGATGTCGAGTTCTTCAGCAAGGAGCAGATGGCGCAGGCCTTCACCCTCGAGCGGATCAACCCGAACCCGGCACGCTTCGATCCGAAGAAGGCGCTGGCGATCAACGGCGACTGGATCCGCCACCTAGGCAACGCCGAACTCGCCGATCGACTCGTGCCCTACCTGGTGCGCGACGGGGTGCTGGAGGATCCACCGACCCCTGCCCAGGTGGAGTTGGTGGCGGCGGTGGTGCCGTTGATCTCCGAGCGGATGGAGACCCTCGGCCAAGCCAGCGGCATGGTCGGCTTCCTGTTCACCGACGACGTTTCGATCGACGCCGACGACGCCGCCAAGATCATGGGCGATCAGTCGGCCGAGGTGCTCGCCGCCGCGCTGACCGCTCTCACCGCCGTGGAGCAGTGGGATACCGAGTCGATCGAGGGTGCCTTGCGTACCTCGCTGATCGAGGAGCTGGGCTTGAAGCCGAAGGTGGCCTTCGGGCCGGTGCGCCTTGCGATCACCGGTCGCCGGGTCTCGCCCCCGCTGTTCGAGTCGATGGAGTTGCTCGGTCGGGAACGCTCACTCGCCCGGATCGCAGCGCTGGAAGGCGCATGACTACACTTGTGCGGTCCCATGGGGTATGGGGTAATTGGCAGCCCGACTGGTTCTGGCCCAGTTAGTCTAGGTTCGAGTCCTGGTACCCCAGC
>CAJXNV010000067.1 GCA_913057155.1 uncultured Actinomycetes bacterium | reverse complement strand
CTCGTCGTCCCGTGGGATGCGACCGTGATGCGCGCGGTGATCGAGCGGGCGATCGAAGCGGTCGCCACGGTCGGAGCGCCACCCACGTGGGCATTGAGTAACCACGATTCACCCCGCGTGGTGACCCGACTCGGGGACGGCCTCAACGGCCTCGCACGGGCACGCGCCCTGGCCTTAGTGGCGCACGCACTGCCGGGTTCGGTGTACGTGTACCAAGGGGAGGAACTCGGCTTGTCCGACGTGCAGATCCCCGACAGCGCCCGGCAAGATCCCGTGTGGTTCCGGTCGGCTGGCGAGCAGAAGGGCCGCGACGGTGGTCGGGTGCCGCTGCCCTGGTTCGGCACCGAGCCGCCCTACGGCTTCACCGATCGGTTCGACGCCACGCTGTGGCTTCCACAGCCGGAGGGGTGGGCGAAGTCGACCGTCGAAGCCGAGGACATCGATCCGTTCAGCACGCTGAACCTGTACCGGGCATCGCTGGCATTGCGGCACTCCCATCCCGGGCTGTCCAGTGGCGACGTCGTATTCCTGGACACCGGCGACCCTTGCGTCTTGGCATTCCAGCGCGGGGCCGACGTCGTCGTCGTTGCGAACACCTCGAGCGAATGGATCACCTCACCGGCGATCGGGTTGGTGCTCTTGGCATCCGGGCCGATCGAGACCGGTCAGACCGGCCTGCGGATCGGCCCGGACACCACGGTGTGGTTGCAGACCTGAGCGCGGCCTAGAAGATCCGCTCGGCGTCGCCGTCGTCTTGGAACAAGTAGGTGCGTTCGGGGGTCACGTGGACCTTGTCTCCCATGCGCGGGGCTGCGTGGGAGCGGTCGCGTGCAACGAGCGATACGTCGCGACCATCCGCGGTTGCCATGTCCCCGTAGACGAAGGTGTCGGCGCCGAGCTCCTCGACCAGCGTGACGGTCATGGTTGCGCCGGTGTCCGACAGGTGCAGATCCTCCGGGCGGACGCCCAGCTGCGCGGTGCCGCCGCGCACCTTGTCCAGCAGTGAGCGCTCGATGGGCACGTGGTGATCGCCCATCATCACCCCGCCGTCGCTGACGGTGACCGGGACGATGTTCATCGAGGGCGATCCGATGAACGTGGCGACGAAGGCGTTGGTCGGCTCGTCGTATAGCGCACGCGGGGAGTCCACCTGCTGCAGGAGGCCGTCCTTGAGCACCGCGACCCGATCACCCATCGTCATCGCCTCGACTTGGTCGTGGGTGACGTAGACGGTGGTGGTTCCGAGCCTGCGTTGCAGCGCCGCGATCTGGGTCCGGGTCTGTACGCGCAGCTTGGCGTCGAGGTTGGACAACGGTTCGTCCATCAAGAACACCTGCGGTTCGCGGACGATGGCTCGCCCCATCGCCACGCGCTGGCGCTGACCACCGGAAAGCGCCTTCGGCTTGCGTTCGAGGTACTCGGTGAGGTCGAGCAGCGCGGCCGCTTCCTTCACGCGTCGATCGATGTCGTCCTTGGAGACCTTCTGGATCTTCAGCGCGAAGGCCATGTTCTCGGCGACCGACATGTGCGGGTACAGCGCGTAGTTCTGGAAGACCATCGCGATATCGCGATCCTTCGCCGCCACGTTGGTGACGTCGCGGTCACCGATGTAGATGTGGCCGGCGCTGATGGGCTCGAGGCCGGCGAGCATGCGTAGCGAGGTGGACTTGCCGCACCCCGAGGGGCCGACGAGGACGAGGAACTCACCCTCGCCGATGTCGAGGTTCAGATGCGAGACCGCCGGATCGGTGGTCCCGGGATAGACGAGCGAGACGTCGTCGAAGCGCACAGGCTGACTCATGGTGGTTCCTCTCACCGGCAGGAACGTGCCGGACGATCCGAAGTAAGAGCGATGTATGTCGGTTGTTCAGTTGTGTTCGCGAGCCTAGCGTCCCCGATGCAAGCGTTGGCACGCTTTGTGGCGAAAGGGCAGCTTCGCCCGCGCCGGGAACCGATGTCCGGCGGGTTGCCGGATCGTTGCCTAGATATCAAATCGTGATGCGTTACATGGGTTTGTTGCACCTTTACAGGTTGCTTGCGGTGGGGCCGGGGAGGACTATGAACACGTTTACGCGCCGAGGACCTCCCTGGGCGTCACGTCAGGCAAGGAGAATCCATGACCGCAATCAAGCGGCGTCGTGGGATGGCGCTCCTCGCGGGTGGGCTGGCAGCCGGCATGCTGCTCGCCGCGTGCGGTGGTAGCGACGATTCCGCGAGCGACAGCGCCGGTGAGGAGACCGCAGCCGAGGACACGGCCGCGGAGGACTCCGGCGGCGAAGAGGACGCCGGTGGCGAGGAAGACGCCGGTGGCGACATGGCGGCGGGCTGCGAGGCCTACGCCGACTACATGGGCAACGAAGGCACCACGGTGAACGTCTTCACCTCGATCCTGCCGCCCGAGCAGCAGTTGTTCGAAGAGGCGTGGGCCGGGTTCGAGGAGTGCACCGGCATCGACATCGTCTACGAGGCCAGCGACCAGTTCGAGGCGCAACTGCCGACCCGCATCGCCGGTGGCAACGCCCCCGACATCGCCTGGATCCCGCAGCCCGGTCTGCTCGAGCGGCTCGTGGCCGACGGTGGCCCCGTCGCGGCACCGGCGGCTACCGAGGCCCTGGTGGACGAGTACTGGAACCCGGCATGGAAGGGCTACGGCACCGTCGACGGCACCTTCTACGCCGCTCCGCTCGGCTCGAACATGAAGTCCTTCGTGTGGTACTCACCGCAGGTCTTCGCCGACAACGGCTACGAAGTTCCCACCACGTGGGATGAGCTCTGGGCGCTGTCCGACCAGATGGTCGCCGACGGCATCGATCCCTGGTGCGGCGGACTGGAGTCCGGCGGTGCCACCGGTTGGCCGGCCACCGACTGGCTCGAGCAGGTCATGCTGCGCCTCTACGGCGGAGACGTCTACGACCAGTGGGTGAGCCACGAACTCACCTTCCAGTCGCCCGAGGTCGAGGCTGCCATGGACGTCGTCGCGGGTTGGATGAAGAACCCCGAGTACGTCAACGGTGGTTTCGGTGACGTGCAGACCATCGCGCTGACCCCGTTCCAGGATGCCGGCGCCGGTATCCCCACGGGTGAGTGCGGCATGCTGCAGCAGGCGTCGTTCTACGCCAACTTCTGGCAGAACTTCGACGAGAACGCCACGGTGGGCCCGGATGGAACCGCCTACGCGTTCTACCTGCCGGAGATCAGCTCGGAGTTCCCGCAGCCGGTCGTCGGCGGCGGTGAGTTCGTCGCTGCCTTCGCGGATCGTCCCGAGGTGCAGGCTGTCCAGACCTACATGGCCAGCCCGGACTTCCACACCAGCAAGGCAGCGCTGGGCAACTGGGTGTCGGCGAACAGCGGCGTGCCGCTGGACACCTACGCAGCCGATTCCATCGATCAGCTGTCCGCTGAGTTCCTCACCGATCCGAACGGCATCTTCCGTTTCGATGCCTCGGATCTGATGCCGGCCGCGGTCGGTGCCGGTGAGATGTGGACGCAGATGACCGCGTGGTTCGCCGAGGACAAGCCGACGGCTGAGGTCCTCGCCGATATCGACGCAGCGTGGCCGGCGTCCTAACCGGATGACGATCACAGTTTCGTGAACCGCTGACTGCCGGGGCCCGACGGGAGTACCGTCCAAGGCCCCGGCAGTCGGCGTCTCGAAACCCCTAGATGAAGTCCCGATAGGTACCCGAGACAACACGCGGCGAAGGAGGCGGGCAGGTGGAGGAACTGCTCACCGGACTCGAGAAACTGTGGTCCGGCTTCTTGGGCATCGTCATCTTCGGCGTCCTCATCGCGGTGTTGTTCTTCATCGGATCGCGTTTTCGCGGACGGCTCAGTCGGCCGGCCGCGATCCTGATATTCCTCGGCCCCGCGGCGCTGTTGCTGGTGATGGGGCTGATCGTCCCGGCGATACGCACGATCTTCGCCAGCACCCAGGATGCCTCCGGCAACGAGTTCGTGGGCTGGGCCAACTACCAGTGGATCTTCGATTCGCAGTTCGACATCATCGTGAACTCGATCCTGTGGATCGTGATCACCCCGATCGCGGCCACGGCCCTGGGCCTGACCCTCGCGCTGCTACTGGATCGCATGCGCCGGGAAGCGGTGGCGAAGTCCTTCATCTTCATGCCGATGGCGATCTCGTTCGTCGGTGCCTCGATCATCTGGAGCCTGATCTACGAGTACCGGGCTCCGGATAAGCCGCAGGTCGGCCTGCTCAGCCAGATCGTCATGTGGCTGGGTGTGGACGACCCGCCGAAGTGGCTGCTGTGGCAACCCTTCAACAACTACCTGCTCATGGTCATCATGGTGTGGATCCAGGTGGGCTTCGCGATGGTGGTGCTCTCCGCGGCGATCAAGGCCATCCCATCCGATGTGGTGGAAGCAGCCGAATTAGACGGGGCTACCGGCTGGAAGTTGTTCTCGCGGGTGACGATCCCGATGATTCGCGGAACGTTGATCGTCGTCGTCACCACGATCATGTTCGCGGTACTGAAGATCTTCGACATCGTCCGAGTGATGACGAACGGCAACTACGGCACCCAGATCGTCGCCAACGAGATGTACGCGCAGGCGTTCGTGCAATTCGATGTGGGTCGAGGTAGCGCGCTGGCCGTCGTGCTGTTCGTAGCGGTGATCCCGCTGATCGTCTTCAACGTCGTTCAACTCAGGAAGGATCGGGCCACACGATGAGTGTCGAAGCACATGAGATGCCGCGCCTTCCCGACGTGGATCCGCTCGAGGACAAGCCGGAGTCGATCCCGCAGGCGGCGCGCCGCAAGCTCAGCAGTCCTTGGGCGTCGTTCATCGTCGTCGTCATCACCTTCTTGTGGACGATCCCCACCCTCGGCCTGCTGATCACCTCGCTTCGGCCGGCGGCGGATGCGCAGAACTCCGGCTGGTGGACCTTCTTCGCCAACCCGGCGGTCACCTTCAGCAACTACGCCGAGGTCATCACCGGCGGCGACACCATCCCGAGCGGCATCACCCCGTACTTCTTCAACTCCTTCGCCATCGCCATCCCCGCGGCGATCTTCCCGCTCACTCTCGCGTGCATGGCGGCCTACGCCCTTGCCTGGGTGCGCTTCAAGTGGTCCACCGCGGTGTTCTTCGGGATCTTCGCGCTGCAGGTGGTGCCGTTGCAGATGGCCCTGTTGCCGTTGCTGCAGATGTTCAACCTCGGTTGGAGCCTGGGTCCGATACCGATCTTCCCGGACCTGAACCGTCCCGGGTCCGAGCAGTCGCTACTCGCCGGCACCTACATCCCGCTATGGATCGCGCACACCATGTTCGCGTTGCCACTTGCGATCTTCTTGATCCACAACTTCATCGCGCAGTTGCCGCGCGATCTGATGGAGGCGGCGCGGGTCGACGGTGCCAGCCACTTCCTCATCTTCCGCAAGATCGTGCTGCCACTGTCGGTTCCGGCGATCGCCTCGTTCGCGATCTTCCAGTTCCTGTGGGTGTGGAACGACCTGCTCGTCGCCCTCACGTTCGCCGGTGGCACACCCGACGTGGCTCCGGTGACGGCCTATCTGGCGAATGTGAAGGGCACCTACGGGGCGCAATTGCACTTGATCACGGCCGGTGCCTTCATCGCGATCGTGGTGCCGCTGATCGTGTTCTTCGCGCTGCAGCGCTACTTCGTCCGCGGCCTCCTCGCCGGCTCCGTCAAAGGCTGACCCTTTTTCCCACTATCTGGGAATTTCACCGTCGATTCCCCGCAATGCACCACACCAGCGTCATATTTCCCAAGTCTGGATTAGCCACTCGCCGCGGGGATAGCCTCACCGAATGACCGACGACGACGCTGCTGCGATCCCGGACCTGGAAATCCCAACGGGCTTCGAGTTGGGGGTCGCCACCTCCGCCTGGCAGATAGAGGGCGACCTCGCCGGACGCGGCCGATGCAACTGGGACGACTTCGCCGACACCCCTGGCGCCATCGTGGACGGTGCCACCGGCGATCCAGCCTGCGATCACGTACATCGCCTCGAGGAAGACCTAGGCCTACTGCAGTGGCTCGGCGTGGACACCTACCGCTTCTCATTCAGTTGGCCACGGGTGATCCCCGAGGGAACCGGCGCTGTGAATTCCGCGGGCCTGGACTTCTACGACCGCTTGATCGACGGACTGCTCGAGCGCGGCATCGCACCCGCGGCCACCCTCTACCACTGGGACACCCCGTCACCTCTCGAGCAGGCGGGCGGCTGGACGGTTCGCGCGACGGCGGAAGCCTTCGCCGAGTACGCGGCCGTGCTCGCCGAGCACTTCTCCGATCGCATCGAGCGTTGGGCCACCCTCAACGAGCCTTGGTGCCCGGCGTTCCTGGGCTATGCCGCCGGCTACTTCGCGCCCGGACGAACCGAGCCCGATGCCGCCCTCGCGGCTGCGTATCACTTGATGCTCGGCCACGGCCTGGCTGTCGATCGGTTACGGGCGGCGGGTGCGCGAAGTGTCGGCATCGTGTTGAACATCATCCCGACGGTCACCGACGATCCCAAGATGGCCGAAGCGACCCGGCACGTCGATGGCATCCAGAACCGACTCTGGCTCGACTTGCTCGCGGGTCGGGGCATCCCCGAGGACATCCGCGGGAATTGCGCGGACCTCACCGACTGGTCCTTCGTGCGCAACGAGGATCTGCCCATCATCGCCACTCCCATCGATTGGATCGGCGAGAACTACTACTCGATCAACCGCGTGGTGTCCGTCGAGGAAGCGGGCAGCGCAGCGATCGGTCAAGACGCCTCCATGTTCCCGGGCGCTCCCGAGCACGCATTTTCGCCGCGCCCACCCTTCACCGATATGGGTTGGGAGGTCTATCCGCCTGGCATCGTGATGGCGCTGGAACAGATATCCGAAGCTCTCCCCGGCATCCCGATCTTCATCTGCGAGAACGGTGCCGCAGTGGAAGAGGACAACGACGACGACGCCATCCGCGACCCCATTCGAACCCGATACCTGCACGATCACCTCGAGCAGGTCCTAGGCGCCCGGTCGCAGGGAATCGACGTGCGCGGCTACTACGCATGGTCTTTGTTGGACAACCTGGAATGGGCATCGGGCTGGACGAAGAAGTTCGGACTCATCAGAGTGGATCCGGACACTGGTACGCGCACACCGAAGGACAGTGCGTACTGGTACCGCCGTCAATCGGTAGGGAGGAATGCATGAGCGTCGTTGCGATGGATGTCCAAGGAGCCCCGGTCGAGGGCTACCTGGCACTTCCAGAATCCGGAAGCGGACCTGGGGTTTTGGTCATCCAGGAGTGGTGGGGTCTTGTTCCGCACATCAGGTCCGTAGTCGAGCGCCTCGCAGACGCCGGCTTCGTTGCGATGGCCGTCGATCACTACCGCGGTGTGGAGACAACCGAACCCGATGAGGCCAAGAAACTGATGATGGGCATGAAGATCACGGCGGTGGCTGCGGACATCGCCGCCGGAGCGGACTACCTGCTCTCGCGCGCTGAGGTGAGTGGTTCGAGTGTCGGTTCGATCGGGTTCTGTATGGGCGGTGGCCTCTCACTGCTTGCTCCTACTGTTGGCGCGGTTTCCTCCGCAGTTGCCTTCTATCCCGCGATGCCGTGGCCTGACTATCACCCCGACTGGGACAACTACAACGGCAAAGCCGCGTTGATCCACAAGGCCGAATCCGATGAAGCCCACGCCGGCCCCCGGATAACGGAGTACGCCGAGGCGATCACGGCTGCCGGGGGAGAGGTCTCCATCTTCGACTATCCCGGCAGCCAACACGCCTTCTTCAACGACGACCGACCCGAGGTATTCCACCCCGAGTACGCAGCGACTGCGTGGCAACGCAGCGTGGAATTCCTCAGTGCCCGACTTCGCTAAGCGGGTGGCCGCCGTCGATTCGATCGATGAACTAGACGCGGCCATCTGTGCCTGCCGGGAGTGTCCGCGGCTGATCGACTGGTGTCAGCAGGTCGCGCAGGTGAAACGGGCTGCGTACCAAGGCGATGACTACTGGGGCGGTCCGGTCCCCGGCTTCGGCGCAGGCGAACCTCGCATCTGGATCGTAGGTCTGGCTCCCGGCGCTCATGGCGCCAACCGCACGGGGCGCATGTTCACCGGCGATCGCAGCGGTGACTGGCTGTACGGATCGTTGTTCCGCACTGGGTTGGCCAGTCAACCCGAATCGACCTCCCGCGATGACGGCCAGCAACTCGATGAGGTGCGCATCACCGCTGCCGTGCACTGCGCACCACCGGACAACAAGCCGACCACCGAAGAGCGCAACACGTGTCGACTCTGGCTGCGCCGGGAAGCCGAATTGGTGCTGCCGCATGTGGAAGCGGTGGTGGCGCTCGGTGGTATCGCGTGGTCGGCCACACTCGATGCCCTTGCGCACGCCGGGTGCGAGATCCCCCGGCCGCGCCCGAAGTTCGGCCACGGCGCCGGCTTCGTCGTCACCGATCCGCGCCGGATCCAGGTACTCGGCAGCTATCACCCCAGCCAGCAGAACACTTTCACCGGACGGCTCACCGAACAGATGCTCGATGACGTGTTCTCCGCGGTCACACCCGGCGGATCCGGCTCGAATGGCTAGAGTCGGAAGGCTATGAGGTCCTATCTGCACGCTCACCACTGCGCGGCCCCGCTGGTGGTGCGTGCAAGGAGGTCGTGAAGTGGCCAGATTGCACGAGGTGGCGGTTCGCGAACTCGTAGCCGAGATCGTGAGCGGCCGGTTCGTGCCCGGGGAGTGGTTACC
>CAJXNV010000066.1 GCA_913057155.1 uncultured Actinomycetes bacterium | reverse complement strand
CCGCCGGCAAGACGCTTATAGGAGTTCACCCACTGATTGGTCACGGCGGTGATCTCCGGAGCGTGCACCAGCAGGCCGGCGATGAACGAACGCGCGACCTTGGACAGTTGGTAATCGGCGCCGGCCTCGTAGAACGCGTTGCGGTCACCTTCGAACAAGGACAGGTGCGTATGCATCCCGCTGCCCGGGTGATCCCGGAACGGCTTGGGCATGAAGGTCGCGTACAGACCCTGCTCCATCGCGACCTCCTGCACTACCAAGCGGAAGGTCATCAGGTTGTCGGCGGTGGTCAGCGCGTCGGCGTAGCGCAGGTCGATCTCCTGCTGCCCGGGGCCACCTTCATGGTGGCTGTATTCGACGGAGATCCCCATCGCCTCGAGCGTGGTGATCGCTTGACGACGGAAATCGTGCGCGGCCCCGTGGGGTGCGTTGTCGAAGTAGCCGTACCTATCGATGGGCTCGGGTTGCTCCCCTGGCGAAGGTCGGCCCCGGAACAGATAGAACTCCACCTCCGGGTGGGTGTAGAAGCTGAATCCCTGATCGGCGGCGCGGGTCAGCGTGCGCTTGAGGACGTGCCGCGGATCGGCGTAGGACGGTGAGCCGTCGGGCATCAAGATGTCGCAGAACAGGCGAGCCACGCCCGGGGCTTCGCTGCGCCAGGGCAGTGTGGTGAAGGTGCTCGCGTCCGGTCGCGCGAGCATGTCCGATTCGTGGACCCGGGCGAAACCCTCGATCGCCGAGCCGTCGAACCCGATGCCCTCGCTGAACGCCCCCTCGAGTTCGGCCGGGGCGATGGACACCGACTTCAACTGACCGAGCACGTCGGTGAACCACAGTCGCACGAACCTGATGTCGCGCTCTTCGATGGTGCGCAGGACGAATTCCGCTTGCTTCTCCACGGGGCTATCGTCCCTGGTTTCATGTTACGAGTGGGTTAACTGCGCCGGTTATTTCGCCTAGGTACCCTCCGCAGGTGTCCTCCCTGCGCATCGCCCTCGGCCAGGTGAACCCCACCGTCGGGGACCTCGACGGCAACGCCGCCCTCATCCGTGAGGTCGCCGGGCGCGCGCACGAAGCCGGCGCGGACTTGCTGGTCCTGCCCGAGATGGTGCTCACCGGCTACCCGGTCGAGGACTTGAGTCTGCGGCCTTCCTTCCAGGACGCCTCGCGGGCGGCGATGGCAACGCTCGCCGAGGAACTGCGTGCCGCGGGGCACGGGGACCTGCTGTGCCTTATCGGCTACCTCGACCACAGCGACGAAAGCGATCGGGAGATCGGTCGACCCCGGGGTGGACCGGTCAATTCGGCGGCGCTGGTGCACGACGGTCGCATCCTGGCCCGCTACGACAAGCACTTCCTGCCCAACTACGGCGTGTTCGACGAAGCCCGTTACTTCGTCCCCGGAACGCAGCCGCTCATCGTGGACATCGGCGACACCCGCGTATGCGTCGCGATCTGCGAGGACCTCTGGCGCACCGGAGGCCCGGTCGAGTGGGCGCGAGAGGCGAAGGCCGATGTGATCGCCGTGTTGAATGCCTCCCCCTACGAACGGATGAAGGACGACGTCCGCCTGCGACTGTGCGTCGATCGTGCCCGCGATAGCCATGCGGCAGTGGCCTACGCGAACATGTTCGGTGGCCAGGACGAACTGGTCTTCGACGGCGACTCCCTGGTCGTCGACCGCGACGGCCAGCTCCTGGAACGTGCCTGCCAGTTCGGCCCCGATCTGCTCGTCGTGGACCTACCCGCCGCCGATCCGAGCCAGCGGAGCGCGCAGGCCGACCTCGCTCCGGCCGATGTGACCGTGCCGACTCGATCGAGCACCGGAACGCACCGGACCCCGATCCCCACCGTCTTGGCCCCGCGCCTAGACGACCACGAGGAGCTCTACGCCGCCTTGCGGATGGGATTGGCCGACTACGTCGACAAGAACGGCTTCGCCAGCGTGCTGCTCGGACTCAGTGGTGGCATCGATTCGGCGTTCGTGGCGGCGCTCGCGGTCGACGCCCTCGGTAGCGATCGTGTCTTCGGGGCGGCCATGCCGAGTGAATACTCATCGGGGCATTCGGTCGAAGATGCCCACGAGTTGGCCGATCGCACCGGGCTGCACATTCGCGATGTCCCCATCGGGGGCATCTTCACGGCCTTCCAGGATTCCCTGCACCTGAGCGGACTGGCCGAGGAGAACCTGCAAGCCCGGATCCGCGGCATGATCTTGATGTCCCTTTCCAATGCCGAGGGCCACCTCGTTCTCGCAACGGGCAACAAGAGCGAGCTATCGGTCGGCTACTCCACTATCTACGGCGATGCCGTCGGTGGATTCGCCCCGATCAAGGATGTACCCAAGACGCTGGTCTGGGAGCTCGCGCGATGGCGCAACGAACAAGCCACCCGCCGCGGTCAAACGCCCCCCATCCCGCCGCGCTCGATCACCAAGGAGCCGTCGGCGGAACTGCGCCCGGACCAGCGCGACTCCGACTCACTGCCGGACTACGCACTGCTCGACGAACTGTTGGAAAGCTACGTCGACGAGGACATCGGAGCCGAGGAGTTGCACGGCCAAGGCTTCTCCGCCGAACTCATCGAGCGTGTGCTCACCATGACGGACGCAGCCGAATACAAGCGCCGGCAGTACCCACCGGGCACGAAGATCGGTGCCCGCGCCTTCGGTCGCGATCGACGCCAGCCGATCACCAACCGTTGGCGCGAGCGGGTCTCGCGCTAGTGGCGCTGGCCTAGATCGGGTTCGGCCCGCTCCCCCGCCTCGGTGCCCGTACCCGGTTCGCCGGCAGGCTCGCCATCTAGATCGAGTTCCTCGGCCAATTCCTCGCGGTAGTGACCGCTTTGCTCGGCGATGCGCCGATCGATCGGGCTTTCGTCGTGGTCGGTTCTTCCACCCGCGCTCACCGGTCGAGCACCCGGCGCCTGGGGCGGTGTGATGTGCGGTAGCCCGAAACCGACGATGAGCGCAGCGATGATCACGATCGCCGCGGACAACCCCGCTGCCAGATGCGATGCGTCGAGGAAGTCCGCGAAGGCTGCCGCACGTAGCGGATCGAGGAGGCTGGCGGGAACGCCGGACTCGGCTGCCACCTGCAGGGTCTGCGCGGTAGCCACGATCGATTCGGATGCCGATTCGATCGCCCCGTCCGGGAGAGCCGAGGCAGTGCCTTCGGGCAGGGCCTGCACGCTGGCGTCGAGATTGCGCGCGTACTGGGTAGCGAGCACCGTTCCGACGATCGCGACACCGAGCGCACCGCCTACCTGACGGACCGTGTTCTGCACGGCCGAACCGGCGCCGGCACGAGCCAAGGGCAACACGTTCTGCATCACAGTCGAGGCGGGTGCGATCACATTGCCCATGCCCAACCCGAACAGGAAGAAGACCAGTAGCAGCAGCCACAGTGGCGTGTCCAGTTCGATCACGGTCAAGGCGATCAGCGCTGCCCCGACCATCGCCAACCCGGTCGTCATGACGGGTCGGTAACCGAACCGCGCAACCGTCGTAGCGCTTCGCGGTGCGGCGATGAGTTGCCCGACCGCGAACGGGATGAAGCAAAGACCCGCGGAAAGCGGATCGAATCCGCGCAGTATCTGCAAGTAGAACGGCAGCGTGAAGGTCACACCCGACAATGCGAAGAACGCGAGTGATACCGCGGCGATGCTCACTGCGTACCCCCGGTTGCGGAACAGGCTCACATCGAAGCTCGGGTGATCGCTTCGATACTCCAGATACAAGAACCCGACGATGATCGCGATACCGACCACGATCGGGATCCACACACCCGCATCGACCCACGAGCGGGTCTCCGAAGCGTGGATGATGCCGTAGATGAGTGCGGTCAGACCGATGATGGACAGCACCAGGCCCGCTACGTCGAGGCGTCGCGGTTCGGGGTTGCGGGATTCGGGGACGACCCGCCAGATGGCGATGAGGCCGATGGCCACGATGGGTACGTTGATCAAGAACACCGAACCCCACTCGTTACCGGTCAAGGGTTCGAACCACTGCGGGTTCTGCAACAACGCGCCACCGAGTACGGGCCCTAGTGCCACGGCCGCCCCGACGGCACCGGCCCACAAACCGATCGCCTTGCCTCGCTCATGCGGCGGGAATACGACCGTGATGATCGCCAAAGTGGTGGGCAGCACGGCCGCTCCGCCGATACCCATGATGGCCCGAGTGGCGATGAGTACCTGCGCGCTGACCGCGAAGGCGCTCATGGCCGATGCTGCACCGAAGATCAGTAGACCGACCACCAGCACGCGTTTGCGCCCGTAGCGGTCGCCGAGGACTCCCCAGGTGAACAGCAGCGCCGCGAACACCAGGATGTAGGAGTCCACCGCCCAGACGAGTTCACCCTGCGAGGCCTGCAGATCGCGCTGGATGGACGGCAGGGCGATATTCAAGATCGTGTTGTCCAAGACGACCACGAGCAAACTGACGACGAGCACGCTCAAGATCGCCCAGCGGCGTGGATGGCCATCACCCGATGTCATCCAGGCATCGCTCGTGGGCTGGGAAGCACCCGAAGATTCCGACATCCGTCCCCTCGCATTCACACTCCTGGCAACAGCGCCACGGTGGCACGAGAGCGGCAAAGAGGCGCATCCAGGGTACTGCCGAACGTCCGACTATCCATCCTCAGCGTTTCCGTGGCATGCTGTTCCCGTCCGGGGACTCCAGCAGGGAGCCTCGAGATGGGAGTTCGATCATGTCTTCACACACGCCCAAGCGTCGTATCACGATGCGGGACCTCCAAGCGCGCACGGATGCGGGCCAACCCTGGTCGATGGTCACCGCCTACGACGCCCTAACCGCGGGAGTACTCGAATCGGCTGGGGTCCCCGCCCTGCTAGTCGGTGACTCCGCGGCGATGGTCGTCCACGGTCACGATTCGACGATCCCCATCACCGTCGATGAGATGCTGCCGATGGTCTCGGCAGTGGTCCGCGGAACCAGCGAAGCACTCGTGGTAGCCGACCTGCCCTTCGGTTCGTACCAGGAAGGCCCCGGTCAAGCCCTGGCCACTGCTACGCGCTTCATGAAGGAAGCCGGCGCCCACGCCGTGAAACTCGAGGGCGGGTTATCCGTACTCCCGCAGGTCGAAGCACTCGCCTCCGCGGGCATCCCCGTCGTCGGGCATCTTGGCCTGACCCCGCAATCGGTCAACCTGCTCGGCGGGTACCGCGTGCAAGGACGCGGGGAAAGTGGGCAGTTGCTGATGCGGGATGCGAAGTCCCTCGAGGCAGCCGGGGCGACCGCGGTCGTGCTGGAAGTGGTGCCCGAGGAATTGGCCCAACAGGTATCGGAGATCCTCTCCATTCCGACCATCGGTATCGGCGCCGGACCGGGCACCGATGCCCAGGTGATCGTCTGGCAGGACCTACTCGGACTCACCCCGGATCCGGCACCGCGCTTCGTTCGGCGCTATGCCAACCTGCGCGATGTCATGACCGAGGCGGTCGGCCGATGGGTCGACGACGTGCAAAACCGCACCTACCCCGCGGCTGAACACTCGTACCGCTGACACCGCTAACACCGCTATCGCCGCTAACACCGTTAGCGCCGATCGCCGCGCACTCAGACGTCGGTTATCCGAACCCCGGCGTGTGCCTTGTAGCGACGATTCATCGAGATCAGGTTCGCGGTGAAGGCTTCCACCTGACCGGCGTTGCGCAGGCGACCGCCGTACACACCGCGGATCCCGGGGATACGCGCGGCCAACGCGCGAACCATGTCGGTGGCTTCACGATCATCGCCGAGGACGAGGACGTCGGTATCGATCGACTCGACGTCGTCATCGAGCAGGAGAACGGCCGAAATGTGATGGAACGCAGCGACCACTTTGCTCTCCGGCAATACGCCAGCAGCCTGCTGCGCAGCCGAACCTTCGGGAACATCCAGCGCGAATGCCCCTTGTTTGTCGAAGCCCAGCGGGTTCACGCAGTCGACCACGATCCGACCGGCCAGTTCGTCTGCGAGCGATTCGAGCAATTCGCCGTGCCCATCCCACGGCACCGCCACGATCACGATCTCGCCCTCCGCAGCGGCCTGGGCGTTGGTAGCACCGCGTACGTCGCCGGTCATCCCCGCAGCGATTTCCTCAGCACGCTCAGCTGAGCGTGATCCGATGATGATGCGTTGTCCCGCAGCTGCCAAACGCTTGGCGAGTCCACGGCCTTGCTCTCCGGTACCACCGAGCACACTCACGGTGATGTCCGAAACGTCGGGAAGTGCGTAGGGATCGGGTGCTGTCGTCATGACGCCGCATCCTGCCAGAAGCAACGAATCCGCACACTCGCAAGCGTTGCTCACGGACATCGCAACGCATGCATCTACCGTCGCTTGCCGTTCGCGCGCGCGTACCACAATTGCGACACGAGGTCACGAATTGACGCCGACATCTTTGCCTTTGCTGTCTACCTCTGTCAGAGTTTCATCAGTGACTCTGCAAAAAGTGCAGAGCCAACGACACGGGAGGCAACGTGGCGGTCGCACGAAAGACTGCTCGCAAGGCGCCGGCAAAGAAGGCGGCACCTCGCAAGGCAGCCAAGAAGGCAACCAAGCGCACAGCCAAGAAGGCAACCAAGCGCACGGCGAAGAAGGCAACCAAGCGCACGGCGAAGAAGGCCGCACCGCGCAAGGCAGCCAAGAAGACAACCAAGCGCACAGCCAAGAAGGCAACCAAGCGCACGGCGAAGAAGGCCACTAAGAAGGCCACCAAGCGGACAGCGAAGAAGGCAGCCAAGCGGCCCGCCAAGCGCACCGCGAAGAAGGCCACTAAGCGGACAGCCAAGAAGGCAGCCAAGCGGCCCGCCAAGCGCACCGCGAAGAAGGCCACCAAGAAGGCCACTAGGAAGGCCGCACCGCGCAAGGCAGCCAAGCGGCCCGCCAAGAAGGCGGCGAAGCGACCGGCACGTCGGCGCTAGTTTCGTTCTTCACCACGAGGGCCCGCACCGATTCGGTGCGGGCCCTCGTGCATGTCTAGATGCCGGTTAGTCGTCTTCCTCGTCTTCGGCATCGAACTCCGCAGTGCGTTGCGCCGCCAACTCCAATGCGTGCTCGGCCTCTTCACGGGTTCCGTACGGGCCCATCCGCTCGGAGTTCGCGCAGCCCTCCTCCGGCTCGACGGCATGGTGCTCGAGGCAGTAGTACCAACTCATGAACGTCCCTTCGCGGATGTCGTCAACGTGTGCACAAACCTACTGCGTCCGTACACTCGCCTCCATGGGCTCCACAGGTACCTCACTGCGCTCCCCACTCGAACCAGGCACCATCTCCCCGCGTCGCTTCGTACCCGAATCCATCGAGCGTCCGGAGTATGTGGACCGCCCGGCTCCCGCTCCATTCGGTGGCACCGACGTGCAAAGCACCGAGACGATCGAGGCGATGCGGATCGCCGGTCGCATAGCGGCCGATGCCCTGCACGAGGTCGGCGCGAATATCCGCCCGGGCGTCACGACCGACGAACTCGACCGGATCGGGCACGAGTACCTGTGCGATCACGGCGCCTACCCATCGACCCTCGGATACCGGGGATTCCCCAAGTCCCTGTGCTCGAGCCTGAACGAGGTGATCTGCCACGGCATCCCCGATTCCACCGAGCTGCGCGAGGGGGACATCTGCAACATCGACATCACCGCGTTCATCGGCGGTGTACACGGCGATACCAACGCCACTTTCTGCGTCGGCGAGGTCCGCCAAGACGTCGTCGACCTCGTGGAACGAACCCACGAGGCGACCATGCGCGCGATCAAGGCGGTACGGCCAGGACGGCCGCTGAACGTGGTCGGTCGGGTCATCGAGAGCTACGCCAAGAGGTTCGATTACGGCGTCGTCCGCGATTTCACCGGACACGGGATCAGCACTTCCTTCCACAGCGGACTGGTCGTCCCGCACTACGACGACCCCCGGGCCGATACCGAACTGCGCGAGGGAATGACCTTCACCATCGAGCCCATGCTCACCCTCGGCACCTACGACTACGAGATCTGGGATGACGGATGGACGGTCGTGACGAAGGATCGCAAGTGGACGGCGCAGTTCGAGCACACCATCGTGGTGACGAAGGACGGCGCTGACATCCTGACCTTGCCAGGAGGAGCGGCGTAGCGATGTCCCGCGAGCACGACACCCTGGTGTGGCCGCACGACGTTCGCACGCTCGCGGTCGATGTCGGTGGCAGCGGAGTCAAGGCATCCGTCCTCGATCCCCACGGGTCGTTGCTAGTAGACCGGGTCCGTACCGATACCCCCTATCCCTGTCCGCCCGAACGTCTCGTGGCCACCATCGTCGATCTCGTCGCTGGGCTACCGCACGCCCATCGGGCCTCCATCGGCTTCCCCGGCCTCGTGCGCGACGGACGGGTCATCGAGGTGCCGTCGCTGTCGCGCACCGCATACGACTCCCCTGCCGACCCGCATCTGGCATCGCTGTGGTTCGGCTTCGATCTCGGTCACACACTCGCGCACGTGCTCGACGTTCCGACGCTGGTCGTCAACGACGCCGACATGCAAGGCTGCGCGGTCGCCGAGGGAACCGGCATGGAATTCGTCCTCACCCTGGGCACCGGTGTGGGCACGGCACTGTTCAACGACGGCCACCTGCTTCCCCATCTGGAGTTATCCCACGGTCCGTTCCGGGATGGGCAGACCTTCGATATCGCCCTCGGCAACGTCGAACGCAAGAAGATCGGCAAGAAGAAGTGGATCAAGCGGGTGCGGGAGGCCATCGAGTGCTTCGACGAGATGATCGTGTTCGACCACCTGTACGTGGGTGGTGGGAACGCCAAGCATCTCGATCCCGCCGACGTAGGACCGAAGGGTCGCATCATCCCCAACAGCGCCGGGGTCATCGGCGGGGTTCGCCTCTGGGATATGACCGCCGCGAGCGTGCATCACGGCTGATCGGCCCATTGCCCCGTAAACTCCCGGCGTGACCAGGTGGTTGAGCGAATCCGAGCAGGC
>CAJXNV010000065.1 GCA_913057155.1 uncultured Actinomycetes bacterium | reverse complement strand
TTGCAGCACGCATTGATGCTCGCGGGGCGTTTCCTGGACAAGCACCCGGGCTCGCAGCGGATCGTCATGGTCGTCACCGACGGCGAACCAACGGCACACCTGAGTCCGGACGGCGGCTGGTGGTTCGACTGGCCGCCCACCCGCGAGACGATCAACGAGACCGTGGCGCAGGTGGACGCGATGACCAAGCGCAAGGTGGCCATTTCCTGGTTCCGGCTCGGAGATGATCCGCGTCTCGCTCGCTTCCTCGATGAGATGGCCCGTCGTAATGGGGGCAAGGTGCTGGCGCCGGTGAGCGATCGGCTCGGGGACTACGTGATCACCGATTTCGTCAGGGCCCGACGGCAGGCGCGCTAGCCTGATTAAGTGACGGGTTATCCCTACAGTTTGCGCGCGAAAGACCTCCAAGATACGTGAATCCGGTACACGCCAAGGCTCGCCAATTACTGTGTGGGGATGACCGAATTGTCTCGCCGCGCAGTCCTGGGAACCACCGCCGCCGTCGCCGCTGGAGCGCTCATCGCGCCCGGGGCTCGCGCCGCCGAGCCCCTCACACGAGCCTCGTCATCGTGGCCGTCCAGGGCCAAATGGCGCGCCCTTGACAAGCAGGTCGGAGGTCGACTCATCACCACCTCGCTCCCGTGGATCGACGCGACCCCCGAGACCTTCGAGTTGTTGAAGAACCCGTTCTGGAATGAAGAGCAGCCCGGAGCGTTGCAGTCCACAGGCTGGTACGGGGCCTGGACCGCTGCTGCTTCGCCCTACGCAGTGCGGGCGCAGCAGACGTCGGACATCGTGGCTGCAGTCAACTTCGCCCGGGATAACAACGTCAAACTCGTCGTCAAGGGAACGGGACACGATTATTTGAGTCGGAACATGGCACCGGACTCGCTGCTGGTGTGGACACACGACATGCGTGAGATCACCATGCACGATTCCTTCGTTCCTCAGGGTGCACCCGCGGGGACCGAACCGGTGCACGCGATGACCGTGGAAGCCGGTACCAGGTGGCTTGAGGCCTACCGTGCGGCAACGCTCGCCGGCCGGTTCGTTGCCGGTGGTGGCTGCACCAGCGTGGGGGCGTGCGGCGGCTTCACTTTCGGCAGCGGCTTCGGCCCCTTCTCCAAGCGATACGGGACCGGGTCCGGTGGCATCGTGCAGGCCGAGATCGTCACCGCCGATGGCAAAGTTCGCACTGTCAACGAATACTCCGAGCCAGACCTGTTTTATGGAGTGCGCGGTGGTGGCGGCGGCACCTACGGCATCGTCTCCCGCGTCACCCTGCTCACTCATCCCATTCCTTCGACCGTCGGCATCATCACCGGATCCATCCAGGCCACGAGCGATGCTGCCTACCGGGAGTTGATCGAAAGGTTCGTGGAGTTCTACCCGGTCGGATTGGACAACTGGCATTGGGGTGAATCGGTCGCCTTCGGCCCCGATAACGAGCTCGGCTTCCGCCTTGCATTCCTGGATATGCCCGAGGCGCAGGGCAAGGCGGTTATCGAGCAATTCGTGGGTCAGTTCCGTGCGCGACCGGAAGACTTCACAGTCGATCCGCAGTACCAGTTCCTGGCTTTCGAGAATCTGTGGAACCCGGACTATTGGGATAGCGTCGATCCGGACTTCATCACCCGTGATCCCCGGCCCGAAGCACCGGACTACCAGTTCTGGTGGACCGGCAATCAAGGAGAACTCGGGGCCTTTTGGAACGGCTACCAGTCCCGCTGGATTTCCACGGACTTGATGCGCCGCAACCCCGGTGACATCGCCGATGCCTTCTACCGAGCTTCGCGTCTGCGCCCATTCATCTTCCAGGTGAACAAGGGTCTGTCCGGTGAGCACCCCGAAGCACGGGCACGAGATGAGAAGACGGCATTGCACCCAGGATGCTTCGAAGCCGCTGCGCTTGTCATCATGGCTTCGGCCCAGCAGTACAAGTATCCGGGAGTCGAGGGGCGCAAGCCCAGCGCAAAGGTGGCTCGGGAAATCGGTGGGGACATCAACCGTGCGATGAGCTACATCATGGATGCAACTCCGGGTGCTGGCTCGTACTCCACCGAAGCGGACTTCTTCTTGGAGGACTGGCAGGACGCGCAATGGGGATCGAACTATCCGCGTCTCCTACGCATCAAGAGGAAATACGATCCAACCAACTTCTTCAAGGTTCACCACGGAGTGGGAAGCGAGGAGCTGTAGCTCTTCCCTACTGCAGGTGTTCCACCAGGAACGCGAATCGGCAGTCCCATGCTCGCTTCGCGAGCGATGAATTGTGGGCGAAATAGTCGAAGCCGTGCGGTGCGCCGTTCCACACGTGGCCTTCCACATCCACGCCCGCGGTGATCATCGCTTTGGCGTAGCCGATGTCCTCATCGTGGAAGATATCGAGAGTTCCGGTGTCGATGTAGGTCGCGGGTAGGCCGGCGAGATTAGTTTCCCGGGTTGGCGCTGCATAAGAGGGAACCGCACTTCGATCTGCGATGCCCGAAAGGTAGGCATCCCATCCGGTTTCGTTGTCGACGTAGGTCCAGATTTGAAATTGCTTGGGAAAGCGGGAGTCGGGAACCACGTTCCGGTCATCGAGCATGGGGTAGACGAGAAGCTGACAGGCAAGGGGGAGCGCGGTGGTGTCTCGGTTCTTCAGCACCGCTCCTGCAGTGAGCCCACCGCCGGCACTGTCGCCACCGATACCGATGCGCTGGGGATCCCAGCCGTATTCGTCGGCGTTCTCGTGCATCCAGGCGAGGGCGGTGAGAGCATCATCGATCTGTGCCGGGTAGGGCGCCTCCGGCGCGAGTTCGTAGTCGACGGATACGACAGGTAGCCCGGTGTTAGTGCAGTAATGCATGCAGCGACCGTCGTAGTCCTCGATGCTGCTGACGATCATGCCGCCACCGTGGACGTAGAGCAGGGCTCCCCGAGCTTCGCTGCCGATCTTGCGATAGATCCGCACACGCAAGTCACTTCCGTCCGGACGGGCGATGCGGTAGTCCTTCAGCGTGACATCGCTGGCCTTGCCGAAGCGTCGTTCGAAATCAGCATTTATCGCCGCCGACATCTCTCGCCGGCATTCGATGTCCCCGAGTTCGCACGGCTTGGCCCGCAGCGCGGAAGGCAATGTGCGCAGCAGCGCCCGCAGGACTCCGGCGTCGACGTTTCCGAAGAGAGTCACGAAGGCGACGGTAGTGGCCCGGCGACTCGATCGCCCTGCAACCCGCGGATTTGCGAGGCCCCGGCGCTGGTAGTTACCGTCGATGTCGTGCAGCGCAGACTCGTGGCCGGTGCGGCGGCCTTCATGGTGGGTGCGGCCCTAGTCGTGCCGGCGCCTGCGGCAGCGGAAGGCATCCCGGTCCCCCCACCCGTGGTTGCCGCGCTGGGTAATGCTGCTGCAGACCCCCAGGCCGCTGCTACGCAGTGGAGTAATTGGGCAGCGGGCACATCGATGAAGTACGTGCGCAAGGGCAAGCGCCCCAAGACGCGCTCGAACTGCCGGATCGACTCCGCCGGAGTGGCCGACTGCAACGATTTCGCCCAGGTCATCGGGCGGGGAAACCGCAACATGGGGATGAAGAAGATCTCCGAGATCATCACTGCGGGCAAGCGCCAGTACTTCCGCGACCCGCCGCTGAAGAAGTGGACGCGCACCCGTGCGGCATCCAACCCCAACCCCATCACCGGAGTGGAGGATCGGGTGGGCTTCGACCCGTGGTTGCCATGGACCGATCAAGCTCCCGGAGTCGTGACCCAGGTCCTGGAGAACGGGACCTTGGAGATCCGGGCGGAGAATCCGCAGGCCGTCGAGGGAGAGCCACGTCGGACGGTGGCTCGCATCGCGTCGAATGGTCTACAAGCCACGCTCATCGAATTCGATGAACGCGATCGCCGTTCCTCCACCACGCGCATAACTTTCCAGCCGGTATCCGCGATCCGCATTCCCAAGCGTCGCTAGCAACTAATCTGCGCTGGTGCGGGTAGCCAGCAAGTGGTCGATCCTGGCCATCTTGTCCTTCGCCCTGGCGCTGATCTCCCTCGACAACACGATCGTCAACGTCGCGCTGCCGAGTCTCCAAGAGGACCTGAAGGCCAGCAGCACCCAACTGCAGTGGGTAGTGGATGCCTACTCGGTGCTCTTCGCGGGAACTCTGCTGCTCGCCGGAGGGCTCGGCGACAGATTCGGACGCAGGCGCATCCTGCTGATCGGCCTGATCATCTTCGGCCTCGGATCCCTTGCCGCAGGGGCATCCTCGAGTGTCGATCTGCTCATCGCCTCCCGCGCAGTCATGGGGATCGGCGGTGCGTTCATCATGCCCTCGACCCTGTCAATCCTCGTGCAGACCTTCACCGCACCGGCTGAACGGGCTCAGGCGATCGGCGTCTGGGCGGCAGTAGCCGGTGTCGGCGTCGCGATCGGGCCGATAGTGGGTGGAGCGCTGCTCGAACACTTCAGTTGGCACTCGGTTTTCCTGGTCAACCCACCTTTGGTCCTCGTTGTCCTCGGCCTCACCCTCGCCGTGGTTCCCGAATCGCGTGATGCGAGCAAACCGAAACTGGACCTGGCCGGAGCCGGATTATCAAGCCTGGGATTGATCGCCCTCGTCACCTTCATCGTCGAACTCCCCGATTCGGGAATCAATGCCGTGACCGTTGCGGCTGGGTTCATCGCGGTCGCGTTGTTGACCCTGTTCGTGTGGTGGGAGAAGCGGGCACCTCGGCCACTGTTGCCCATGGAACTGTTCGCCAAGCGCGTGTTCGCAGTGGCGGTGGTGCTCGTCGGACTCGTGTACTTCGCGTTGATGGGGGCCTTGTTCTTCCTGCCGCAGTTCTTGCAGTTGGTGCAGGGCATGACGCCACTGCAATCGGGGGTGAGCATGCTCCCCGGGGCAGGGGGCCTGTTGGTCGCGTCGCTGGTTAGTCCACGGCTCGCCGAACGTCGGGGTGCACGCAATGTGGTTGTGGTCGGGGTGCTGACCGTCACCGCTGGACTGTCCGCGATGGCCTTCGTGCAACCGATGACCACGTACCCCTATGTCGGCCTCGCGTTGGGCGTTACCGGTGTAGGGATGGGTTTGGTCCTCCCGCAGGCGACTAACGCAGTGCTTTCCCAAGTGCCCCGAGAGCGCTCGGGGATGGGGTCGGCGGTCAACGATGCGGTCTCGGAGTTGGGTGGCTCCTTCGGGGTGGCCATCCTGGGCGGCATCCTCGCCTTCTTCTACCGGGCCAGGATCGATGAAGCGGTGTCCTCGGCCGGTCAGATCGCGACGGAACTACCCGACTCCGTTCTCGAAACGGTGCGCGAATCCCTCGCTTCGGCCATGGTGCTGATCGGGCAACTACCCGAAGGGCTTGGCGATCCTGCCCGCTTAGTCGTCTCGCAAGCCTTCGTCTCGGGAATGGGTTGGGCGCTGACAGCGGGAGCGGTCGTTACCTTCTTAGGCGCGCTGCTTGCTTGGCGCTACTTCCCACGACGCATGGAGAAAGTCGAGGAGTGATCAACACTGCAAAGCGCGCATGCGAGCATCGAAGCGCGAGACCATGATCATGTGCGGAACGGTCAGTCCCCACACGATGGCAAGCCCGATCCACAGTGCTGGACCGATGGCGAAACCAGGGCCGAAGTAGGCGACTGCGGCTATCACGACCACCACGAAACCGATCAGTGAAGGAATTCCGCCCTTCGAAACACCCAGCAAAGTTCGGGGCGTGATCGTGCCGTAGGTGACCTGCGCGAGGCGTGCGGTGTGCCGGAGTGCGTGCCAGAAGCCGAAGTAGACGGCGAACGCCACAAGGGGAGAGGCAACGAAACCGAGAACGGCCAAAGCGAAGAGTTCGATCGCTCCACGCACGTCGCCGCGCTGGATCAGCCACAAGAGTGTGACGACGATCAAGGTAAGGACCGTTATGCGGGTTGCCACAATCACCGGTTCGCTCATTACCAGCGCGAGTCCGGGTTCGATGGCGGTGAGCGTTCCGACGGCCGCAGGAGAGGAAAGCGGCAGCAGAACCGGTGCGCTACCGAGGGCTAGCGCGTAGAACACGCGCGCGATACCGGTAACGGGAGCAAGGCCACGCAGTTCCCGTGTCGCTTCGACATCTCCGGTGCCGAAATGCCACACCGTCATCGCTATGACGACGACGAAAGAGATCCCCGGCCACGTGACGATGGCGAGCGCGGCGATCGCTGCGACGGCAACGTACGCGGCCGCGCCCCAGAGCTTCTGGCTTCGGGTCAAGGATCGCTGCAAGGTGAGGTTGTCGACAGCGCCGTGCGGTATCCCGACCATCAAGGCGACGAGGGCGACGATGATGGGTATCGGCCCAACCGAGGTGCTCGCCGCGGTCGTCCGAGACAGCAGGCTGATGAGAACCGCCACGCCCACGGCGATCATTCCGATATTCAGGACGACGGTCGCGTTCGAAACGGTGATGATGCGAGTCCGGGGTGCTTGCTGGAGCTGACTCACAGCCGAGAGTCTCCTCCTTGCGACGCCGACTCGCCACTTGGACGCAGTTGCCAGCAGACCACCGCAGCGGCAGCAGCCACGTTCAAGGAGTCGACGCCTCGCTCCATGGGAATACGGAGTCGGACGTCGGCCTGATCGAGGGCGAAAGTGGTGAGTCCATCGCCCTCGGTGCCCACGATGATGGCAAGCCGTTCGGGCGTATTGAAGGTGTCGATCGCAACGGCTCCGGCATCGGGCGTGATCGCCGCGATGGTGAATCCCGCGGCCCGCAGGTGCTCCAGATCACCCGGCCAGGTCGTCAACCGAGTCCACGGCAGATCGAAGACCGTGCCCATCGACACCCGCACGCTTCGCCGGTACAGCGGGTCGGCGCACCGCGGGGAGACCAGAAGACCATCGAAGCCCAGACCGGCGGCGGAACGGATGATCGCTCCTACGTTCGTGTGATCGACGATGTCCTCGGCGATGATCAACCGCGAGGCGCCTTGCATGACCTGTTCGATACTCGGTAGCCGAGGACGCTTCATGAGTGCCAGGGCACCGCGGTGAACGTGGAAGCCGGTGATCTCCTCCAACAACCGTCGATCACCGACGAAGACCGGTACGTCCTGCATCGTGCGCAGGATCGGTTGCATCCGCTCCAGCCATTTGTCTTCCGTGAGAACCGAGACCGGTTGGTATCCAGCTGCGATCGCCCGCTCGATGACCGCCGCGCTCTCGGCGATGAAGACCCCGGTCTCCGGCTCGATGCGGGTTCTCAACGCCACATCGGTCAGATCCCGATATCCGAGGATGCGCTCGTCGGTCGGATCGGTGATGTACTCCAGGTGCACGGCGTTCGCGTTCGTCCTAGTAGTTGATGCGGCAATCGGTGGCGATCACGTCGACCAACTCATCGAACGAGGCCTGATCCAGTAGGCCCTCTTGCAGCCAGGTCTGTTCCATCAGCAGCAAATAGCCCTGTGGGTTCGCGCGGAACTGCCGGCACACCTCGGTCTTCACGTCTTCCGGTTCGCTGGCCCAGACGGCCTCGGCGTCGATGCTCTGGGGTTGTTCCGGGCCACGCCCGGGGATGAGCGCGGCGGCACCGGCACCGACGAATCCGATGATCACGAAGATCACGATCGTGATCATGAACGGCCGGGAGCGGAACAGTTGCACGCCCCCACCGTACTTCGCCCCTGACCGGTCCTTGTGGGCTACCGACCGTCTCTCGAGCCTCGATCTCCGGCCGACTCGGCCAAGCATGGAAGCCGTCAGATCGAACGGGTTAGCAGAGAGGAATACCCACGATGCACTCACACAGATTCAGGTCGGGAACGGCCTTGGGGGTGATGGTCGGGCTGGTCGCCGGTTCCCTTGCCATGGCTCCCCTCGGATCCGCTGCCGAGGACGACGGCGGGGCCGGCAACAACCTGGCCTTCCCGGTGCTGTGGTCCGAGGCGGACTACGTCCTACCGCTGCAAGGCACGATGCTGGAGACGACCGTTGCCGGCGAATTGATGGAATGTTCCGACGAAACCCCGGGTGCGAGCGCCGAGGCTGCCATCCAAAAGGACGAGAACAACCTGTGGCAGGCCGAGAACTTGGTCCTTCCCGGCAATTCGGTGAGCAGCCTGGATTGGGGCGACAACATCGAAGTCAAGGACTGGACCGTTGGCAATCCGGTTCGCGTCGAGACTGCCCTGTATGCCGACCGCACAGCCGAGCCGATGATCGGCTACCTGATGTGCCATGTGGACGGTCGCGGCCCGGGTGAGATCTGGGGCGCCCAAGTCGAATCGGGGCCTGCCGCTGACGGTGAGAACGGCGGTGGAACCTCGTTGATCGAGTACGAGAGCTCGGAGGCACTCGTCTACACCGCCGGCGCGAGGCTCACGATTCAACGCATCGACGATGGTGCCGACCCAACTTGGGATGCAACCCAGCGTCGATGGGTGGGTCAAGGGGTGGCCGATCCGGTCTTCAACGGCGCGGTGCACGAGAAGACCAGTGACGGTCCAGGCAATTACGGCGCGGAGATCAACGTCTCCGGCAAGGTCATCTTCGGGTTCAACTGGCAGACCGATGGCCTGTTCAACGGCGAGTACCGAATCACCTTCAGCTTGGATGGGCCGACAGGAAGCTTCCCCGGAACGGGTACGTCCCTCGCGAATGCGGAGATCCGGCAATCCGTTGAAGAAGCGGGCGGTGATGAACTCGCGATCCGCTCTGCGGCGATGGAACGCCAAGGTGGTGAAGGCGGAGGGAACACCGCGGTGATTGTGGGGGAGCAGAACCTCTCCTACATCGATGTGGGCCTCACCGGTGGCGAGGATCCGCCGCCGACTCCGGAGCCCACCCCGGAACCGACCCCGGAACCGACCCCGGAGCCTCCGGCACCGGCACCTGCCCCTCCGGCACCGGCGCCCGCACCTGGTTCGGGCACTTCGACCGATCCCGCTGCTCCGGTGGGACCACCTGCGGATGCAGGTGTGCCCGTGGAGCCGGCAAGTCCGGTGCAGGTCCGGCCGCGGATCCGTCAGACAGCTCAGATCGATGCACCCCAGGGTCGCAAGGTGAAAGTGCGCAC
>CAJXNV010000064.1 GCA_913057155.1 uncultured Actinomycetes bacterium | reverse complement strand
AACGAGTACACCTCGAACACCGAGTTCGATGAGATCGGCAAGGTGACCGCGGACGTGCCGCTGCCGTAAGGCACGCATAGCCGCACACCACGTGGGGCCCTGCTTCCCAACCGGGAAGCAGGGCCCCACGTCTTCCCCCCCTCCCCGCGAACTTGCGCCCTGCAGCGGCGAACTTGCTCTCTGGGGCCGCGAACTTGCTCTCTGGGGCCGCGAACTTGCTCCCTGCAGCGGCGAACTTGCTCCCTGGGGCCGCGAACTTGCTCCCTGCAGCGGCGAACTTGCGCGTTGTCCACAAGGCGTCTGGTTTGTGGATCCGGATCCACAAGTCAACTAGCGGGACTTGGTGTGATGTGTTGCTTCATCGGAGGCTCGGGGCATGGCCAGGGATATTGCAGAGCACTTCGTCAGCGTCAGTGATGCACAGGAGCGGGCTCAGACTGCGCTCCTTGGTGTACCGGAGGACTCCGTCGTCGTAGGGCTGAGTGCCGCGGCGATTTGGGGAATGCCTTTGCCACCATCTGTTGCCCAGGTCCTCAAGGTCGGCCCTGTCTCATTGAGTAGGCGCGGCGCTGCTACCCCGATACGACGCCCGAAAGTCGATGGCCATTCGATTGATATTCCAGCGAGTCATTGTGTGATGCACGATTCGCTAGTCATCACCACACCAGCACGGACATGGGTGGATTGCGCGGCGTTGGTACCTCCTGACCATTTGCTAGCCATGGGAGATTGGGCCTTGGGTCAGGGATTGCTCACGCTGGATGAAGTCAATTCGATTGTCACTTGGGCTCGTAAGCGCCGCGGAGTGGTGCGGGCTCGAGAGGTCCTGCCCTGGATCCGGATAGGAGCCGAGTCCGGTCAGGAATCCCGGCTGCGCTGGCACATTGTGGCCGCCCAATTGCCTGAACCCGATATCAACCCGGAAATCGTTCTACCGGGTCCACGTGTCGTGCGTCTCGATCTCGCCTACCGCGGGCTTCGGATCGCTCTTGAGTTCGATGGTGAATGGCATGTCGACACCCAGCAGCACGATGCGCAGCGGCGGCGCGAGGTAGAGGCGATGGGATGGAAAGTGATCGTCGCGACGAAGGATGATCTATTCGACCCAACTGCCATTCTCAGTCAACTGCGGTCGGAGATTGCTTATCGATGCTCGTTCGGTAGGCATAGGTGGTGAGCGTCTAGGGTTCCTCCGTGTCTTTGGAAGCTCTCCTGGCCTTCGTGATTGCGATCGTCTTGATGGCTGCCACCCCTGGACCGGCCATGGCGCTGATCCTGCAACGAGCAGGGCTTGCAGGCTTCCGTCGAACCATCCCGACGGTTCTGGGCATCGAAGTGGGCCTGCTGTTCTGGGCCGTTGCTGCTGGAACGGGGATGGCTGCACTTGTTGCCGCTTCGGAAGTTGCGTACTGGGTGTTGAAGATCGGCGGGGCCGGGCTGCTCGTCTATTTGGGGGTCCGAGCGATCATCCGTGGACGACGCGTAACGCGAGTAGATGCGGAGATTCGCGAGCAAATTCGGGGCGGATCATGGACTTTCCTGCATGCGCTGGGAATTCAATTGGCGAACCCGAAGGCTGCCCTCCTCGTCTTGGCTCTCTACCCGCAGTTCATTCCGGCCAGTGGCCCGGTCCTGTTGTGGAGCCTTGGGTTGGGGCTCATCCAGATCATGGTGGAAACGCTGCTGTACCTAGGACTAGCGGCGAGCGTGGGGCTGTTCAGTACGTGGTTCAAGCGAACGTCAGTCCGGGCAGGGTTGGAGTACGCGAGTGGATCGGTCCTCATCGCCTTGGGTGCCAGGACCGCCCTCGCCGGCCGCTAGTTGTCTACCGCGTCGGGACGAGGGAACAAAACCAGCGTGCGGGCGCAAGTTCGCGCCCCCACACAGCAAGTTCGCGCCCCCACACAGCAAGTTCGCGCCCCCACACAGCAAGTTCGCGCCCCCACACAGCAAGTTCGCGCTCCCACACAGCAAGTTCGCGGGGAGGGGGTTAGGCCTGGGCGAGGGTGCCGAGGTAGAGCTCGATGACCTTGGGGTCGTTGGCGAGGTCCTTGCCGGTGCCGGTGTAGGCGTTCTTGCCCTGGTCGAGGACGTACCCGCGGTCGACGATCTGCAGGCAGCGTCGGGCGTTCTGCTCGACGATGATCACGGTCACCCCGGTCTTGTTGATCTCCCGGACGCGGACGAATACCTCGTCCTGCAGGGCGGGGGACAGGCCGGCGCTGGGCTCGTCGAGCAGCAGGACGCTCGGCTCCATCATCAGGGCACGACCCATCGCGACCATCTGACGCTCACCACCCGATAGCGAGCCGGCGCGCTGCTTGCGGCGATCGCCCAGGGTCGGGAAGAGGTCGACGACCTTCTCGAAGCGCTGCGGGAAGGACTTGGGGTCCTGGTAGGCACCCATCTCCAAGTTCTCCTCGATGGTCAGCGAGGGGAAGACGTTGTTGGTCTGCGGGACGAAGCCGACACCGCGACGCACGAGTTGGTCGGCGCGCAGGTTCGTGATGTCCTCATCGCGCAGCAGCACCGCACCGGTGTTGACGTGCACCAGGCCGAAGATCGCCTTCAACAGGGTGGACTTTCCCGCACCGTTCGGGCCGATGATCCCGACCAGTTCGCCTTCCTTGGCGTACAGGTCGGAGCCGTTGAGGATGTTGACACCCGGGAAGTAGCCGGCGTAGAGGCCATCGGCCCGCACGAGCGCACCGAGGGCTTCGGACTTGTGGATCTGCTCGGCGTCGGCGTGGTGGCTTTGCGTCAGCTGCTCGGCGTTGACGTCGAGCTCGGACTCGAAGACGTGGGCGTCGTCCGGATCGTCGGGACCGGGGAGATCGGCGGGCTCGGTGTAGTTCATCGCGGATCTCCGTCGGCGGACTCGGTGAGGGCTTCGCCCGTTTCGGTCAATTGGGCATCGTGGTGCGCGCCGAGGTAGGCGTCGATGACGGCCTGGTCCTTCATGACGGCATCGGGCGGCCCTTCGGCGATCACGGACCCTTGGGCCATGACGATCACCCAGTCGCTGATGTCGTGCACCATGTCCATGTCGTGCTCCACGAACAACACGGTGGTGCCCTCTTCGCGCATCGTCTTGATGTGTCCGAGCAGGCTCTGCTTCAGCGCCGGGTTCACCCCGGCCATCGGCTCATCGAGCATGATCAATTCGGGATTGGCCATCAGCGCCCGGGCCATCTCCAGCAACTTGCGCTGGCCACCGGAGAGCGAGCCGGCGAAATCGTCGACCTTCTCGTGCAGGTTGAAGCGCTCGAGCAGCCCCATGGCGCGCTCGGCGATCGACTTCTCTTGGCCGTTCCACAGGAACGGGAAGATCGCCGCGAAGAAGCGTTCACCGGTTTGACCCTTGGCGCCAAGGCGCATGTTGTCCATGACCGTCATGCGGCTGAGTGCCTTGGTCAGCTGGAAGGTGCGCACCATGCCGATACGGGCGAGCCGGTAGGGCGCCATTCCGGCCACCTGCCGACCGTTGAAGGACCACTTGCCTTCGTCGGCGTCGTCGAAGCCGGTGATGAGGTTGAAGAAGGTGGTCTTGCCGGCACCGTTCGGCCCGATGAGCGCGGTGATAGCGCCGCGCTGGATCTCCACGTGCTCGACGTTCACGGCGGTGAGGCCGCCGAAGGATCGACGCACATGGTCGGCGATGACGATCGGATCCGGCTTCGGGGCGCCCGGACGCGCCTCGACGTTCGCCAGGGCCGCCCGTGCGGCTTCGCCTTGGGCTCCGGGGACAGTGTCGTTACTTGGCATCGAGCGCCAACTCCCTTCTGTCTCCGAATATGCCCTGCGGGCGGAAGACCATCAAGGCGATCAGTCCCGAACCCATGAGCACGAAGCGGATATTGCCGACGTCGGTCGGCTGCAGGAAGTCGATCCAGCCGGCCTGGATGGCCTGACCGAGGAACTCACCGGTGCCGGCCAGCACGATCCAGAACAAGATCGCACCGACCACGGGTCCCATGACCCGCGCGGCACCACCGAGCAGCAGGATCGTGTAGGCGAAGAAGGTGAATTCCGGCCGGAAGGTGTCCGGTTGCACGGATTGCTTCGCCACGGCCCACACGATGCCGCCGAAGGCACCGATGATGCCGCCGAGGATGAGGGCCTGCAGTTTGTAGGCGAAGACGTTCTTGCCGAGGGAGACCACGGCGTTCTCGTCCTCGCGGATACCGCGCACGATGCGACCCCAGGGGGAGCGCACGAGCATCCAGACCAGGAAGGTGAAGAACGCGACCAGGATCCAGCCGACGATGACCACCCACAGGTCCTGCCGGGTCCAACTGAGGATCGGCAGGCTCTGGAAGTCGGCGGGCAGCGGGTTGGTGTCGTGGAAGTCCTGACCGAGCTTGCCGTTCAGGCCCTGGGCACCGCCGAATACGTCCCGGAAAGCGATGGATCGCACCGTCAGGCGCACGAGTTCGCTGAAGGCGATGGTCACGATCGCCAGGTAGTCGGCACGCAGCCGCAGAGTCGGGATACCCAACAGCAACGCGATGATGGTGGCCACGACGATGCCGACCAAGATCGCCAGCCACAGGCTCAGATCGAAGGTGAGCACGATGACGCCCACCGCGTACGAGCCGGCTGCCACGAAGGCGACCTGCCCGAAGTTCAACAGGCCGGTGTAGCCGAACTGGACGTTGAGGCCGATGGCGGCCAGGCAGTAGATGATCGCCTGGATGCCGATGGCCTGGGTGAGGGTCTGCGTGAGGACGAAACTCCAATCCATGTCAACCCACCCGCTCTCGTCTACCGAGGATGCCTTGCGGCCGGATCATCAAGATCACGATCATCACGAACAGCGCGCCTACGGTCTTCATCTCGGTCGGGATGACCAGCGACGTCAACTGGATGAACACGCCGACGACGAGGGCACCGACGATCGCGCCGTACACGGTGCCTAGGCCACCGAGGATGACCGAGGCGAAGATGATCAACAGCACGCGCTGGCCCATGTTCCAGATGTTGTCCTGGGTCAAGCCGAGGTAGACGCCACCGAATGCGGCGAGCCCGGCGGCAACGGTCCACACCACGGCGATGACCCGCTCGACGTCGATGCCGGTGGCCGATGCCAGGGCCGGATTGTCCGAGACGGCGCGGGTGGCCTTGCCGATGCGCGAGCGCTGCACCCAGATGACGGTCACGGTCAAGGCGATGACGGCCAGCCCCGCGAGGATCAGTGCCTTCGGGGTGGTGCTGACGGGACCGATGTCGATTCCCGGTTGGCCGGCGTACTGGTTGTAGTTGCTCGGTCCGTTGCCGAAGAACAGGGCCACGCCGTAGCGGATCACGATGGCCAGACCGATGGAGATGATCATCATGGCGATCAGGCCGGTCTTGCGGCGACGCAATGGGCGCCACAGCACCTTGTTCTGCCCCCACCCGAACAAGATCGCGGCGATCACGATGGCGATCGGCCCGGCGATGATGATGTGCAGCCCGGCTTCGTTGAGCAGCAGGGCGGTGAAGGCTCCCAGGGTGAGCAGATCGCCGTGCGAGAAGTTGGTCAGGCCCGTGGTGCCGAATACCAGGTTCAGGCCCAGGGCACCGAGGGCGATCATCACGCCGAACAGCACGCCGTCGAAGAGCAACTGGATGAACTGATCGCCCGTGACGTCGATGAATCCGCCGCCACCGCCGCCGCCACCTTCACCCTCGACGAGCTTGGTGAGGATGCGTTTCTCACCGCCGAGGACCAGCAGGGACCGGCTGGCGTCCTCGGGTTTCTCCAATGCGATGCCGTCGGGAAGCGTGGTCGTGTCGATCTCGATTTGATACGTGCCGCCACCGGGCAGTGGCACGACGAAGTCCCCGGCCGCGTCCGTGGTGCCGCTCTCGGCGAAGCCGTCCTCGGTGCTCACCGAGATGACGACGCCCTCGACCGGGGTGCCATCGGGAGCGGTGAGGTTGCCGACCAGCGTGGTGTCGGCCGCCAGGGCCGCGGAAGGTCCGAGGATCGCTCCGGCGAAGAGCGCGACGAGCGCTAGCAGACCCGCGAGTCCTGCGGCGCGAGCGCGGCTAGCCACGAAGCGAACCTCCCGTGGTGGTGATCCCAGCCGACGCGGGGCAGGCCGGAAGCATCGTCGGTGTAAACGAATTCACGGAACCCTAGCCGTGATGTTCCCCCGTGCGTGGCCAGATCGCTGCATTGGGCAAATCGTTACGACTTCGTGTTCGGGCGGACCAGGCAGGTCAAGCGCGCGGTGCAAACCGGGCGCCCCTGCTCGTCGGTGATGCGGATCTCGGTGGCGACGATCGTGCGCCCGGCGGAAAGGGTCGTCGCCTCGCCGGTCACCACGCCGTCGGTTAGCCCGCGATGGTGGGTGCAGTTGAGATCCAGACCGACGACGACGTTCTCCGGGCCGGCGTTCAAGGCGGCGTGTACCGAGCCGAGGGATTCGGCGAGGACGGCGCTCGCACCCCCGTGCAGGAGTCCGTAGGGCTGGGTGTTGCCGGCGACGGGCATGGTGCCGACGACGCGCTCGGCGCTGGCCGAGCGCAACTCGATGCCCATCTTCTCGGCGAGGGCGCCCATGCCGAAGGCCGCCAACTGCTCGGGGATCTGTTCGGGGATCGCGTCGGATTGCATGCCCCGAGCGTAGGGCCATTGGACGGTTGGGATGCCTGGATCCGAGTGCCTAGGATCGGGTGATGGCCGACCGCGGGAAGTTGCTCCTGCTCGACGGGCACTCGCTGGCCTACCGGGCGTTCTATGCACTGCCCGTGGAGAACTTCTCCACCACCACCGGGCAGCCGACGAACGCCGTCTACGGGTTCACCTCGATGCTGGTGAACCTGCTGCGCGATGAGAGCCCCACGCACGTTGCCGTCGCATTCGATGTCTCGCGTCAGAGTTTTCGCACCGAACGCTTCTCGGACTACAAGGCCACGCGGTCGGCTTCCCCGCCGGAGTTCAAGGGGCAGGTCGATCTGATCAAGCAGGTGGTGACGGCGTTGGGCATCACCACCGTGGAGATGCCGGGCTTCGAAGCGGACGACGTCATCGCCACCCTCACCACGAAGGGCGCGAACGAGGGTCTCGAGGTCGAGATCGTCAGTGGTGACCGCGACACGTTCCAACTAGTCGACGAGCAGGTAACGGTGTTGTACCCGAAGAAGGGCGTCTCCGACCTCGCGACGATGACTCCGGAGGCGATCGAGGACAAGTACGGCCTGACACCGGCGCAGTATCCGGACTTCGCGGCCCTGCGTGGTGACCCCAGCGACAACCTGCCGGGCATCCCGGGGGTAGGGGAGAAGACCGCGGTCAAGTGGCTGACCGCCTACGGCGATCTCGCTGGCTTGGTCGAGCACGTCGACGAAGTGGGCGGCAAGGTCGGCGATGCACTGCGCGAGGCGGTATCGCAGGTGCTGCTGAATCGGGAGTTGACCGAGTTGGTGCGCGACGTACCGCTGGAGTTACAGGTCGCGGACACCGCGTGGTCGCAGTGGTCGCGTTCGGACGTCGAGGAGGTCTTCGAGGCCCTGCAGTTCTCGGCCCTGCGCTCGCGCGTGCAGGCGTTGCCCCATGCGGTGGGTGGCGCAGTCGGCGGTGAATCCGCCCCAGAACAACTGCATTCCGCCGAAGCGGATCGGGAGACCACGATCGTGCCGGCGGGTGGCTTGCGGGAGGCGCTTGCCGGCGTGGCATCCGCGGCGGTGGCGTGCGCCGGTTCGTGGGGCGCTGGCCGCGGACGGCTCGAGGCGATCGCGGTGTGCGACGACGAACGCGTGCTCGCCTGCGCGCTGGAGGACGACGACGATCGAACGGCGGCGCTGGAGTGGCTCAGCGACGAATCCATCGCGGTGGACGTCCACGATGTGAAGGGCCCGGACCTCGCGGTGCTCACCGAGCAGGGACCGCCCACGATCGTCGGGGGCGTGCGGATCGATACCGCCCTCGCGGCCTACCTCGACGCTCCCGGTGCCCGGACGTACGCGCTCGGCGATGTCGTGCAGCGCTATCTGGGTCGCTCACTGGAGGAGTCCGCCGCGGGTGAGCAGGAGCAACTCCAACTCGACGCCGATCCAGCGCAAGGCCTCACCACGCTCGGACGCGAAGCGCAGGCCGTGCACCAGCTCGCACGGCTGCTGGACGACAAGCTCGCCGGGGAGGAACTGTCGCCGCTGCTGGCGCAGATGGAAGTACCGCTCGCCGGGTTGCTGGCGAGGATGGAGTACGCGGGCATCGCGGTGGACACCGAGGGCTTGCGGGCACTGTCCGAGGAGTTCTCCTCGCAGATGCGGGTGGCCGAGGAACGCGCGCACGAGATCGTGGGCCGCGGATTCAACCTCGGTTCCCCCAAGCAACTGCAGGAGGTGCTGTTCGTCGAGCGGGGACTGCCGAAGACCAAGAAGATCAAGACCGGCTACACGACCGACGCCGAAGCGTTGCAGAACCTCTACGCCACCACCGAGGATCCGCTCTTGGAGCAACTGCTCGCCTGGCGGGACGTCTCGAAGCTGCGGCAGACGGTCGAGGGGCTGTTGCCGCTCGCGGACGACGAGTCGAGGATCCACACGACCTTCAAGCAGATGGCCGCCGCCACCGGACGTCTGTCCTCGGCCGACCCCAACTTGCAGAACATCCCGATCCGCACCGAGGCCGGCCGCCGGATCCGGGCCTGCTTCGTGGTCGGTGCGGGCTACGAGACGTTGATGACGGCCGATTACAGCCAGATCGAGATGCGCATCATGGCCCATGCCTCCGGCGACGACGGCCTCATCGAAGCGTTCAGCGAGGGCGAGGACCTGCACTCGACGGTGGCGGCGAAGGTGTTCGACGTCGCGGAATCGGACGTGGATGCCGAGATGCGTCGCCGCATCAAGGCGATGAGCTACGGACTCGCCTACGGGTTGTCCGCCTACGGCCTGTCCCAGCAACTGCACATCACACCCGCGGAGGCGCAGGGCTTGATGGATGACTACTTCACCCGGTTCGGGGGAGTGCGCGACTACCTATCCGGAGTGGTCGAGCAAGCGCGGGGGCGCGGGTACACCGAGACGATGCTCGGGCGGCGCCGTTACCTGCCCGATCTCGCGCACGATAACCGGCAGCGTCGGGAGATGGCCGAGCGCATGGCGCTGAATGCCCCGATCCAGGGCACGGCGGCCGACATCGTGAAGGTCGCCATGCTCGGGGTGGATCGAGCGCTCGCCGAAGCCGGGCTGTCCAGCAGGTTGCTGCTGCAGGTCCACGACGAACTGGTGGTCGAGGTGGCTGCCGGCGAGCAGGCCCAGGTAGAGGAGATCCTGCGTAGCCAGATGGGCCAGGCCGCCGACCTCCGGGTGCCGCTGGAGGTCTCGGTGGGCGTGGGCGGCGACTGGCAGACCGCGGGTCACTAGTACGGGCCACCAGTACCCGCCCCTCGTGCGGGGAAGTCGGGTGCCTCCCGTACGCTTGTGGGGCCCAGCGACCGCTGGATCGAACTACGACGCATCGGATTCCCCACTACATGACCGTTCCTAC
>CAJXNV010000063.1 GCA_913057155.1 uncultured Actinomycetes bacterium | reverse complement strand
TCATCGGGCACTCGGGGTGTGGCGCAGCTTGGTAGCGCGCTTCGTTCGGGACGAAGAGGTCGTGGGTTCAAATCCCGCCACCCCGACTCTGATGGGGCAAGAGCCTTGGCTCTTGCCCCATCGTCATAACGAGGAGGCCCGGTGAGCGTTCCCGACCTGCGTCCCGCGCGCTCGGACCTCGGGCCCACCACCCGCGAGTACGTGAAGACCATGGGCTGGCGCTCGGTGAACATGCACACGCACATCTCGCTGGTGCACGGGTACGTGTACGTGGAAGTACCCAAGGCCGGCTGCGGCACCATGAAGGCGACGCTGGGCGGCCTCGAGGCGGCCCGCAAGGGACCCGGACTCGTGCAGCGTGTGCAGGAGGCCCCGCACAACCGCATCAACGCGACGCCCTTCGTCAAGCCGTTCCAGTTGCCCTCGGACCTGCTCGAGGAGGTATTCACCTCATCTGCCTACCGGCGATTCACCGTGGTGCGCGATCCGGCATCGCGGGTGCTTTCGGCGTATCTGGAGAAGATCGGTCAGGGCTTGAAACAAAGCGAGTCGATCGTCGCGGCCCTGGGGCTGCCTGCATCGCAGATCACTTTCTCTCAGTTCCTGGATGTGATCGGTGAGCAGCCATCGCGCGAGCAGGACCCGCACTGGCGCAGACAGGCCGATCATCTCGGTTGGGGGATAGTGAACTACGACAACGCAATCCACTTGGAGGAATTGGATGCGTCGTGGGATCGGGTGGGCGAACTCACCGGCATGACGGATCTGCGGGAGACCTTCTACTGCAAGAACTCCACCGGCGCTTCGGCGAAGGTCGATGAGTACTACACACCGGAGCTGCGAGCGAAGGTTCGCGAGATCTACGCACGCGACTACGAGGTGCTGGCTTACTGAAAGCGCGGTAGCAGCAACTCCGCGATCTGCACGGCATTGAGCGCTGCGCCCTTGCGCAGGTTGTCACCGCTGACGAAGAGCGCGAGTCCACGACCCTCGGGCACCGAAGGATCTTGACGGATACGACCGACGTAGGACGGATCACGACCCGCGGCCATCAGCGGTGAGGGCACGTCGGTGACGACCACGCCGGGTGCCTCGCTCAGCAGTTCGGTTGCCCTTTCCACGCTGAGTGGGGCAGCGAACTCGACGTTGATCGCCAGCGAGTGTCCGGTGAACACCGGAACCCGCACACACGTTCCGCTCACGGCTAGGTCCGGTATGGAAAGGATCTTGCGTGTTTCGTTCCGGAGCTTTTGCTCCTCGTCGGTCTCCCCGGAGCCGTCGTCGACGAAGTTTCCCGCCTGGGCCACCACGTTGAATGCGATCGGGTAGACGTACTTGCTCGGCGCGGGGAATTCGACGGCATCTCCGGAGTAGGTCAACTCTTCGATCCCTTGGCCGGAAACAGCGTGTACCTGCGAGGCGAGTTCCTCCACTCCGGCAAGGCCGCTACCGGAGACCGCTTGGTAGCTCGTTGCGATCATCCGGCGTAGGCCGGCGTCGTCGTGCAGTGGTCGAAGCACCGGCATCGCGGCCATAGTGGTGCAGTTCGGGTTGGCGATGATTCCCTTGCGCATCCCATCGATGGCACTGGGATTGACTTCGCTGACCACGAGCGGGACATCCGCATCCATCCGCCAAGCCGAGGAGTTATCGACCACTACGGCGCCGGCTTCGGCGAACTTCGGCGCCCACTGCTTGGACGTCGATCCGCCGGCGGAGAACAACGCGATGTCGATGCCGGCTAGATCCGCGGTGGCGATGTCCTCGACCTCGATGTCCTCGCCTTGCCACGGGAGCGTGGTGCCCGCGGAGCGCGCGCTGGCGATGTACCGAAGTGAGCTCACCGGGAAGCCGCGTTCGGCCAGCAGCGTGCGCATGACACCACCGACCTGACCGGTGGCGCCGACGATCGCGACTCTCACGCCGGTCGAATCGATGCTCATCGACCTGTTCCTGCATAGACAACGGCCTCGCCGTCGGCGTCGAGCCCGAATGCCGTGTGCAACGCCTGGACGGCCGCCTTGGAGTCATCGACCCGGGTCACCACCGAGATGCGGATCTCCGAAGTCGAGATCATCTCCACGTTGATCCCACCCTCGGCGAGCGCATTGAAGAAGTCGGCCGAGACACCCGGGTGCGAACGCATGCCGGCTCCGACGAGGGAGACCTTGGCGATCTGCTCGTCGACGGTGAGCGATTCGAACTCGATCGCATCGCGCCGGGCGTTGATCGCCTCCATGGCTTGCTGCACCGAGCCCTGCGGGCAGGTGAAAGTGACGTCCGTTCGGCCCGTGGAAGCTGCCGAGACGTTCTGCACGATCATGTCGACGTTGATGCTGGAGTCGGCTAGTGCGCGGAAGATCGCCGCAGCCTGGCCCGGCTTGTCGGGGACTCCCACCACCGTGACCTTGGCGTCGTTCACATCGGCAGCGACACCGGAGATGATCGGTTGCTCCATGACTCTTCCTTCTTCGATAGCGCGGCTGATCGCCTCGGGTGACATCACCCACGTGCCCTCCTTAGTGGAGAACGACGAGCGAACGTGGATCGGGACTTCGAATCGGCGCGCGTATTCCACGCAGCGCAAATGCAGCACTTTCGCCCCGACCGCAGCGAGCTCGAGCATCTCCTCGTAGGTGACGAACGGCACCTGCCGCGCTGCCGCGACGACTCGTGGATCGGTGCTGAATACACCATCCACATCGGTGTAGATCTCGCAGACGTCGGCGTTCAACGCAGCTGCCAGGGCGACGGCGGTCGTATCCGAACCGCCCCGACCGAGCGTGGTGATGTCCTTGGAGTCCTGCGCTACACCTTGGAAGCCGGCCACGATCGGGATCGCGCCCTCCCCGATCGCCTGGGTGATCCGACCGGGCGTGACATCGATGATGCGCGCGGCACCGTGTGCGGAATCGGTGATGAGCCCGGCCTGGGATCCGGTGTAGCTGCGGGCCTCGGCACCGAGATCGTGGATGGCCATCGCGAGCACCGCCATGGAGATCCGCTCACCGGCGGTGAGCAGCATGTCGAGTTCCCGGCCCGGGGGCAGCGGGGAGACTTCCTTGGCGAGATCGAGGAGCTCATCGGTGGTGTCGCCCATGGCGGAGACCACCACCACGACGTCGTGCCCGGCCTTCTTGGTGTCCACGATGCGCCGCGCCACCCGCTTCACACTGGTGGCGTCAGCGACGGAGGAGCCGCCGTACTTCTGGACGATCACAGACACAAACGCACAGCCTACGGCCGCTCGCGCGAACGCGATCACGCACGTTGGCACGCCCCCGCCCCCACCCCCGCCATGCGCGCTTTTTCCCACACTCCGGGAAAGTGACGGCCGTCTTCCCAGGATGGCTGGCGGCAGCGGCTTTATTCCCAGGTGGGAATAAAGCCGCTGAATCCAGCAATCCTGGGTGATTGACGGCCACTTTCCCGGAGTGTGGGAAAAAGCGTCACGGTTTGTCGCGGAGGGCCCAGTACAGGAGGCCGGCGTAGGCGATCATGAAGGTCGAGCCGAAGAGCAGGTACAACCACCGGAACAGCGTCCAGCCGTCGTCGGCCGGTAGGAACACCGTCAGCAGCGTCATCAAGCCACCGCCGAGGAGCATCACCGCCGCAGCGCCGCGCACCGCAGCGCGATCACCGCGCCGCACCAGCCACATCTGACCGGATAGCGCCACCAGGGCCGCGCCGAGCATGCGCAGCGCCCACTCCCCTTCGACCGAGGGCCGCAGCCCGAGCAGTTCGCCGAACCATCCCGGCGCCACCAGCAACGCGATCGCGGAAACTGCGAAGACGAGCGCTCCTGCGGCCAACACCCCGCGGATGATGCGCACCTCGTCCATGCGCGCACGCTAACGATCATCCGGGGTCGAAGTAGCGCTCCGACGCACCGTCGGGAAATATGGCCCTGTGATCACTCGGGCACCCGAATCCCCCTCCGCCAACCCACCGGACCGCACCTCCTCGGCACGCAAGGGCGTGTGGATCGCCATCGCCGTGGCCATCGGCTGGCTCCTGGTCTCCAGTTGGGCGGGTCCGCTGGCCGGCCAGTTGTCCCAGGTGCAAGAGAACGACAACGCGGCATTCCTTCCGGCATCGGCGGAATCCACGCTGGTCTCCGACGAGCAGGCCGAATTCGCCGACAGCAGCGCCATCCCGCTGCTGGTCGTGGTGTCCAAGCCGGACGGCGGCCAACTCACCGCTTCGGATCAACAAAGCATCGGTGCCCTGCTGGAGCAGATCCCGAACCTGCAGGTCGAGGACGGCGAACGAGTCGAGGCATACCTCGATCCCCAGCCGCTCGTACCGATCCCATCGGCCGACGGCAACGCCGTCCTGATCAACGTCCCGGTCAACGGGGACCGCGGTTCGGTCACGCTGGACAACGGCGAGATCGCCTTCCTCGGCATCGTGGATGCGATCCGCGCCCAGGCCGCCGACTATCCGCAGTTGCAGGTGAACGTCACGGGTCCGGGTGGATTCCTCGCGGACCTGATCGAAGTATTCGGTGCGATCGACACCACCTTGCTCATCGCTACGGCTCTCGTGGTCGCGGTGATCTTGATCTTCGTGTACCGAAGTCCGTTCCTATGGCTCATTCCACTCATCGCCGCCGGTATCGCCTTATCGACCGCGAGCGCTTTCGTCTACGTACTCGCCGACAACGACGTCCTGGTCCTGAACGGGCAAAGCCAAGGCATCCTCACGGTCCTGGTGTTCGGAGCCGGAACCGACTACTCGCTATTGCTGGTCAGTCGCTATCGGGAGGAACTGCACCATCACCGCGAGCACACGCTCGCGATCCGTCGAGCCCTTCGCGGCACCGTCGAGCCGATCGTGGCCTCGGGCGCCACGACCTCGATCGGTTTGCTATGCCTGTTGCTCAGCGAACTGAACTCCAACAAATCGACCGGACCGGTGGCGGCGATCGGGATCGTCGCCGCGGTGCTGGTGATGCTCACCTTCCTGCCCGCACTGCTGACGATTCCCAGCGTGGTCCTGCCGATCCTGGCGTTCTTGGTGCCGACGATCATCGGTGTGGCTCTCGGATTCGTGATCGATATCCCCACCCTCCCGTTCGTGGCGACAGGCGGCGTCCTTGCTCTGGCGACCATCGTGGCGTGGATCGTCTTCGGTATCGCCCGGATCAAGGGACGGGGACCATTCACCAGGGAGCGCTTCCCCTCCGGGAGTTGGGCGTTCTGGCCGCGAGTACCCAAGTACGGCCAACCCGACGTCAAGTTGTCCGGTGTCTGGGCGAGGATCGCCGGCGTGGTCGGCAGGCGACCTAAGTTCACCTGGATCGCCACCGCGCTGGCCCTTCTCGTGCTCGCCGGTTTCAGTACGACCCTCAAGGCCGACGGCGTGGCCACCTCCGAGTCCTTCGTGAACGCCTCCGAGGTCGACTCGGTCATCGGTCAGGAGATCCTCGTCGAGAACTTCGCCGCCGGGCTAGGCAGCGAAACGCTCGTGACGACGAACGTCGACTCCGCCCAGGAAGTACTGGAAACCATCGAGACGACACCCGGTGTCGATGAAGTCGTCTTCCAAACCGATGGCCCGCCGGGATCGATGGGCACGCAGATGCCCGAGCCGAAGGTGGTCGATGGTCGCGTGCTGCTGCTGGTCACCCTGGCCGATGCACCGGATTCGGATTCCGCCGAGGCGCTGATCAGCGAACTGCGTACCGACCTCGCCGGTATCCCGGGCGCGGACGCGCGTGTTGGCGGGCCGACTGCCGTGAACGTCGATATCAACGAAGCGAACCTGCGCGACCGGACGGTCATCATCCCGCTGGTGCTGTTCGTGATCTCGATCATCTTGATCATCTTGTTGCGCTCGCTCGTGGCACCGATGCTGCTGATCGCCACCGTGATCTTGTCCTTCTTCGCCACTTTGGGTGCTTGCGCGATCGCGTTCAACTACATCTTCGACTTCCCCGGTGCGGACGCCTCGTTCCCGCTGTTCGCGTTCGTCTTCCTCGTCGCGCTCGGTGTGGACTACAACATCTTCTTGATGACCCGCGTGCGCGAGGAATCCAAGACGATCGGCACCCGTCCGGGCATCCTGCGCGGCCTCACCGTCACCGGCGGGGTCATCACCAGCGCGGGCATCGTGCTGGCGGCGACGTTCCTAGTACTCGGGGTCCTACCGCTCGTCGCCTTGCGCCAGGTGGGCTTCGCCGTGGCGCTGGGTGTGCTGATCGACGCCTTCATCGTGCGCACCACGCTGGTTCCCGCGCTGGCGTACACCATCGGCCCGAAGATCTGGTGGCCCAGTGCCCTGGCGCGGGCGCCACAACCCGAGGACGAGCCCGAGCCCGAGCCACAACCCGTCGCGTAGTCAGCGCCGTGCGAACGCCGCTCAGGCGTCCATGCCCCCCGAGCCCCCGGACCCGAAATCCTCGGGGACTTCGTAGATCTCTACGACCCGCTCCATGAGGTCTTCGATGTCCGGCTCGGGCACCGCTTCCACGAACGGCGCCCGGGCATCGAAGAACGTCTGGTTCACCTGCTCCTGCGGTCGCAGGAACTCCCCGGAGTCCTCGCTGGCCCGCGCCATGTAGTCGACCCAGGCTCGGTTGTGCAGCAGGTAGGCATCCCGCGCACGCTCGATGTCGAGGTGCCATACGGCGATCGGCAGTTCCGCCACCGCCGCGCCCGCCGCGGCGATATCGACCTCCGCCTGCGCGGCCAGCGCCCGCAACTCGCTGTCCAGTTTCTCGTTGTCGCCGCCCGCGCCGTGCTCCTCGAAGGCCTCGGCCACCCCGTCCTGGAGTTCACCCATGACCGCTTCGGATGCCTGCACCCGATCCAGCAACTCGTTCATCGAGGCGGTCCGAGCGGCCCAATCGCCCACGATCGCACCCCCGACCAGCAAGGTCAGCGCGAACGCCAGCCCCCCTGCCAACCACGGCACCCAGCGGCGGTGGATCCACGATCGGGAGGTCCCTGCCTGATCGGTCATGACGTCATTGTGGATGATCCCCGCGCATTCGGCCCTGCGCGGGCATTACGGTTGTCCGCCGTGAGCACTGCGCTGGCAACCGATTGGCGTTCTCGCTACGGGGAGTACGTCGATGGGCTACGCGCGCAACTTGCCACCTTGCCCCCGGATCAGCCACTGCGGCTGGCCAAGTCGACCTCGAACCTCTTCCGCCCTCGGGCCGACACCGGCACCACCCGCCTGGACGTCTCGGCCTTCGATGGCGTCCTGTCGGTGGATCCGGCGACCCGCACCGCCGAGGTCATGGGCATGACCACCTACGAGCACCTAGTGCAGGCGACCCTCCCGCATGGCTTGATGCCGATGTGCGTGCCGCAACTCAAGACGATCACCCTCGGCGGGGCGGTCACCGGACTGGGAATCGAGAGCGCGAGCTTTCGTAACGGAACCCCCCACGAGTCGGTATTGGAGATGGACATCCTCACCGGCGACGGCGACGTCATCACCGTGACACCCGATCCTTCCGACCCGCACCACGATCTGTTCTACGGCTTCCCGAATTCCTACGGTTCGCTCGGCTACGCGCTGCGGTTGAAGATCGAACTCGAACCGACCAAGCCCTTCGTCCACCTTCGCCACCTGCGTTACGACAGCGCGGCTGACATGACCGCGGCGATCGAGCAGATCAGTGCGCAAGGTGAGTACGACGGCGCACGGGTCGACTTCCTGGATGGAACGGTGTTCTCCCCCACCGAGCAGTACCTCACCCTCGGCGAGATGGTCGGTCGACTGCCCACGGGCCTGACCTTGAGCGACTACACCGGCATGGATGTCTACTACCGCTCGATCCAGGCGAAGACCGAGGATGTGCTGACCATCCACGATTACCTCTGGCGCTGGGACACCGACTGGTTCTGGTGCTCGCGCGCCTTCGGAACCCAGAAGCCGGCGATCCGTCGGTGGTGGCCGAAGTCCAAACTCCGAAGCGATTTCTACTGGAAGCTGATCGCGCTGGATCGCAGGTACCGGTTCTCGGCCCGCACCGATTCATGGCGCGGTCGTCCCGCTCGCGAACAGGTAGTCCAGGACATCGAAGTACCCGCAGACAAACTTCCCGAATTCCTGGAGTTCTTCCACCGCGAGGTCGGCATCGAGCCGATCTGGGTGTGCCCGCTGAAACAACGCGATCCGGAAGCGCGTTGGCCGCTGTACGAGTTCGATCCCGACAAGCTCTACGTAAACGTCGGCTTCTGGTCGACCGTCCCACTCCCGGACGGTGTGGATCCGAGTGAAGGCCGCGTCAACAGACGGATCGAGGAGGTCGTGGCCGAACTCGACGGACGCAAGTCCCTCTACTCCACCGCGTACTACTCGCGCGAGGAGTTCTGGTCGACCTACGGCGGCGACGACTACGAGAGATTGAAGAAGGAATACGACCCCAGCGGACGACTGCTGGGCCTGTACGAGAAAGTGGTGGAAATGCGATGAAACTCGCTGACGCATTCTCCAAGATCGTGACACCCGACCGTCGGGTGAGCTTCCGCGCCTACGACGGCTCTACCGCCGGCCCGCAAGACAACGACGTCATCTTGGAGATCCGCAGCCCGCGGGCGGTGGCGTTCCTCGCCGGTGCGCCATCCCAGCTCGGTCTCGCGCGCGCCTACGTCAGCGGTGATCTGGAGATCATCGGCGACGCCTACACCGCACTCAGCCGCTTGTATCCGATGGATACCTCCCACCTGACCTGGCGCGACAAGCTCGACTTGGCCAAGGCCTTCGGTCCCTACGCCCTGCAACGCCCCACGCCGCCGCCTCAGGAGCGTCGCCTGCGCGGGCGTCGACACTCCAAGGGTCGCGACGCCGAGGCGATCCACCATCACTACGACGTCAGCAACCGCTTCTACAGCTGGGTGCTCGGTCCGTCCATGGCCTACACCTGCGCGGTATTCCCGAACCCCGATGCATCACTGGAGACCGCTCAGGAGGAGAAGTTCGATCTCGTATGCCGCAAGCTCGGCCTGCGTCCGGGGATGCGGTTGCTCGATGTCGGTTGCGGCTGGGGCGGCATGGTCTTGCACGCGGTGAAGAACTACGGCGTGCAAGCCATCGGCGTCACCCTGTCCGCGCAGCAAGCCGAGTGGGGCCAGCAAGCGATCCGCGACGCCGGCTTGGAGGATCAGGCGCAGATCCGATTCAGCGACTACCGCGACGTACCCGAATCGGAGTTCGATGCGGTGTCGTCCATCGGGCTGACCGAGCACATCGGGCGCGCCAACTACCCCGCGTACTTCTCCTTCCTCTACGGCAAGCTCCGCGAGGAAGGTCGGATGCTCAACCACACCATCACCCGACCGAACGACGCCGAACCCACGCACTACCGCACGAGCTTCGTGAACCGGTACGTCTTCCCCGACGGCGAACTGTCCGGACCCGGCCACATCATGAGCGTCATGAACTCCGCAGGCTTCGAGATCCGGCACGAGGAGAACCTGCGCGAGCACTACGCCCTCACCCTCAAGCACTGGTGCGAGAACCTCGAGGAGCACTGGGATGAAGCCGTCGCCGAGGCCGGCCT
>CAJXNV010000062.1 GCA_913057155.1 uncultured Actinomycetes bacterium | reverse complement strand
CCCTCGGACAACACCGCAGGCGCCGAGGAGCTGCTCACCTGGCTGCTGTCCGATGAAACCCAGCAGTGGTTCGTGGAGAACACCTTCGAGTACCCGCTCACGCCCGGTGTGGCCGGACCGGAAGGTGCACCTCCCATCGAAGAGGTACAAGGCCCCGATATCCCACTCGCGGAACTAGAAGACCTTCCGGGGACCTTGCAGATGCTGCAAGATGTCGGGCTGACGTAGGAGGTCAGCGCTGCGCCCGGAGAGAACGAGACGACAGCAACCACCGCCGCTCCTGATCGGGGCGGCGGTGGTTGCTGTCGTGGTCACCGCCATCCCGCTGCTGTACCTAGTCGTGCGCACGGTGGATGCGGGCGGCGAATCGATCATCGCCGCGCTGTGGCGCGAGCGGACCTTGGAGACCACGGTTACCAGCTTGACGCTGGTGCTATCGGTGATCGTGGGATGCCTGGTGCTCGCCGTGCCGACCGCGTGGCTCCTTGCTCGCACCAACCTGCCGGGCCGGTCGCTGTTCCTGGTGACAGCAGCGCTACCGCTCGCGGTGCCGTCCTACGTGATGGCCTACGCATGGATCGCGGAATTCCCCGGGATGTCGGGACTGTGGGCGGCGATCTGGGTGATGTCCCTGGCCACTTTCCCGTACGTCGCGATTCCCCTGACCGCGGCGCTGCGCAGCCAGGATGCCGGGCAAGAGGAGGCCGCGCGGTCGCTCGGGCTCGGGCCGTTGGCGACGGCGCGACGGGTGACCATCCCGATGGCCTGGCCCGCAGCGGCAGCGGGCCTACTGCTGGCAGCGCTGTACACGCTGAGTGAGTTCGGCACCGTCGCGATCTTCCGCGTCGATGCGTTCACCCGCGTCATCTACACGGCCTACCGAGCATCCTTCGACCGCACCAGCGCCGCGGTGCTGTCCTTGCTACTCGTCGCGCTGGCCCTGCTGCTGGTGATCGTCGAAGCCAGAGTGCGCGGTCGCGCCAGCCGCTGGCGACTCGGATCGGGTGTGAAGCGTGCGGTGCCGCGCCAGGAATTGAGCCGAGGGGCGAGTGCTCTCGGCCTGACTTGGATGATCGCGCTGACGGTCGTATCGCTGGGCGTCCCGGCGTGGTCGCTGACCATGCGCCTGATGGAAACGCGACGCTTCGGCTTCGACTTCACCGAGTTACTGGGCGCGCTCGTGGGTTCGGTGACCGCGTCGGCGATCGGCGCGGGGATAGCGATCGCACTCGCGCTGCCGATCGCCATCCTCGCGGCTCGCTACACCTCACGGATAGTGCGCGGGATCGAGGGCGCTGCTTTCCTGGGCCACGCGCTGCCGGGCGTCGTCGTCGGTCTGTCCTTGGTCTTCTTGACACTGGCGCTGCTGCCGGCGGCCTACCAAACGCTGATCACGTTGGCATTCGCCTACGCGGTGTTGTTCCTGCCCAAGGCGATCGGAGCCTCGCGCTCGTCGATCGAGGCCGTCCCGCCCGCCTTGGAGTCCACCGCACGCAGCCTGGGAAGAGGCCCGATGCGTGCCTGGTTCACCGTGACGGGCAGATTGGCGTGGCCCGGTATCGCTGCCGGCGCCCTGCTGGTGTTGCTGACCGCGATGAAGGAACTTCCCGCCACCTTGATGCTGCGGCCGACCGGGTTCAACACGCTGGCCACCGAACTATGGTCGCGAACCGACGTCGAGGCCTTCGGCGATGCCGCGCCGTACGCGCTGGCGATGATCTTGTTGGCTTCCGTGCCGGCCTGGTTGATGGGTCGTTGGCTCGCCGGTACCCCGGGCGAGAACCGACGATCCGGCACCGAGGACGATGAGCCCGTGCACGCGCAGCAAGTGACGTACGTAGGTGGCGCACGGTGACGTCGGCGCCTCCCACGTTGAGCCTGCAGGACCTCGTCGTCGGCTATGGCGGCGAGCCCGTGGTGCGTGGTGTCTCGCTGGAAGTCAGCCACGGGGAGTTCGTCGCGGTTCTGGGGGCGAGTGGATCGGGTAAGACCACCTTGTTGCGGGCGATCGCGGGCTACCTGCGCCCCACATCGGGCAGCATCACCGTCGCCGGTGACGTGGTGGCCGGACCGCGTTCGTGGGTGCCGCCGGAGAAGCGACACATCGGCGTGGTGCCGCAAGAAGGCGCCCTGTTCCCGCAACTCGACGTCGCCGGCAACGTCGGCTTCGGTCTCCCCCGCCGGGAACGGCGCACGTCCACCCGGGTTTCCCAGTTGCTGGAGATGGTCGGACTGGCCGGACTGGAAAGAGCGCGTCCCGACGAACTGTCCGGTGGTCAGCAGCAGCGAGTCGCGTTGGCCCGCGCGCTTGCCCCCGAACCGGATCTGTTGCTGCTCGACGAACCCTTCTCCTCACTCGATGCGGCCTTGCGAGTGGAAGTGCGCACCGAAGTCCATGCGCTGTTGCGGGAGCTAGAGACGACGACGATCTTGGTGACACACGACCAGGAGGAGGCGCTGTCGATCGCCGATCGGGTCGCGGTCATGTCCTTCGGACGAGTCGAGCAGGTCGATGCGCCGTGGCGCGTCTACGAGGCCCCCTCGACCTTGAGCATCGCCCGTTTCGTCGGGGATCTCGTCGAGTTGCCCGTTCGGCAATCGAAGGAAGACACCGCACTCACCAGCTTGGGTTGGGTTCCGGTCACGACCGAGGATCTGCCTGCCATCGGTTCCCACGCGCTGGTCACCTTGCGTCCGGAGCAGTTGGCGCTCGTCTCCGATCGCACCCTCGGCAACGGCAGTAGTGCCGAGCAAACGGCCCTAGGCACCGTCGAGGCGATCCGTTACCACGGCCATGACTCCTTGACCACGGTTCGTTTGGAGGACGGAACCCCGGTAGCGGTCCGGGCCGCGGGCGGAGCCGGAGTCGCGGTGGGCGACCGGGTCCGTGTCGTGGTGACGGGCGCTGCCCGGGCGTTCCCCGATCCCGTAGTGTGAGGCCCGTGCCGCGCGGGGATGGACGCCTAACGCACGAAACGCTCCCCGGGGAGCGTGGACCGCAGGATGCCTGCGGGGTGTTCGGGGTGTGGGCCCCGGGTGAGGAAGTCGCCAAGCTCACCTACTTCGGCTTGTACGCGCTGCAACACCGCGGTCAGGAATCGGCCGGCATCGCGGTAAGCGACGGCTCGCACATCGTGGTCTACAAGGACATGGGCTTGGTCTCCCAGGTATTCACCGAAGCGAGCCTGGATTCCCTGCACGGTCACGTTGCCATCGGCCATGCTCGCTACTCGACCACCGGTTCGAGCGTATGGGCGAATGCCCAGCCGACCTTCCGCCCGACCGCCACCGGCAACCTGGCCGTCGGCCACAACGGCAACCTCACCAACAGCGCCGATCTCGCCGATCGGGTCGCCGAATTGGCCGCCACCTCCGGCGAACTACCCATCAACGCCGGTTTGCATGCGACCACCGACACCGAAGTCATCTCCGCGCTGCTGGCCGCCCATCCGGATATGCCCGTGGAGAGCGCCGCGCTCGAGGAACTGCCCCGACTTCGGGGGGCCTTCTCGCTGGTTTTCATGGACGACGACGCCCTCTACGCCGCGCGCGATCCGCAGGGCATCCGCCCACTCGTGCTCGGTCGTCTGGAGCGTGGCTGGGTGGTCGCCAGCGAGACGGCCGCGTTGGACATCGTCGGCGCGTCCGTCGTACGCGAGGTCGAGCCGGGCGAATTGCTCGTGATCGACGCGAACGGTCTGCGAGCGCACCGGTTCGCCGAGCCTGATCCCAAGGGTTGCCTGTTCGAGTACGTCTACCTAGCCCGCCCGGATACCAGCATCGCCGGTCGCAGCGTGCAGTCCACCCGCGTGGACATCGGCAAGCGCCTCGCGCACGAGCGGCCCGTGGATGCCGATCTGGTCATCCCCGTTCCCGAGTCCGGACGCTACGCCGCGATCGGATACGCCCAGGAATCCGGTATCCCCTTCGCCGAGGGTCTGGTGAAGAACGCCTACGTCGGTCGCACCTTCATCCAGCCCTCGCAAACCATCCGCCAACTCGGTATCCGGCTGAAACTCAATCCGCTCAAGGAAGTCATCGCCGGCCAGCGGCTCGTGGTGGTCGACGATTCCATCGTGCGCGGCAACACCCAACGAGCACTCGTTCGGATGCTGCGCGAAGCCGGCGCCCTGGAGGTGCACGTTCGCATCTCCAGCCCGCCGGTGAAATGGCCGTGCTTCTACGGCATCGATTTCGCCAGCCGGGCCGAATTGATCGCGAACGGCCTATCGGTGGATGAGATCTGCGCGTCCATCGGTGCCGATTCGCTCGCGTTCGTCGACCTCGATGCCCTCGTCGAAACGACCCACCAGCCGAAGTCCGAGTTGTGTCGGGCGTGCTTCGACGGTGTCTACCCCGTCGACATCCCTGCGGAGGACCGCATCGGCAAGGAGGTCCTCGAGCAGATCGCGCGCCGGGTGGAGCACGCTCCCGGTGGTGGTGCCAACGAGGCACTGGAGCGGGCGTAGTGGCCAAGGCCAGTTACGCCGCGTCGGGCGTGGACGTGGAAGCAGGTGAACGCGCCGTCGAGTTGATGCGCTCGAGCGTCGCGCGGACGAATCGTCCGGAAGTGCTCGCCGGGCTCGGTGGCTTCGCGGGACTTTTCGATCTGTCGAACTACCGACACATGGTCAAGCCGTTGTTGGCGACCAGCACCGATGGAGTCGGCACCAAGATCGCCGTTGCCCGTGCGATGGACAAGCACGACACCGTGGGAATCGATCTCGTCGCGATGGTGGTCGACGATCTGGTGGTCTGCGGCGCCGAACCGTTGTTCCTCACCGACTACATCGCCACCGGATCAGTGGATCCGGCACGGATGGCCGCGATCGTGTCGGGTATCTCCGAAGGGTGCGTGCAGGCCGGGTGCGCGCTGATCGGCGGCGAGACGGCCGAGCACCCCGGACTCATGGCCCCCGACGAGTACGACCTCGCGGCAGCCGGCACGGGAATCGTCGATGAGTCCGACCTACTGGGTCCGGATCGTGTGCAGGTCGGTGATGCGCTGATCGCGATGGCATCTAGCGGCCTGCATTCCAACGGATACTCGCTGGCTCGTCAGGTGCTGTTGGGCGGCGATCCGGCGAAGTGCGAGGAGTACGTCGAGGAGTTCGGCCGGACCGTCGGTGAGGAGCTCCTCGAACCGACCCGCATCTATACGAAGGCGTGCCTAGGCCTCGCGCGCTCCACCACCGTCCATGCCTTCGCGCACATCACCGGCGGCGGCTTGGCCGCGAACATCGCTCGGGTGCTACCGGAAGACACAGCTGCCGATATCGATCGGACCACGTGGCGCCCGTCGCCGGTATTCGACGTCATCGCGCGGCGTGGGGGAGTCGAGCAGACCGAGATGGAGCGCACCTTCAACATGGGCATCGGGATGCTCGCCGTGGTGCCGGCCGATGCCGCGGATTCGGCTATCGCATTCCTCGACGCCCAGGGAGTGCACTCCTGGACGGCGGGAACGGTGCGAGCCAGGCGCAGCGGGGAGTCCGGCGACGGACCGGCTAAGGGCGGTCAAGGTGGAGCGGTGAGCGTGGTCGGCGAGTACCGCTAACTCTCCTCGGAGTCCTCGTCCTCTACGTACTTGGCGTAGGGGTCGTCGGCATAAGGATCATCGGCATAGGGATCATCCTCGTGGGAATCGTCGTCGGACGATTCCACGGATCCGCCGCCGGCCAGCTCCGCCTGGAGCCGCTCCAGGTCGGTCTGTGGACCGCCGTACTTCAGTGCTCGTGCGACCTTGGTCTGCTTAGCCTTTGCTCGGCCGCGCCCCATGGCTCGACCCCCTCATCCGGTTGCCCGGTCCTCGGTGGACGTGTTCACGCTGGGTCATCCGGACCGTGATCCCGGGACCACAACGAGAGATCAGACTACCTGTCCTGCTCCCGATCGCGCATCAGCGGCCCCCGCTATGCGGCCGCCGCGATGCGGGCCTCGGCCTCCCGCTCGGCGGCCTGGACGGGGGTGATTCCCTCCACCCGAGCACGCTCGAGCACGCTCGTGGTGGTCTCGAAGACCCGCTCGACGGCCCGGCGCGCCCGCTCCACGTCGGCCCCCACGAGCTCCTCGGCCACCTGGATGACCCCGCCGCAGTTCACGCAGAAGTCCGGGGCGTAGGTGATGCCCTCCTGGGCGAGCAGATCCCCGGCCTCGGGGCTGGCCAGCTGGTTGTTGGCACCGCCGCAGACCAAGCCGACCCCACTCGCGGCCAATTGGGGCACCAAGGCGGTCGTCACCAACCCTCCGAGGGCATTGGGGGACAGGATCTGTGGGCGAGCTGCCAGTAGCGAGGACAGGTCCGGAACCCAGGCCACCTGCCCGGGATGGGCGCTTTCCACCTCGGCCCGGGCGTCCGGGTCGGGGTCGTGGGCCACCACGGTGGCGCCGTCGGTGAGCAAGTGCCCGATCAGCCGACCACCGACCTTCCCGGCCCCGATTACGCCCACGGTGCGGCCTGCGAGATCGTCCGTGCCGAATGCGGCGGCCGAGCCGGCGCGCATGCCCGCGTGGACGCCGATCGCGGTCAGGATGCCGGAATCACCGACGCCACCGTTCTCCGGTGAGCGTCCGGTCGTCCATCGACATGATTCGCCGATGACGTCCATGTCCGCGACGCGCATCCCGACGTCACCAGCGGTCACGTAACGCCCACCGAGTGAACAAACCATGCGACCGAAAGCCGATAACAGTTCGCGCGGCTTGTCCGCGGGGTCATGAACGATCACTGCCTTGCCACCACCGTGCGCGAGACCAGCGAGTGCGTTCTTGTACGTCATCGCTCTCGACAACCGAAGTGCATCTGCATACGCGGCAGCTCGCGCACTGTGTTCGTCACCTGCATGCGAATACGCGGACATGCGCACACCACCGAGTGCGGGGCCGAGCACTGTCGAGTGCACTGCGATAACCGCACGCAAACCCGAGGCTTCGTCGTAACCGACGAGAACCTCTTCGTGTCCCTCGAAACCGATCCACGGATCCATGCCACCAACGATGTCCATGCATGCACCCTAGGCCTCGTGAAAACGCACCTGCGCAGGGGAAATACGCATGAATGCAGGGGTTTGTGATCGTTTTCGCTTGCCTCGGTGGGTTGCCTAGTGCAAAGGTACGGTGCTAGTGGTCGTTGTGCTGTCCACTACTGGGAGCACAGCAGACCGTAGGGAGGTGCAGTGTCGGGCCAAAGTCCGGAGTCGGAACATCTCCTCACTCCCTCCGAAGTTGCGGCGCTGTTTCGTGTAGATCCGAAGACGGTTACGCGATGGGCCAAAGCGGGAAAGTTGAACAGCATCCGCACACTCGGCGGTCATCGTCGTTATCGCGCGAGCGAAGTCCATGCGTTGCTGGAGGCGCAGTCACCCGCGCCACCGGTTCCGATATCACCGCATGCGCAACCACCGGGGATTCCGCCACTCCGCTGACCTAGGGCTACCCTTTTCGTCGTGTCGGAGTCCGATCTTCCGCAACTGCGGGCCGGTGATGAAGATCGCGATCGAGTGGTAGGCGTTTTGCGTGAAGCCTTCGCCGAGGGGCGGCTGGATCAGGCCGAATTCGAAGACCGCCTCGGTCGCGCGCAGATTGCCAAGACGTACGCGGACCTGGCTCCACTTACGGCGGACCTTCCCCCTAGCGACATCGTGGGTTCCAAGAGCCCGACGCTCGAGCCGGACGACCAAACCCTCGAGCAGGACCGTAAGGAACGTCGGGAGATCAAGTCCGCGTGGGCCTCGTGGCTCGGCGTGGGCGTGCTGGTCAACATCATCTGGTTCGCCACCTGGATGGGCAGTGGTCCGGCTCCGTACTACTGGCCGATCTGGGTGATCGGACCATGGGGTGGCGGGATGTTGATCTGGACTCTCACGTCCCGGTTCGAGAAGCCGCATGATGACTGAGCCCCTGTACCGCGGGATCGTCACCGCATTCAAAGGTGTGTTCCGCGGGTTGGGCATGCGGATCGACGTGGTGGGAGAGGAGAACATCCCGCTCGATGGTGGAGCGATCCTGGCGATCAACCACACGAGTTATCTGGACTTCGCTCTCGGCGGCGTTCCCGCCGACCTCCGCGGCCGGCGACTCGTGCGCTTCATGGCCAAGGATTCGATCTTCCGGCACCGAGTGGCCGGACCGCTCATGCGTGGCATGAAGCACATCCCCGTGGATCGGGACGCGGGTTCCGCGGCTTTCCGCGACGCCGTCGATGCAGCCAAGGCAGGTGAGTTGATCGGTGTATTCCCGGAAGCCACGATGAGCGAGTCGTTGGAGATCAAGGAATTGAAGAACGGCGCAGTGCGGATGGCTCGCACGGCCAAGGTGCCGCTCATCCCGATGATCATCTTCGGTGGCCACCGGATCCTCGGTTATGAAACACGCGACTTCACTCGCGGTCGCTCCATCTGCATGACGGTGGGACCGCCCTTGGATATCCCACGGGGCTCAGATCCCGATGCCCTCACCGAACAGTTGCGTACCGAACTCACCGGCCTGCTCGATGCCACCATCGCCCGTTACCCCGATAAGCCCGAAGGCGCGCCGTGGATACCGAGACGACACGGCGGGTCGGCACCCACGCTCGATGAGGCGGCCACCCGTGAGATGGAGCGTCGGGAGCGGCGCCGCGCGCAGCGCGAGGCGAAGAATCGTCAGTCGGGTTGAGCCGCACGGTAGGCATCCACGGCGGTGGGCATGGTCTGGAAGATGAACTCCGGGCCGATGCGCTGCAATATCCCGTGTTTGTCGAGTGCCTCCATCAGTTCCGATTTCACGCGCACGAGTCCGAGTCGTACGTCCCTGCGCTGGCATTCGTCGACCAATTCGCCGAGTGAGTCCAACCCGGTGATGTCGACCTCGCTGACGGCTTCGACATTCAGCAGCATCCACCGGGCGTCGGGTTCGCGATCCAACGCGTGCCGCGCGCGCCGCAGGAAGTTCTCGGCATTGGCGAAGAACAACGGTGAGTCGTAACGGAAGACGAGAAGTCCGGGTTCCTCGTGCGCCTGCGGATAGTCGACGACGCTATGCCAGCCGGGCACATCCTCCACCGTTCCGAGAACCGCAGCATGGGGACGGGCAACACGGGTAAGGAGGTCGATCACGGACACCGCGACCGCGATGGCGATTCCGTTCAAGATGCCGAACGCCAACACTCCGATGGTGGCCACCAAGGCGAGGAGGAACTCCCGACGTCGAAAACCCCACAACCGCTTGAATTCCGCGACATCGATCAGGGCTATCGCAGCGAAGATGATCAACCCGCTGAGCGCGGCGAGTGGAAAGTAGGACAGCAGGAATCCAAGACCCAACAGGACGGCTAGGACCAGCGCCGCCGAGATAAGCGAGTACATCTGAGTTCGAGCACCGGCTGCGCGTGCGATGACCGCCCGACTCGCAGAAGAGGAGACGGGGAAGCCGCCGACGGTGGACGCCCCGATATTCGAAACCCCGAGGGCGATGAACTCCTGATTCTTGTGCACGCGGTGACCGGTCCCGATCGCGAGCATCCGCGCTGTCAGCAGATTGTCGGTGTACCCCACCACCAAGATGCCGAGCGCCGGCAGCATCAGCAGTCCGAGATCGTCGGCGGCGATCGCCGGAACCGACAGCGTCGGCGCGCCGGAGGGGATATCGCCGACGGTGGGGAACAGCGCCTGCGCCCC
>CAJXNV010000061.1 GCA_913057155.1 uncultured Actinomycetes bacterium | reverse complement strand
GGTAGGTAGGGAATGCGGCGGGGGTCGTCGTCGTTAGCCTTGGTTGAAGCAGCAAGTAGTTGCCTCGCTGTAGGTGCGAAGGAGAAGCCGTGAGCCTGCCGCCGTTGGTCGAGCCAGCCGAGGACCTGTCGATCGATGAGGTCCGCCGGTACAGCCGTCACTTGATCATCCCGGATGTGGGGATGGACGGTCAGAAGCGATTGAAGAACGCCAAGGTGCTGTGTGTGGGCGCCGGAGGCCTGGGTTCCCCGGCGCTGATGTACCTCGCGGCCGCGGGTGTGGGCACGCTCGGCATCGTCGAGTTCGACGAGGTGGACGAGTCCAACCTGCAACGCCAGATCATCCACGGGCAAAGCGACGTGGGTCGGCCCAAGGCCGAGAGCGCGCGCGATTCGGTCAAGGAAATCAACCCCTTCGTCACTGTGAACCTGCATACCGAGCGGTTGGACTCCTCGAACGTGATGGACCTGTTCGCGCAGTACGACCTCATCGTGGACGGCACCGACAACTTCGCCACGCGTTACCTCGTCAACGATGCATGCGTGCTGCTCGGCAAGCCGTACGTGTGGGGCTCGATCTACCGCTTCGACGGTCAAGCGTCGGTGTTCTGGGCCGAGCACGGCCCGTGCTACCGCTGCCTGTACCCCGAGCCCCCGCCGCCGGGGATGGTTCCCTCGTGCGCGGAAGGCGGCGTGCTCGGTGTGCTGTGCGCGTCGATCGGATCGATCCAGGTGACCGAGGCGATCAAGCTCATCACCGGAGTCGGGGACTCCCTGCTCGGTCGGTTGATGGTCTACGACGCCCTGGAGATGGAGTACCGGCAGGTGAAGATCCGCAAGGATCCCAACTGCGCGGTGTGCGGGGAGAACCCCACCGTCACCGGTTTGATCGACTACGACGCCTTCTGCGGAGTGATCTCCGATGCCGCCGCCGACGCCGCCCGTGATTCGACGATCTCGGTGCAGGATCTCAAGACGATGCTCGATGAGCGTGCGGCCGGGGAGCGGGACTTCGTACTGGTGGACGTTCGCGAACCCGTCGAGTGGGACATCGTCACGATCGACGGCTCGGAGTTCATCCCCAAGGGTGAGTTCCTCGACGGTTCGGCGCTGGAGAAGCTGCCCCAGGACAAGCAGGTGGTGCTGTTCTGCAAGGTGGGCGGGCGCTCGGCCGAGGCGCTCGCCGTGGCCAAGGGTGCTGGCTTGAACGCCATCCACGTGGGTGGCGGCATCAACGCCTGGGTCTCTCAGATCGAGCCGGATAAGCCGAACTACTGACGTTTGCTTAGGTTGACCAACCTTGACCAGACCAAGGTTGGTCAACTACGGTCTTCGTATGACGATCCAAGTGAATGTCTACGAGGCAAAGACGCAGTTGTCCGAACTTCTCAAGCAGGCGGAGGCCGGCGAGGACGTCGTCATCGCACGTTCAGGTAGGCCTGTGGTGCGGCTTGTGCCCGTGGAGCGTCGTTCTGGCCAACGGCCCGGGCGAGGCAGCCTCAAGGGGAAGATTTGGATCTCCGAGGATTTCGACAAGGTGGATGACGAGATCATCGAGGAATTCGAACAAGCCTTGGGTCAGGTCTTGCCGTGAAGTACTTACTCGACACACACGTCATGCTCTGGTGGTTTCGGGATATGCCGCTTTCGTCCGCTGCGACGGCGGTCCTCAGCGAGTTGGAGAACCAGATCTACGTCTCTCCTGTGACAGCGTGGGAACTGAGCATCAAGGCGGCTAAGGGCCACGTGGATCTGTCCGGTTCCTATCTGGACGCGGTGAGTGAGAGCGGTTTTGAGATTCTCAACATCACTTGGAGCCACGCCGTAGCAGCAGCTGACCTACCTGCGCACCACAAGGATCCCTTCGATCGGCTGCTACTTGGGCAAGCCTCCGTTGAAGGTATGACGGTCGTGAGCAGGGATGCCCACTTCGTTCATTACGACATCCCACTGATCGAGGCCTGATGCTCTAGAGCGGGATGTTGCCGTGCTGGCCGCGCACGCCCGGGGTGTCCCACAGGATCTGGGCCACGGCGCGCTTGGTCGCGATCGGCTCGACCACCTCGTCCACCACGCCCATCTCCACCGCGCGCTTAATGCCACCGGAGATGACCTCGTGCTCGGCGGCGAGTTCGAGCTCGACCTGCTCGCGGGACTCCGGGGGAACTTCGGCTAGGCGCTTGCGGTGCAGGATGCGGATCGCGGCCACTGCTCCCATCACGGCCACTTCGGCATCGGGCCAGGCGAACACCTTGGTCGCGCCGAGGGAGGCGGAGTTCATCGCAACATAGGCACCGCCGTAGGCCTTGCGGGTGACGACGGTGACTCGTGGAACCACACACTCGGCGAACGCGTGCAGCAGCTTCGCGCCGCGGCGCACCACGCCCTCCCATTCCTGGCCAAGGCCCGGGAGGTAACCGGGGACGTCGACGAGGACGATCAGCGGCACGGCGAACGCATCGCACATCCGCACGAAGCGCGATGCCTTCTCCGCGCTCGCGGAATCCAGGCAGCCACCTAGGCGCAGCGGATTGTTCGCGATGATGCCGACGGTGCGCCCGCCGAGGCGACCGAGACCGACCACGATGTTCGGCGCCCACTTGGCGTGCAGTTCGGTGAAGGTGCCTTCGTCGACGAAGCCATCGATGAGCGGGTGGACGTCGTAGGCGCGGCGCGAGGAATCGGGCATGAACTGACCGAGATCGGTGTCGGCGATGGAGTCCAACTGCAAAGAGCCCTGCTGGCCGAGCAAGCAGACCAGGGTTCGAGCCTCGGCGTAGGCGGCCTCGTCGGTATCGGTGGTGATGTGGACGACCCCGCTGCGGCGTCCGTGCGGTTCGGGTCCACCGAGGATGTCCATGTCGACCGCTTCCCCGGTAACCGACTTCACGACCTCCGGTCCGGTGACGAAGATGCGTCCCTTCGGCCCGAGGATCACCAGGTCGGTGAGCGCCGGTCCGTAGGCGGCACCGCCAGCGGCGGGTCCGAGCACGACGGAGATCTGCGGGACCTTGCCGGAGGCGCGGGTCATCGCCGCGAACACGCGGCCCACCGCGTCCAGGCTCAGTACGCCTTCGCGCAACCGGGCTCCGCCGGAATGCCAGATTCCGACCACCGGGACCGAATCGGCGAAGGCGCGGTCGTAGGCGGTGACGATGGCGCGGCAACCGTCGTTACCCATCGCACCGCCCTGCACTGTCGGATCGGTTGCGAAGGCGACGCATGGAGCCCCGGCGACCTTGCCGACACCGACGAGCACACCGCGATCGTCATCGGGGGTGATGAGTTCGAAGTTGCCGCCGTCGAAGAACTGCGCGAGGCGCAGCTTGGGCGATCGCGGATCGATCTGCGCTTCTTGCTCGGGGGGTGTTGCGGTGGCAGTCACCTAGGCGCTCCGAAAGACGAGGGCGACATCGTGGCCGCCGAAACCGAAGGAGTTGTTCAAGGCGGCGATATCGCCACCGGGTAGTTCGCGGGTGGTGTTGGCGGCTACGTCGAGATCGATCTCGGGATCGAGTTCGTCCACATTGATCGTGGGCGGCACGATCCGATCGCGTAGCGCGAGGATGGTGAAGATCGATTCGATGGCTCCGGCGCCACCGAGCAGGTGGCCGGTCATCGACTTGGTGCCGGTGACGATCGCGTGATCGGTATCGGCACCGAGGGCTCCGCGGATCGCCACCGCCTCGGCGATGTCGCCTTGCGGGGTGGAGGTCGCGTGCGCGTTGACGTGGACGATGTCCGCGGCAGTGAGCCCGGCGTCGGCGAGGGCCTCGGTGATCGCGCGGGCGGCGCCACGGCCCTCGGGATCGGGCTGGGCGATGTGGTGACCATCGGAGGTCAGTCCCGCGCCGCCGTAGGTGCCGTAGATCGTCGCGCCGCGAGCCTGGGCGTGCTCGCGTGATTCCAGGACCACGACTCCCGCGCCCTCACCCATCACGAAACCGTCGCGACCGGTGTCGTAGGGACGTGAGGCTGCACCGGGATCGTCGTTGCGGGTGGAAAGGGCGCGCATCGCCGAGAAGCCGGCCATCGTGATCCCGCAGATCACCGCTTCGGTGCCACCGGCCACCACTACATCGGCGCGACCGGTCTGGATCATCCGCGCGGCATAGGAGATGGCTTCGGCTCCCGATGCGCAGGCACTGACGGGAGTGTGGACCCCGGCCCGGGCACCGAGTTCCAGGCCCACGATCGCAGCGGGGCCGTTGGGCATGATCATCGTGACCATATGCGGCGAGACGCGCGACCATCCGCGTTCGTTCAAGGTGTCGTAGGCGTCCAGCAGGCTGGTGATCCCGCCGATACCGGTCGCGATGACGGTGCCGAGTCGATCCGGGTCGATCTCCGGGGAGCCGGCGTCGCTCCAGGCTTCGCGGGCGGCGATGAGCGCGGCCTGTTGGGCGCGATCCATCCGCCGGGTCTCCACCTTCGCGAGGACGTCGGAAGGCTCGACGGCTAGCTGCCCGGCGATCCGCGAGGGCTGCTCGGCTACCCAATCCGCCTCGATCGGTGTGATGCCGGGGGTGCCGGCGAGGATGGCGGACCAACTGGTCTGGACGTCGCCACCGACCGGAGTGGTCATACCCAATCCGGTGACGACAACCTCTGACGTACTCACAGCAGAACTCCCTGAAGGGTGATCATCCGATAGCGGGGCGCGACCGCCGCCGGCCCCGCTACGGGCGATTTACGAGTTGGCTTCGATGTAAGCGACGGCGTCGCCGACCGTGCGCAGGTTCTTGACCTCTTCGTCGGGGATCTTCACGCCCCACTTGTCTTCGGCGGCCATAACGACCTCGACCATCGACAGCGAATCGATGTCCAGGTCATCGACGAAGGCCTTGTCGGGCTGGATTTCTTCCACCGGCACACCGGCTACCTCGTTGACGATGCCGGCGAGGCCTTCGAGAACTTCTTGCTGGCTCATTCCTTGCTTTCCTTCCGTTGGCGACGGTGTCGTCGTTGTTCATCGGTTATGAAGTTGTGGCCGATCGGTTGATCGGAGTTCGTGGTTGCCGCAGGCTACGGCAGCGTCACCACCTGCGAGGCGAACACCAAGCCGGCACCGAAGCCCACGAGCAGGGCGGTGCCGCCATGGGCTACTTCACCGCTGGCGAGCATCCGATCCATCGCGAGGGGAACCGACGCCGCGGAAGTGTTGCCGGTGGTGATGATGTCGCGAGCAACGGCAACGCCCGCCGGTAGTTCCAGCGCACGCACGAGTGCATCGGTGATGCGGTTGTTCGCTTGATGCGGGATGAAGGCATCGAGGTCGGCGGCGGTGATGCCGGCCCGCTCGAGGGATTCCCGGCATACCCGAGCCATCTCCGAGACGGCCCAACGGAAGACCTGCTGGCCGTTCATCGAGATCGCGGGGAAGGAATCGAAGCCGTTGTCGCGGAACTCCAGCCAGTTCTGCGTCATGTTGATCGCCTGCAGTTGTTCGCCGTCGCCACCCCAGACGACGGGGCTGATCGCCGGCACTTCGGATCCGCCGACCACTACCGCACCCGCACCATCGGCGAAGATGAACGCGGTCCCGCGGTCGTACTTGTCGGTCCAGGCGCTGAGTTTCTCCGCACCGATCAACAGCACGTGCTCGGCGCTTCCACCGCGCACCATGTCCTGGGCCAGGGCCAAACCGTAGGCGAAGCCCGCGCACGCCGCGCTGAGGTCCATGGCCGCGGCGGTGGGGGCGCCGATCATCGCCGCGACTTCCGAAGCAGCCGATGGAGTCTGGTACGGGTGGGTGCAGGTCGCGATGAGGATGACGTCGATCTGGTCGGGTGTGATGCCCGCTGCCGCGAGGGCCTTCTCCGCGGCCGCGGCCGACATCGTGGCGACGGTTTCGTCGTCGGCGGCCCAACGCCGCTCGGTGATACCCGAGCGTTCGCGGATCCACTCGTCGGAGGAGTCGATGTTCTCGCAGATCTCCTCGTTGCTCACCACGCGTGCCGGGCGGAAGCTGCCCGTTGCGAGGATCTTCGCGAAGGGGGCACCGACGGGGGCCTTGATCGGTGCGCTCACGCGTAGACCTCGTAGGAGTGGTCGGCTACGGGGTGCAAGCGCAGGATCGGTTGACCGGGGGAGACCGGATCGCCGTCCTCGACCAGCCACTCGACCACCACGCCGCCGTGCGGAGCGTTGATGGGAGTTGCCCCGCGCAGCGTTTCGACGTTGCCGACGATGGCCGACGCCTGCACCTCATCGCCGGGGGTCACTTCGAGGGCCCGACGGAACGTGCCCTTGCCCGGTGCCACGAGCATCCGCCAAGTGGGGTTGGAGTCGAGGTGGGAGATGGTGCCGTGCTCGTTGATCATCGCCCACGCCGCATCGAGATCGTCCGGGGTCTTCACCGCGAGGGTCTGCACTCCGGGTAGCGCCCGCTTGGCCAATCCGGTGAGGGTGCCGGCCGGGGGGATCTCGATGACGGCGGTGACGCCGAGATCGGCCATCGTCTCCATGCACAGGTCCCAGCGCACCGGGTTGCTCACCTGGTTCACGAGGCGACGCAGCACCTCGCGGCCGTCGTGGACGACCTTGCCGTCGGCGTTGGACAGCAGACGGAGACGCGGATCGTGGGTGGTGATGGCGTTGCCGAGCTTGCCGAGGTGCCCGACCGCAGGGGCCATGTGCTCGGTGTGGAAGGCGCCGGCGACGGCTAGTGGGCGCACCCGGCAGCCGGCGGGCGGTTCCGCGGCGAAGGCTTCGAGTTGGGCCTTGGTCCCGGCGACGACGATCTGCCCGGCGCCGTTCATGTTCGCTGGAGTCAATCCGAGTTCGGTGCAGCGCGCGAGGATGTCGTCGGGCTCACCGCCGAGCACCGCGGTCATGCCGGTCTCGGTGCGCGCGGCCGCATCGGCCATCGCCTTGCCCCGCTCGCGGACGAAGACCATCGCCTGCTCGGCGCTGAGCACCCCGGCGCCCACCGCGGCGGTGATTTCACCGACCGAGTGCCCGGCACCGGCACCGATCGAGGAGTAGGCGCTCGATGGGTGCGGGAACAAGCTCAGCAAGGTGACCAGCCCCGCGCCGACGATCAGCGGCTGGGCGATCGCGGTATCGGTGATGGTCTCGGCGTCGGAGACGGTGCCGTGCTCGATGAGGTCGATCCCGCTGACCACCGAGAGCCACTCGAGGCGTTCGCGCACACCGGGGACGTCGAGCCAGGGATCGAGGAAGCCGGGGGACTGGGCGCCCTGTCCGGGCGCAACGACGACGAGCACGGGCACAGCCTTCCGTGGATGACTACAAAGCCCCCTCGGGCATGTGGCCAAAGTATCGGGCGAATACTTGTAGCAACCCTACAAAGAGACGTCCGATGCCTCGGTGCGGCCCAGGATCAGGGCCAGGCGCAGGGCGAGTGCGCCGCGCGGGTCGGTGGGGGTGAAGCCGGTGAGGTCGGCGATCCGCCCGAGCCGGTAGCGCACCGTATTGGGATGCACGAAGAGCCCCCGCGCGGTGCCTTCCAGCGACGGCGTGCGCTCCAGGTAGGCCTGCGCGGTGACCAGCAGGTGCGGTTCGGCGGCCAGCGGTCGAAAGCAGGAGTCGATGAGTTCGATGCGGGCGCGCTCTTCACCGGCCAGGGCCCGCTCGGGCAACAGATCGGCGACGAGGACCGGTCGGGGAGCATCCGGCCATCCCACGGCGGCGCGAACGGCGGCAGCCGCGGTCCGCACGCTCGCTCCGACATCCTCGAAGTCCGCGGCACGTTCCCCGATCACGACCGGTCCCGGCCCGAAGTGCGGTGCCATCAACCGAGCCGCACGGATGGCGTGTTCGTCGGTCTCGGAACGACCCACCAAGGCGATCAGGAACTCCCCGTGCATGCCGCTGAGCATCAGCAACTCGTGGTTGCGGGCGGCCCGACGCAGGACATCCAAGGATCCTTCGACATCGGAGACCGGCGCGAAACCGGCGACGACGGCCACGGGTGTGGCATCGGACCAGCCGAGGGCGGATATCCGCGATGCCACGGACGGATCGAGTTCCTCGCGCAGGATGGAATCCACGATCAGCGATTCCAATCGTGCATCCCAGGCACCGCGCGCTTCCGCAGCGCGGGCGTAGACCTCGGCTGCGGAGAAGGCCACTTCGCGCGAGTAGCGCAATGTCGCTTCGCGTGCCGCCGAGCGATCGGGCTCGTCCAGCAGCGCATCGATCGCCGATTCGACCACCTCGATGGTGGTTCGCACTAGGGCGACGGTTTGTTCCAAGGAGATGACCCGAGCCAATTCGCGTGGGGCCGAACCGAAGATGTCCGCGGTCAGCCGCGGTGCTTCCTGCGGATCGGCCACCCACTCCAAGAACGCCGAGATACCCGCCTGGGCGACCAGACCTACCCAGGCCCGCTCATCGGCGGAGAGTTGTCGGTACCAGGGGTAGGTGGACTCCATCCGCACGGTGGCGTCGGTAGCGAGTTCACCGCTGGCCGCGGTGAGCCTTCGGGCGAAGCGCAGGTTGGGCGTCGGGTCAGCCGACATTCACACCCACGAGGCTGCCGACCAGGTAGGTGACGGCGGCTGCCCCTGCACCCCACAGCACTTGTCGCGCGGCGCTGAAGACGATGCCACGACCGGATTGCGAGCCGACGACTCCGCCGACCACGATCATGCCGAGCAGCGAAAACGCGATCGCCAGGGTGAGTGCGGTCACTCCGGAGAACAGCGCGTAGGGGATGACGACGACGGATGCCCCGATGGAGAAGGCGATGAAGCTCGATATCGCGGCTTTCCAGGCGGAGCCGAGTTCGTCCGGGTCGAGTCCGAGTTCCTCGCGCGCCAAGGTGTCCAGCGCGGCGTCCGGGTTGGCCATGATGCGATCGGCGATCGCCTTGGCCTGCTCGCGCGGCAGACCCTTGGCTCGGTAGATGAGTTCGAGTTCGCGCTTTTCTTCCTCGGGCTTCTCGATGAGTTCTTGCCGTTCGAGGTCGATCTCGCGCTTGAACAGGTCGCGTTGGCTAGCCATCGAGACGTACTCACCGGCGGCCATCGAGAAGGCACCGGCGAGCAGGCCGGCGAGGCCGGCGAACAGCACCACCGAGTTGTCGATGGCACCGGCGATCGAGGCGCCGGCGAAGCCCATCACCAAAGCGGTGTTCGAGACGAGTCCGTCGCTGACGCCGAACACCGCAGCCCGGATGGATCCGGACTTGTCGAGCTTGTGCCACGGCTCGCCCGCCTCGGGTGCCATCGCCTTGTGCGGGAACTTCTCCGGCGAATCACCCTTCAGTGAGCGGAAGACCTCGGCGTGCTCGCGCTCATCGGAGGGCATGGTCGGCAACGCTTCGGGTTCGTCGTCGTACATGCCCGCATCGGCACCCTCGTTCTCCTCGAGGGTGTCCAGGACCGAGACCAGGCCCAGGGAACGCGCGCGGGTGACGAGTTGCGCATCGTCTGGTTCGAGATCGGCCGGCGGGGGAGGCACCTCCACGCCGTAGTGCTCGAGCTTGTCGACCCAGTGTTCGGCGTGCCGATCCTCGATGTCGGCGAGTTCCAGCAACGCCTCGCGCCGCTCACCGTCGGTGGTCTCGGCCAACGCCCGGTAGAGCATGGAGGCGTTGCGTTCGGCCGACAGGTAGCGCAGGAACCTCTTGGGATCGTTCGACACTCCTACCTCCTTCGGTCCCTTCGTGGACGGCGGGCTCAGCCCGAGCCCTCAGTATTGCCTGCCTCCGCGGC
>CAJXNV010000060.1 GCA_913057155.1 uncultured Actinomycetes bacterium | reverse complement strand
ACCGACCACCTGATGAGCTTCCCGGGTCGGTTCTCCGACTCACTCGTCGCCGACAAGATCGACAAGGTGTCCTTGTCCTTCCTGGTGGAGGAACTGCAGATCAGGCGCGGGGGAGTGGCGCCGAACATCGCCTTCGGCATGGGCTGCCTCGGGCTCAGTCCCGTACTGGTCGGCTCGGTCGGCCCGGACTTCGCGGACTACGAGTCATGGCTGCAGCGGCACGGGGTCGATACCGGCGGGGTCCACGTCTCCGATGCGCACCACACCGCACGCTTCGTGTGCACCACCGACGTCGAGCAGAACCAGATCGCGTCCTTCTACCCGGGTGCGATGTCCGAGGCCCGCAACATCGAGCTCAAGCCGATCGTCGATCGAGCCGGCGGGGCGGATGTCGTCTTGATCGGCGCGAACGATCCGATGGCGATGCAGCGGCATACCGACGAGTGCCGATTCCGCGGCTACCCCTTCGCCGCCGATCCCTCCCAGCAGCTCGCGCGCATGGAGGGCGATGAGATCAAGCCGCTGATCGAGGGGGCGCAGTACCTGTTCACCAACGAGTACGAAGCCGCGCTGATCGAGCAGAAGACCGGCTGGTCGTCGGACGATCTCGCGGCGATGGTGCAGGTCCGCGTGATCACGATGGGACCGGACGGCGCACGCATCGAGCGCCGCGGCGAGGCGCCGGTGCAGGTGAGCGTCCCCGAAGAGGAACGCAAAGCCGACCCCACCGGTGTGGGCGATGCCTTCCGGGCCGGCTACCTGGCCGGTCAAGCCTGGGGGCTCGACGACGAGCGTTCGGCGCAGGTCGGCTCGCTGGTCGCTACCTACGTCATCGAGACGGTGGGTACCCAGGAGTACGAACTCGCCCAACGGCACTTCCTGGATCGATTGGCGGCGGCCTACGGCGATGAAGCCGCGGCCGACGTCGAAGCGCATCTTTCCTGCCCGCGGCCCTAGCCCGAGGCGCCGTGGCCAGCTTCCCGACTCCGCAGTGGGATCTGCCCGATCCCCGGGGAGCCGAACCCGGTGAGGACCTCGTCGCCGTCGGCGGCGGACTCGACCCGGGAACCTTGCTCGCCTCCTACGCGCGCGGCCTGTTCCCGATGGAGCTCGACGTTGCCGCCGGTATCGGAGGGGGCCGCACGCTCGGCTGGTGGTCGCCCGATCCGCGCGGGGTACTCGAACTCGCCCAGTTGCGGGTCTCGCGATCGCTCGCACGGTCGGTGCGGCGCTTCGAGATGAGCATCGATGAATGCTTCGAGGACGTGATGCGGGCGTGTGCGGACCCCGCCCGCCCGCATGGCTGGATCACCGAGGACTTCGTCGCCGCCTACGGTCGCTTGCACGAACTCGGTTTCGCGCACTCGGTGGAAGTGTGGCGAGCAGGCGAACTCGTCGGCGGCTTGTACGGAGTGGAGATCGGTGGGCTCTTCGCGGGGGAGTCGATGTTCCACCGGGCTCGCGATGCCTCGAAGGTCGCACTCGTCTTCCTCGTCGAACGGTTGCGCCGGTGCCCGGGGCCGCGGCTGATCGATGTGCAGTGGTGCACCGAGCACCTCGCCAGCCTGGGCGTCGTCGAGATCCCACGAGCCGCCTACCTCGATCGATTGCCGGCCCTGGTGTCCTCAGCGCCGTGCCTCGGTGAGGACCTCCGGGAGGGCGGCGAGTAGATCGTCGATCGTTCGCCAGGTGCACCCGTACGGCAACGAGATGCGCAGACTCGCGGGCGTGGCGATCGCCATGGCGCCGAGGACGTGGCTACTCATCCGGTTGTCCGCCGTGCAGGCCGAACCGCTCGCGACCGCCAAGCCCCGGGAGTCCAGATCGGTGACGATGGCCTCGCCGATGGCGTCGTCCACCACCACGGTGAGGATGTGCGGGAGTCGGTCGTGGGGATCACCGACCGCCCGCACCCCGGGCAACTCGGCGACTTCGGCGCGCAGGTGATCGATCATCGCGCGATGCTCATCGGCTTGCGCGCGCCAATACGGGGCGATGTATTCGGCAGCCGCCCCGGCAGCAGCCGCCGCGGCGACGTCGGGGAAACCACCGACCCACCCCCGGTCGGGTGCCTCCGCGGGCTTCCAGCGGGTACCGCTGCCGAGCACCAGGACCGCGCAACCGGCGGTGGCGCCCCAGTCCCGGGGGGCTGCGACGAGTGCGTCCCAGCAGGGTTCGACAGCTCCGAAGGCTCCGATGTCGTCGTGCCCGGCGACCTGGGTGGCATCGCTCACCAGCGGGATGCCGGCCTCGGTGCACAGTCGGTGGACGTCGGCGAGGGGTTGCCGGGTGCCGACCTCGGCGTTGGCGACCTGCACGCAGGCCAGGGCGGCTCCCTGCGCCAGAGCCGAGGCGAGCATGTCGAGGTCGACGGCACCGGTAGCGGTGACCGGGACGGTCACGACCTCGGCCGCGGGGCAGGAGCGGGCGGCGGTCAGCACCGCCAGCGATTCCGCCTCGCTGACGATGATCCGCTCGGGCGCCCCCGCGCCGATACGGGCGGCGAACATCCCCTCGATGCAGGCATGCAGCAACTGTGCTGCCGAGGCCCCGAGGTAGGTATCGGCCGCCGGCACACCCAGGAAGCGCGCGATGGAGGCCTTGGCGGTATCGAGCAGCAGTCCGGCCCGGCGCCCGCCGTGGTGCAGCCGGGCCGGGTCGGGCCAGGACTGTTCCAAGGCGGCGGCGAAGGCCTGCCGGGCCACGGCCAGGACCGGTTGACCGCCGACGGCGTCGAGGTAGCCGGCCGGCGGATCCGGGGCGGGCGCCGGCCACGGCGGGGGCGCCGTCCAACCCTGCATGAGCCGTACCGTAATGGCGTCGTCGTCGTGGGGCAGATCACCTCGATCTCCTCGTGAAAGGCATCCGAAGTCGGGGTATCGTGAGCCCACCCGTGCGCTAGTCTTTTGGGCAGAAATGTCCCCCCGGATCACGCGCACCCACACCGGAAAGAGGCGATACGTGGCGTCCACCGAGACCCTGCGCCGGGCATCGTCCCCGCGCAGTCCCCGTCGTTTCGCCGTCATCACCGCTCTGGTCGCCTCGGGCATCGTGCTCTCCGGGTGCACCGCCAACGAGGCGTTCTTCTTCGACCTGCCCGAACCGGCCTCGGCCGAGGCCCCGATCATCCAGAACCTGTGGAACGGAGCCTGGATCGCGGCGTGGGCCGTGGGCATCCTGACCTGGGGACTGATGATCTGGGCGGTCTTCGCCTACCGCCGCCGGCACGCGAACGAGGTGCCCGAGCAGACCCGCTACAACATCCCGATCGAGGCGCTCTACACGATCGTGCCGCTGATCTTGGTCCTCGGGCTCTTCTGGTTCACCGCCCGCGACCAAAGCGAGATCCTCACCGTCGACAACGACCAAGAGCAGACCGTCAACGTGGTCGGCTTCCGCTGGTCCTGGGGCTTCAACTACCTCGACGAGGACGTCTACGACATCGGCGTCCCCTACGGCGAGGGATCCCCGGGTGAACCCCCGACCCTCTACCTGCCGGTCGACGAGAAGATCCGCTTCGAGTTGACCTCACCGGATGTCATCCACTCCTTCTGGGTGCCGGCCTTCTTGTTCAAGATGGACCTGATCCCCGGCAAGACCAACGTCTTCGAATTGACGCCGGACAAGATCGGCACCTACGCCGGCAAGTGCGCCGAGTTGTGCGGTGTCGACCACGCACGCATGCTGTTCCAGGTCGAGGTCGTCGACCGTGCCACGTTCGACGACAAGATGGAGGAACTGCGCGCCAAGGGCCAGACCGGCCAGCTCGACAACGAACGAACCACCACCGAAGGCCAGCGTCCCGAGGAGCGACGGATATGACGATCCTGAACGAGCCCCCCGTCACCGGCGCGACCACGGCTCCGCCGGCCGCCCCGCCGCGAAAGCAGAGCCTGGGCAAGGCGATCGTCAACTGGACCACCTCCACCGACCACAAGCTGATCGGCTACATGTACCTGGTCACCTCGATGATCTGGTTCTTCATCGCGGGAATCATGGCGCTGGCCATCCGCGCCGAGCTGGCGCTGCCGGGGCTGCAGATCATCTCGCTGGAGCAGTACAACCAGTTGTTCACGATGCACGGCACGATCATGCTGTTCTTGTTCGCCACGCCGCTGTTCGTCGGCTTCGGCAACGTCATCGTCCCGCTGCAGATCGGCGCGCCGGACGTGTCCTTCCCGCGGCTGAACATGTTCGGCTTCTATCTGTTCTTGTTCGGTGGACTGATCGTCCTCGCCGGCTTCCTGACCCCCGGCGGTGCGGCCTCCTTCGGCTGGTTCGCCTACGCGCCGCTGAGCAACGCCGTCTTCTCCCCGACCGCCGGAGCCGACCTGTGGTTCCTCGGCCTCACCCTCGGTGGCCTGGGCACGATCTTGTCCTCGGTCAACTTCATCACCACGATCTTCACGATGCGCGCTCCCGGCATGACCATGTTCCGGATGCCGATCTTCACCTGGACGATCTTCATCACCTCCGTCCTGGTGCTCATCGCCTTCCCCGTGCTCGCCGCGGCCTTCGTGATGATGTTCATCGACCGGCAGTTCGGCACGGTGGTCTTCGCCCCGGAGAACGGTGGTGCCATCTTGTGGCAGCACCTGTTCTGGTTCTTCGGGCATCCGGAGGTCTACATCATCGCCTTGCCCTTCTTCGGCATCGCCAGCGAGATCATCCCGGTGTTCTCGCGCAAGCCGATCTTCGGCTACAAGGGTCTGGTCTTCGCCACGATGGCCATCGGCGCCCTGTCCGTGGCCGTCTGGGCGCACCACATGTACGTCACCGGTTCGGTCTATCTACCGTTCTTCGCGCTGATGACGATGCTGATCGCGGTGCCCACCGGCGTGAAGTTCTTCAACTGGATCGGGACCATGTGGAAGGGCTCGGTGTCCATGGACACCCCGATGCTGTGGACCCTCGGCTTCTTGATCACCTTCTTGTTCGGTGGCTTGACCGGTGTGATCTTGTCCGCCCCACCGCTGGACTTCCACGTATCCGACAGCTACTTCGTCGTGGCGCACTTCCACTACACGGTGTTCGGCACCGTGGTGTTCTTGATGTTCGCCGGCTTCTACTTCTGGTGGCCCAAGATGACCGGCAAGATGCTCGACGAGCGATTGGGCAAGATCCACTTCTGGCTGCTGTTCATCGGCTTCCAGACCACGTTCTTGGTGCAGCACTGGCTCGGCGTGCAGGGCATGCCCCGCCGCTACGGCGATTACCTGCCGGTCGACGACTTCACCACCCTCAACGTCGTCTCCACGATCGGTGCCGCGATCCTGGGCGTCTCCACGCTGTTCTTCATCTGGAACGTGCTGGTCACCTGGAAGAACGCACCGCAGGTCAACGTGGACGACCCCTGGGGTTGGGGCGGTTCGCTCGAGTGGGCGACCAGCTGCCCACCACCGCGCCACAACTTCACCTCGCTGCCGCGCATCCGCTCCGAGCGCCCGGCCTTCGATCTGCACCACCCCGAGCTAGCGCCACCGAGTGCCCGCTCGCAACCGCAGATCAGTAGTTCAGCGAGCCGGGGCCAGGACGGCGCCTGATGAAGATCGAAGGTTGGTCGTTCGTACTCGGCTTCATCTTCTACTCCCTCGTCGGTGGTGCCTACTGGTACTTCAGCCGTGACGAGGTCGGCACCACGCTGTTGCTGCTGACCGGTGGTCTGGCCTTCCTGGTCGCCTTCTACACCCTGTACACCGCCAAGCGCGTCTATCCCCGCCCGGAGGACCGTCAGGACGCCGAGATCGACGAGGCGGATCCGGAGTACGGCTTCTTCAGCCCGCAGTCCTGGTGGCCGCTGGTGGTCGGCCTCGGCGCCGCCGTGGTGACCGTCGGCTTCGTCTTCGCCGCCTGGGTGGTGGTGTTCGGCCTGCTGGTCCTGGTCCTGGGCATCGTCGGCTGGCTCTTCGAGTACTACCGCGGCGAATTCGCCCGCTAACCCTTTTTCCCACACTCCGGGAAAGTGACGGTCATTTCCCCGCAATCGGCCCGTTGTCGGTCATATTCCCCGTCATCTGCGCGTGTACTTGCGACGTCCGCGGATAGGGGACGTACCCTGGTGAGGCATTCGGAACCTTTTGGGGGGATTCGTGTTCGGTAAGGCGGGGCGTCGCCCGTGGACGGTCGCGGCTCTGGCGGCCGCTTCCCTCGCCGTTGCTGCCTGCCAGCCCGAGCTGACGCTGACCACCCAGGCAGTCTCGACCGAGCCGAGCGTGCAGATCGCCGCCACCCCCGGCGATCGCGGAGTGGACCCCGGCACACCGGTTGTCGTCGAGGCGAGAAACGGCCTGCTGACCGAGGTGCAGGTCACCGGACCCGAGGGTCTGGTCTCCGGTTCGCTCGATGAATCCGGAACTACCTGGACCTCCGAGGTCGACTCCCTGGACTACGGAGCCTCGTACACGATCTCCGCCCAGGCCTTCGACGCCCGCGGTAACACCACCTCCGAGGTGACGCAGTTCAGCACGCTGGAGCCGGAGAAGTTCTTCAAGGCCTACGCCGAGCCCGCGGAAGGGGACGTCGTAGGTGTGGGGGTCCCGATCACCGTCAACTTCAACAAGAAGGTCAAGAACAAGGCCGCGGTCGAAGAGGCGATGGTGGTGCGCACTCCCGAACCGCTGGTGGGCGCCTGGGCGTGGAAGGACAACAAGACCGCGGAATTCCGCCCCAAGGACCTGTGGCCCGGGGACATGGACGTCACCGTCGAACTGAATTTCGAAGGCGTCCAGGCCCGTGATGGCGTCTTCGGTAGGAAGAACACCTCGCAGACCTTCCGCTTCCGGCCCTCGATGGTCAGCATCGTCGATGCCGATACCTACACGATGGACGTCTACAAGGCGGGCGAGCTCATCAACACCATCCCGGTCACCACCGGCAAGGAAGGCTGGGAGACCCGCAGCGGCACCAAGGTGTTGTTGACCAAGGAACGCATGCGCTTGATGGACGCTGCCACCGGCGGGATCAGCGAGGACAACCCCGAGTACTGGCGGGTGGAAGCGCCCTACGCGATGCGCCTGACGTACTCCGGTGAATTCGTCCACGGGGCCCCGTGGAGCGTGGCGTCCCAAGGCAGCGCGAACGTCAGCCACGGTTGCGTGGGGATGAGCGAGTCCAATGCAGCCTGGTGGTGGAACGAGAACGAAATCGGCGACGTCGTGATCGTCGAGAACACCGGCCGCCCGCAAAGCAACGACGGCAACGGCCTGACCATCTGGAACGACGAATGGCACCAGTGGCTCGAGCGCTCGGCGGCCGGTGCGGTCTTCACCCAGCCGCTGGAATCCGAGCCGGAAGCCGTGCCAGCACCGGATTCACCCGATTCCGCTCAGCAGGTCTCACTGCAGCAATAGCCTTCCGCTGGGTCTGGGGGTCGAGCGAGAGGGACACACATGGGTTTCGGTGAGGCTGTTTCCACCTGCTGGAAGAAGTACGGCGATTTCGACGGACGGGCCCAGCGCCCGGAGTTCTGGTGGTGGGTCCTGTTCGTCACGCTCCTGCAGATCGCGGCGTCGATCGTCCTGACGGTGCTGTTGGTGCTGTTCCAAAACGCCGGCTTCCTGCAGTGGCTCGGCGTCATGATCTTCATGATCGTGGTGCTCGCGGTGATCCTGCCCTCGATCGCGGTATCGGTCAGGCGGCTGCACGACCGCGACCTGTCCGGCTGGTGGTACCTGTTGGGTTTCGTTCCGTTCGGCAGCATCGTCCTGCTGGTGTGGTACGTGCTACCCGGCACGCCCGGTCCGAATCGGTACGGCGACTAGGGAACCAGCACCTGCACTTCTATCCCGCTGAGCACGGCCGTTCCCGCGAGGGAGTCGATGGCTTCGACATCGACCAGTGCATTGACATTCGCGTCCTTCCACCCATGCGGGACGCATACGCAACCAGGTGAGACGTCATCGCGAACCGACGCGGGTAGCGTGATGGAGCCCGTCGGGCTGGAAACGACGACGTCGGCACCGTCGCCGATACCCAGTTCGAGGGCGTCGTCGGGATGGATCATCGCGGTGGGGGTGTTCGAACCGCCGGTGAGGGTCGGCAGGCCCTTCATCCAGGAGTTGTTGCTGCGCAGATGCCGCCGGCCGACCAGCGTGAAGCGAGGCGGGCGACTGGTTGCGCCGAGCAGGTTCGCGGCGGCGCCCAGTGCTTCGAGCAAGGCCGGCGGTGCGACGTCGATCCGACCCGAGGGTGTGCGCAGCACCTCGGGCAATCGGGGCTGAAGCGGACCGAGATCGATGCCGTGCGGGTTGTCGATCAGGTCCTGCAGCGTTAGGCCATCGGCGTTCGCACCGAAGCCATCGCCGTAGGGGCCCGAGCGGATCCTCAAGTCCAGGATGCGATCCACGCCCGTTCGGTGGGAAACGGCCTCGAGTAGTTCCTCGGGCGTGCGCCCATGCGCCCGCGATGCTTCGTCGTTGCAGGCTTGGGTGGCGACGCTGTAGGCGATCAGGTCCTCGATCTGCGCGACCGTTGGCTCCTGTCCGGCAGTGATGCCCCCTGCGATCGCGGCCAACTGAGCGAGGACCTCGGTCTCGTCCTTCTCGCCCTCGGGGACGTCGAAGACGGCGGGGGAGTAGCGGGCTTGGTTGCGCACGGCGAGGTTGTTGAAGACCACATCATGCTGGGGGCGGGTCAGCGGCGAGGCGACGGGAAGGATCACATCGGCGAGGGAACTCGTGGCGGTGAGGTAGGGGTCGACGCTGACCAGCAGATCGAGTTCCCCGAAGGCCTGCGTGAGCCTTTCCTGATTGGGAGTCGACACGATCGGGTTACCGCCGATCACGAACACCGCCCGAATGCGCTCACCGGTCTGCGGATCGGGGGTGTCGATCTCCTCCGCGAGCGTGGATGCCGGGAATTCGCCGAGTGCGCTGGGCAGCCCACGAACCCGGGTACGACGACGGCCCGGAATCTGCACTCCATGGCCGGAGCCGGGCGTTCCCTCGGTCGAAGGTCCGCCGGCTACCGGCAGCGGGAACATCACGCCGCCGGGGCGGTCGAGGGATCCCAGGGACAGATTGATGATGTCGATCAGCCAGGAGGCAACGGTCGCCAGCGGGGTGACCTCGGTTCCATTGGTCATGCCGGAGGTCGTGGTGCCCATCCGGCCGTAGACCGCGGCACCACCGGCATCGCTCGCCGCCCGCAGTTCCCCGGCAATGCGACGGGTGGTCTCGGCGTCGATGCCGGTAAGCGGTGCGGTGGCTTCGGGTGCGAACGGTGCGAGCGATTCGACCACGCTGCGCCACTCGCCTTCGTCGATCCATGGCTCGGCGGCCGCCAGACTCGCCTCGGCGGTCAGCAGGTGCGCCAGGGAGGCCAACCACAGCGCGTCGGAACCGGGTCGGATAGGCAGGTGCTCATCGGCCACCGATGCGGTTCGCGTGCGCACCGGATCGACGACCACCAGGTGTCCGCCCCGCTTACGGAGCCGTCGAAGGCGCCCGGGGAAGTCGGCAGCCGTCATCATCGAACCGTTCGAGATCACCGGGTTCGCGCCGAGCATCAGGAAGTAGTGGGTCCGGTCGATGTCCGGCACTGGGACCGAGAGCGCGGTCCCGTACAGCAATGCGCAGGCGACCTGCTTGGGCATCTGGTCGACGGTGCTCGCGGAGAACCGTTGGGTGGTACCCAGGGCTCGGATGAACGCCGGGAGGTAGAAGGCACCGGAGAGGTTGTGGACGTTCGGGTTGCCGAGGAAGAGTCCGACGGATTGCGGGCCGTGTTCGGTCACGATCGGGGTGAGCCGGTCGCGGATCACCCCGAATGCCTCGTCCCAGGTAGCCGGCGCCAACGTGCCGTCCGGTTGGCGCAGCATCGGGGTGGTCAATCGATCGGGGTCGGCATGCAGTTCACCGAGCGCCACGCCCTTCGGACAGATGTATCCGCGGCTGAATACGTCCTCCGGGTCGCCGCGGACCTCGATCACGTCCCCTTCCTGCGGGCCGCCGATCGTGAGCGTCAAGCCGCAGGTGGCCTCGCAAAGCGGGCAGATCCGCTGAGCCGTCGCCATGGCGCCACTGTGCCAG
>CAJXNV010000059.1 GCA_913057155.1 uncultured Actinomycetes bacterium | reverse complement strand
CGGCTACGGCCCATCGTGGTCCGCGCCCTGACCTCGACCATCGGCCGGGACGTCCGGCTCGCGGTCACCGTCGATCCGACCATCACCCAGGCCGTCGATGAGACGACCACCGACGAGATGGCCGATGCCACCTACGCCGATGAGCAGGTGACCGAGACCGCCGCCGCGGTCGGCGTTAGTCACGCTGATGGCACTGATGGCACTGGCGGCACCCACACCGGCGGTAACGGTCAGGTGGAATCACCGGACACGGCCCGTCCCGGCACCGGCTCACCGGACACCCGCAGCGGAGACGGTCGACTGAACGACAAATACATCTTCGACACCTTCGTCATCGGTTCGAGTAACCGCTTCGCCCATGCCGCAGCCGTCGCGGTCGCCGAACAACCGGCGCGCGCCTACAACCCACTGTTCATCTACGGAGGCTCCGGCCTCGGCAAGACCCACCTATTGCACGCCATCGGTCACTACACGCGCACGCTCTACAAGGGCACCCACGTGCGCTACGTGAGCTCGGAGGAATTCACCAACGAATTCATCAACTCCATCCGTGACGACAAGGCCTCCGCGTTCCAGCGGCGGTACCGGGAAACCGATGTTCTTCTAGTGGATGACATTCAGTTCCTGAGCGGAAAAGTCCAGACACAGGAAGAGTTCTTCCACACTTTCAACACCCTGCACAACGCCAACAAGCAGATCGTCATCACCTCGGATCTGCCCCCGAAGCAGTTGCAGGAATTCGAGGATCGGATGCGCTCACGTTTCGAGTGGGGCCTGATCACCGACATCCAGCCACCCGACTTGGAAACGCGCATCGCGATCCTTCGCAAGAAGACCAAGCACGAGCGCCTGGTCGCCCCGCCGGAGGTCTTGGAATACATCGCCTCGAAGATCACCACGAACATCCGTGAACTCGAGGGTGCGTTGATCCGCGTGACAGCCTTCGCATCATTGAACCGACAGCCCGTGGATCTGACCATCACCGAGATCGTTTTGAAGGACCTACTGCCCTCGGAGACCGGACCGGAGATCACGGCCGCTCAGATCATGGCCGCAACGGCGCAGTACTTCGGGGTGACCGTCGACGACCTTTGCGGAGCCAGCCGCTCACGGGTCCTGGTCACCGCACGTCAGATCGCGATGTACCTATGCCGCGAACTCACCGACCTCTCGCTCCCCAAGATCGGTCAGGCCTTCGGTGGTCGCGACCACACGACCGTCATGCACGCCGACCGCAAGATCCGCCAACTGATGGCCGAGCGTCGTTCGCTGTTCAACCAGGTCACGGATCTGACCAGCCGGATCAAGTCCCAGCCGCGGCCCAACTAGCCCGGACTACCCCGCCAGCACGAAGCTGCGGCCGGCATCACGATTAAGAAGCGACATATTTATCTCTCGTACCAGGTGTCACATGGTGACCATCCGTCATTACTGTCCCCAAGTTCTCCCCAAGTGTGGACGAAGCCTGTGAATATTGTTGGGGATAACACTGAACCTATTGTCCGTTTTCGTGTGAAAGTGCGGTCATCCCCACTTGTGGATCATTTGTGGACAGAATTCCCCGGGCTCCCTGCTGTGACACCGCCTATCTGTGCACGACGCCCGCCCACTTGGGGATCCTCGATCCGCGGTCTCGCCATTTCCACATTCCTCCCCAACCCGCGAGCCGCCGGCCCACAGCACCTGCACACCCCCGATCGGCCCACTCCCCCCGTGGAGTTCCCACTTATCCACACCATCCCCAAGGCCTATGACGATGACTACCTTTCTCTCTATCCTGAATCCTCCGAACGCCTTGACGCTGACGCCGGTGGATACCTCCCGTACTGTCTGACCCGTCATCGGCGATTAGCGACACAATGGGCTCGTCCCACCAAGGAGGACACTCGTGAAGATCCGGGTCGAGCGCGACGCTCTGGCTGATGCGGTTGCCTGGTCGGCGCGAACCCTGCCCACCCGACCCAGCCTTCCGGTGCTTGCCGGGGTGGTGTTCAGCGCCGCCGGCGATTCGATCACCCTGAGCAGCTTCGACTACGAAGTCTCCACCCGGGTGGAGATCGATGCCGATGTCGAATCCGCCGGCAGCGCTCTGGTCTCCGGGCGACTACTCGCCGACATCGCACGCTCGCTGCCTGCCCAGCCTGTGGTTATCGCCGCGGAAGGTAGCCGAGTGACCATCACTTGCGGCCGCGCATCCTTCACCCTGCCGACCTTGCCTATCGATGACTACCCCGCGATGCCGGAGATGCCGCAAAGCAGCGGCACCCTCGATGGTGACACCTTCGCTAGCGCCGTCGCCCAGGTGGCGATCGCCGCCGGCCGGGACGACACCTTGCCCACGCTCACCGGTATCCGAATGGAGATCGACGGGGATTCGGTCGTGCTAGCAGCGACCGATCGCTACCGTCTCGCGGTACGCGAGTTGTCCTGGACACCGGCGTCGTCGTCCACGCAAGCGGAATTGTTGATTCCCGCGAAGACATTGGCCGATGCCGCTAAGTCCTTCGGCTCGGCGGAAACCGTGACCGTCGCACTGGCACCGGACGGTGAGCGGTTGATCGGATTCGAAGGTGATCGTCGTCGCACCACGTCACGACTACTCGACGGTGAATTCCCCAAGTACCGATCCCTACTTCCGAACGAGTCGTCCACCCACGCCGTCGTCGACACCGCAGCACTCATCGAGGCCGTCAAACGCGTGGCGCTGGTAGCCGAACGCAACACGCCCGTGCGTTTGACCTTCACCCAAGGTGAGGTCGGGCTGCGAGCCGGTACCGGTGACGATGCGCAAGCAGAGGAAGCACTCGAAGCCAGCGTGACCGGCGACGACATCGAGATCGCCTTCAATCCCGGGTATCTACTCGATGGACTCACCGCGATCGATGCCGGTCAGGCACAGTTCGCGTTCACGCAATCGACTCGGCCTGCCGTACTTTCCGGGATCGTCGAGGATCAGGTGCGCAGCGAGTATCGCTACTTGCTGATGCCCGTTCGACTCACCGGCTGACTATGTGGGTACAGGCCCTGAGCCTGACGGACTTTCGCTCCTACGAACAGCTCGACCTGGAATTCGCTCCGGGTGTCACCACGTTCGTCGGGATGAACGGCCAAGGTAAAACCAACATCGTCGAAGCGATCGCCTATCTCGCGACCTTGTCCAGCCACCGGGTGTCGGCCGATGCACCGTTGATCAAGTCCGGCAGTTCGAGTGCCGTGGTACGCGCCCGCGTTCGAGAGGACGAGCGCAGCGTCGGTGTCGATGTCCAAATCCTCGAGCGCGGTTCCAATAAGGCGCGCATCAATCAATCGCCCGTTACCCGAGCTCGGGACGTCCTCGGGATCGTGCGTGCAGTGGTCTTCGCTCCGGAGGATCTCGCGTTAGTGCGAGGTGATCCAGCCGACCGACGTCGATTCCTCGATGAGGTGGGAGTGCAACGGCATCCTCGACTTTCCGGTGTGCGTGCGGACTTCGACAAAGTCCTGCGGCAACGCAACGCGCTCGTGAAATCCGCGATCGGTAGACCACGATCGTCGATCGCATCCACACTCTCGGTGTGGAACGAACAACTCAGCAAACTCGGTGCCGATATCGCCACCGCGCGGGCGCAGTTGATCGAGGACCTGCGTCCCTTCATCCGTTCGGCGTATGAATCCATCGCCGGCGGTGCGGAAGTAGACCTTCGCTATCGGCCGTCATCGCCGCGTGTGCAACACGAAGTCCAGACCGTCGACGAGACGTTGCGCGAACGCCTCGAACTCGCACTCGATGCCGATCTGGAGGATCGCGCCGATGACGAAGCTCGTCGGGGGATCACCTTGGTAGGCCCGCACCGTGATGAAGTGGACCTGACGTTGAACGGGCTCCCGGTGAAGGGCTACGCATCGCATGGCGAGTCGTGGTCCATGGCGCTGGCGTTGCGCCTTGCCGCCGCCGACGTACTCCGCAGCGACGGGGTTGACCCCATCGTCATCCTCGATGATGTCTTCGCCGAACTCGACGCCAGCAGGCGAACGCACCTCGCCGAGCTCGTCGGACAGGCCACGCAGGTTTTCATTACGGCCGCGGTAGCGCAGGATGTTCCCGTGGAACTCTCCGGCGCCAGGTTCGAGGTACACGCCGGTCAAGTGAGCGGTGCGTGATCAACGCGTGACGAACGACGACGGCACTAACGGCGCATCCATTAACGGCGATGACGCCGATCAGCGGGCAGCCGAAGCCGAACGGATGGCCGCCCGCGCCCTGCGTCGGGCCAGTGAAAGCGGTACTCGCGAGAGCCGTGCTAGCGGGCAGCGCTCCGGACAGCACAAGCGTCGTCGTTCGTCGTCGTCCCGAGATCCGCAGGAAGTTGGCAGCGTGCTCGAGGGTTTCCTGGCCGAACAGGGCTGGGAGGCGACCTCGGCGATCGCGCAGTTGACGTCGTCGTGGGCCGAGATCGTCGGACCGGAGGTAGCCGAGCACGTCGCAATCGAGTCGGTAGGCGACGGGGAGTTGCACCTACGGGCCGATTCGACCGCCTGGGCAACCCAAATGCGCTTATTGTCCGATTCGATCCTGGATCGGGTGCAAGGCGTGGTCGGGTCCGAGTCGGTCACCTCGGTCAGCGTGCGGGGACCACAGGCCCCGTCCTGGCGCGCCGGTCCGCGGGTCGTCAAGGGTCGGGGTCCACGGGACACCTACGGATAGGGCACCAGGCGCTTAGACGATCCGCTGCGGGCGTAACGGGGACCACTCGTAGGTGTGTACGTGCCCCAGGGGGTGCGCACCGGCAATCGTGCCTCTCGCGCCGATTCCGGCAGGGTCGATGGTCAAAATCCGGCCCGGACGGCGGTAGACTCGAGGCTTGGCCCACCGTCCGCGGTTACCTGCGATCCACCCGGATCACGGCGGGGTGGGACGAAGGAGGCGAACCGCCCGTGTCCTACGACGCTAGCGCTATCACCGTCCTCGAGGGACTCGACGCGGTGCGCAAGCGCCCGGGTATGTACATCGGGTCCACCGGTGAGCGGGGCCTGCACCACCTGGTCTACGAGGTGGTGGACAACGCCGTCGACGAAGCCATGGCCGGGTACGCCAGCACCATCTCGGTCACCTTGCTCGCCGACGGCGGCGTACGGGTGGTGGACGACGGTCGCGGCATCCCGGTCGATGAGCACCCGGTGGAGAAGCGACCGGCGGTCGAGGTCGTCCTCACCGTCTTGCATGCCGGTGGAAAGTTCGGCGGCGGTGGCTACCAAGTCTCCGGCGGGCTGCACGGCGTCGGCGTCTCCGTGGTGAACGCGCTTTCCACCAGGCTCGACGTCGAGGTGCATCGCGACGGCACCATCTACCGGCAGTCCTACGAGCACGGGGTACCGACCGCACCGCTCGCCGAGGTCGGATCGACCGAGGTGACCGGAACCACCGTCACCTTCTGGGCCGACCCAGCCATCTTCGACACGACTTGGTACGACTTCACCACCTTGTCCCGCCGCTTCCAGGAGATGGCGTTCTTGAACAAGGGGATGACCATCGAGCTCACCGACGAGCGCACCGGCACCGGCCCGGTCATCGACGAACAGGAAGCAGCCGACCCGACCGAGGAGAAGGTGAAGTCGGTTCGCTACTTCTACGAAGGCGGCATCGTCGATTTCGTTCGACACATCAACGCCAGCAAGGGCGTAGCCAATCCCACCATCGTGGAAGTCGGCCAGGAGAACACCGAGGCCGGCCTCAGCGCGGAGATCGCGCTGCAATGGAACAACACCTTCGCCGAATCGGTGTACACCTTCGCGAACACCATCAACACCACCGAGGGCGGAACGCACGAAGAGGGCTTTCGAACCGCGTTGACGAGCCTGGTGAACAAGTTCGCGCGCGAGTGGGGCATCTTGAAGGAGAAGGACACCAACCTCACCGGTGAGGACGTTCGCGAAGGACTCACCGCGATCGTCTCGGTGAAACTCGTGGAACCGCAGTTCGAAGGACAGACCAAGACCAAGCTCGGCAACACCGAGATGAAGACCTTCGTGCAGAAGATCGTCAACGATCAATTCGGTGCGTGGTTCGAAGCCAACCCGGCCGAGGGCAAGGAGATCGCGCGTAAGGCGGTCAATGCGGCCACCGCGCGCATCGCCGCGCGCAAGGCCCGCGACCTCGCCCGCAACCGCAAGGGCCTGCTCGGTGGAGCGGGGATGCCCGGCAAGCTGATCGACTGCTCGAGCCGGGAGCCCGAGGAGTGCGAGGTCTTCGTGGTCGAGGGTGATTCCGCCGGCGGCTCGGCCCGACAAGGCCGCGACCCGCGCATCCAGGCGATCTTGCCGATTCGCGGGAAGATCCTGAACGTCGAGAAGGCGCGCATCGACAAGGTGCTGCAGAACAACGAAGTCCAAGCACTCATCTCCGCGCTCGGTACGGGCGTGCAGGACGAATTCGACATCAACCGGCTGCGCTACCACAAGATCGTGTTGATGGCCGACGCCGACGTCGACGGCCAGCACATCCGCACGTTGCTGCTGACGATGCTGTTCCGTTTCATGCGCCCACTCGTGGAACTCGGCTACGTCTATCTCGCCCAACCGCCGTTGTACAAGATCAAGTGGCAGCGCGAGGAATCGCAGTTCGCCTACTCCGATCGCGAGCGCGATGCGCTCGTGGAGGCCGGGCAGGCCGCCGGCAAGAAGTTGCCGAAGGAGGAAGCCGTGCAGCGGTACAAGGGTCTCGGTGAGATGAACGCCGATGAACTCTGGGAGACCACGATGGATCCCGAGCAGCGCGTGCTGCTGCAGGTCACGCTCGACGATGCCGCGCAAGCCGACGAGATGTTCAGCGTGCTGATGGGGGAGGACGTCGAATCACGCCGCGCCTTCATCCAGCAGAACGCCAAGGACGTTCGCTTCCTGGACATCTAGCAGCACGAACCGACTTACCCAGCGACCAACGACGATGGAGGCATAGGTGCCCGACGACATCGACACGATCGAGCCCACCGGCGGGGACGACAATCCAGGTGGTGCGCCGGCGGCCCGCGTGGAGCCGGTCGATCTGCAAACCGAGATGCAGCGGTCCTACTTGGACTACTCGATGTCGGTCATCGTCTCGCGCGCACTGCCCGATGTACGCGACGGTCTCAAGCCCGTACACCGACGCGTGATCTACGCGATGTACGACGGTGGCTACCGCCCCGACCGCAACTTCTCCAAGAGCGCGCGCGTGGTGGGCGATGTCATGGGCAGCTATCACCCGCACGGCGATAGTGCGATCTACGACGCCCTCGTGCGTCTGGCCCAACCCTGGTCGTTGCGCTACCCGCTGGTGCAAGGGCAGGGCAACTTCGGTTCCCCGGGCAACGATCCGCCCGCCGCCCAGCGGTACACCGAGTGCCGCATGGCGCAACTGGCCATGGAGATGGTGCGCGATATCGACGAGGAGACGGTCGATTTCGCCCCGAACTACGACGGCCGCACCCTGGAGCCGTCGGTACTGCCGAGTCGGTTCCCGAACCTGCTGGTCAACGGCAGCGCGGGTATCGCCGTGGGTATGGCCACCAACATCCCGCCGCACAACCTCGGCGAGGTCGCCCAAGCCGCCACCTGGTTGCTGGAGAACCCCGAGTCCTCCACCGAGGAACGGATGGCCGCGCTGCTGGACATCGTCAAGGGACCGGACTTCCCCACCGGCGCGACGATCATCGGTCGTCGCGGTATCGAGGACGCCTACCGCACCGGTCGTGGATCGATCACGATGCGCGCGGTCGTGGAAGTCGACGAGGACGCCAAGGGCAAGCAACGCCTCGTCGTGACCGAACTTCCCTACCAGGTCAACCCGGACAACCTGCTGTTGCGCATCGCCGAACTCGTAGGCGATGGCAAGCTCACCGGGATCGCCGATGTTCGCGACGATTCCTCCTCGCGCACCGGCATGCGTTTGATCATCGAGCTCAAGCGCGACGCCGTGGCACAGGTCGTGCTCAACCAGCTGTACAAGCACACCCAACTGCAGGACAACTTCGGTGCCAACATGCTCGCGCTCGTCGACGGCGTGCCGCGCACCCTCACTCTCGAGCAGTTCATCCGGTACTGGATCGCGCACCAGATCGATGTGATCCAGCGCCGCACGCGTTACCGGCTGCGCAAGGCGGAGGAGCGCGCGCACATCCTGCGCGGATACCTCAAGGCCCTCGACGCCCTCGACGATGTCATCGCACTGATCCGCGCGAGCGCGACCGTGGAGGATGCGCGGGCGGGCTTGATGGAACTACTCGACATAGACGAGCTGCAGTCGACTGCGATCTTGGACATGCAGCTGCGCCGACTCGCGGCGATGGAACGCCAGAAGATCATCGACGAGTACGACGAACTCATGGCCAAGATCGCCGACTACAACGACATCCTGGCCAACGAACCTCGGCAGCGGTCCATCGTCGCCGAGGAACTCAAGGACATCACCGACAAGTTCGCCGACGATCGTCGCACCGAGATCCTGCCGTGGGACGGTGAAGTCACCGACGAGGATCTGATCGCCGTCGAGGACGTCGTCGTCACCATCACCGCCGGCGGATACGCCAAGCGCACCCGCTCGGACATGTACCGCGCGCAGCGTCGCGGCGGAAGGGGCGTACGCGGCGCGGCATTACGTCAGGACGATGTGGTCGAGCACTTCATGGTGACCAGCACGCACGACTGGCTGTTGTTCTTCACCAACCAGGGCCGTGTGTATCGCGCGAAGGGCTACCAACTCCCCGAAGCCAGCCGCGACGCCAAGGGTCAGCATGTGGCCAACCTGCTCGCCTTCCGGCCGGAGGAGACGATCGCCTCGGTGCTGTCGATCCCGGCCTACGACGCCGCGGACTACCTGGTGCTCGCAACGCGCAGCGGCTTGGTGAAGAAGACCAAGCTCAGCGCCTTCGACACCAACCGGCAAGGCGGCATCATCGCGATCAGCCTCGCCGAAGGCGACGAGGTGATCGGAGCGCGGTTGGTCTCGGCCGAGGACGACATCTTCCTGGCCTCCACCAAGGGCATGAGCGTGCGTTTCACCGCCAGCGACGACGTCCTGCGCCCGATGGGCCGGGACACCAAGGGCGTCATCGGAATGCGGTTCCGGGAAGGGGATTCGCTGCTGGGGATGGACGTCGTACGCCCCGGTTGCGACGTCGTCACCATCACCGACGGCGGTTACGCCAAGCGCACCAAGGAGGAGGAGTGGACCCCGCGTGGCCGCGGCATCCTCGGGGTGCGCGCGATGAAGATCAACGAGAAGCGCGGCTCCCTCGTGGCGGCGATGGTCTGCGAGTCCGATGACCAGATATTCGCGATTGCCAGCAATGGCGTGGTCATCCGCACCGCGGTGTCCGAACTTCGGCCATCCGGGCGTGACACTATGGGTGTGACGATGATGCGCCTCGGCGACGAGGACTCCGTGGTGGCCGTCGCCCGCAGTGGGGAGAAGGCCGACGAGGAGGACGAGGCGGTCGAGGTCATGGAGATCGCCGAAGGCGAAGAAGGTGCTGCAGACGCAGCAGACGCAGCGAGTGAGCCGACCGGGGAGGGTGACGGATAGTGGCCCAGCCAGCCGGGCAGCGCGTACGCCCGCGCCGCCAGCGCCCTGGGTCTAGTGGGTCCAGCGCCCCGAGCGGGGGAGGCGAGGTGTCCTCGACCGGGCCGCAGCCTGCGGTGGGTGTGAGCCAGTCTCCGGCCGCGCAGCCGGACGCCTCGGGCGATGGCGGTCGCAGCAAACGCGCCCGCCGCAAGCCGCGCCGCGCCCGCGTCTACGTCACGCGGATCGATCCGTGGTCGGTGACCAAGGCCGCGTTCCTACTCGCACTCGCGATCGGGATCGTGATCGTGGTCGCCGTCGCGGTGGTGTTCTGGACGCTGGATTCCACCGGCGCACTCGATGCGGTGTCGCGGACCGTCGACGATGTCCTGGGCACCGGCGGCTTCGACCTGCTCACCACCTTGGAGTTCTCCCGGGTGCTGGGGCTAGCCGCGGTGATCGCCAGCGTCGAGATCGTGCTCGTCTCGCTGCTCGCGACCTTGTTCGCGTTCTTGTACAACATCACCGTCGGCCTCACCGGCGGCATCGAAGTCGTCCTCTCCGACGACTAACCCC
>CAJXNV010000058.1 GCA_913057155.1 uncultured Actinomycetes bacterium | reverse complement strand
TGGGGAACTCCCGTCGTATCCGGATCACCGACATCGGCGATCGCCGACAATTCGACGGTGAGTGTCACGGTCGCCAACTCGCTCTCGGCCGATGAAGCGACACCGGTCGAACCGGCGAGCCCGGTGGAACCGGCACCCGTGGAGCCCGCGAGCCCGGTGACACCGGAAGGTCCGGTCCAAGTTGGTCCGGCCGGTGTGCCGACATTGGTGCCTGCGGGGGGTGGGGCCGCATCGGTGGCTGCGCTCGAGGGTCAGCCGTTGTGGTTGTTCCTCGCGATAGTGATCGGAATGGCACTAGCCATCGCAGGAGCCGCCTACCTACTGCGTAGTCGCTAGCGCAGTCAGGCGCAGGGGCGCGGACCGGGATGCCGGTCCGCGCCCCACGTCGTGTCCGGTTGCATGAACGGCAGTATTGGCGCCGTGCCGGAATCCGAACTCAGCATCCAAGAACGCCTCTACCCGGAATCGACATGCTTCGGTTGCGGACAGGCGAACCCCGACGGCTTGCGCATTCGCAGCTTCGAGCACGGTGAAGGAGTGATCGCCACTTTCCAGCCCGGACCGCAACACACCAACGGTATGGGTTCGTTGAATGGTGGGATTATCGCCACGTTGCTCGATTGCCACTCCGGAGCCGCCGTCCTATCTGCGGCGGTGGAACCGAGTGGAGAACTAGCGCAATTGTGGGTCACTGCAGGTCTGGAGCTGCGATATCGGCTTCCGACATTCCTGGAAATGCCGGTGGAGTTGCACGCGACGATCACCGACCGATCGGAATCGGCTGTGTGGGTGAAGGCGACGTTGAGCTACGACGGCAAGGTGCGAGTCCAGGCTGAGTCCCGCTGGGCACCTATCCCGCAGCGTTAGCGTTCGTCGCCGGCCACGAGCTCGCGTTCTTCCTCTTCCTCGGTGCGTGTTGCCTTCCAGATGGCGACCGCCACGACCGCACCGATCAGCGGGGCGAGGATGAACAGCCAGACCTGCTGCAGCGCAGTACCGCCTTCGAAAAGCGCCGGCCCCAGCGAGCGGGCGGGGTTGACGGATGTGCCGGTAAGCGGAATGCCGACCAAGTGCACCAGTGTCAAGGTCAAACCGATCGCGATACCAGCGAATCCGGGAGCGGCGATCTTCTCCGTGACGAGCAAGATCACCAACACGAATGCCGCGGTGAGGACGACCTCGAGGACGAAGGCCCCGGCGAGGTTGATGGCGCCGTTGTCGTAACTGTTGGTGCCCAGCGCGCCGGTGTAGTCGGTGACGCCGAAACTGCTGACGAACAACTTGAGCAAACCGCCGGCGGCGATGGCGCCGAGGAACTGCACGATCCAGTAGCCGACCGCCTGGGCGGCGGGCATGCGGCGTCCGACGAGCATCGCCAGGGTCACGGCGGGATTCACGTGCGCACCGGAGATCGGGCCGAAGGCGTAGGCGATCCCGAGCAGTACGAGTCCGAAGGCGAGGGCCACCCCCACCACACCGGAGCCTGGTCCCTGACCATCGACGCCCACCACGGCGGCGATACCGAAAACCGCGGTTCCGACAGCAAGGAAGACCAACAAGAAAGTGCCGACGAACTCGGCGATGAGACTACGAGCGTTCACGCTATTCCTCCGCCTACTCCATCGTGGACCGCCTCGGGACTTCCGTGGGGCCACGCTGCGGCTTATGCTCCTGCTGCCCGTCTTCGTGGGGGTCCTAGAAGACGGGTTATCCCCACCTGGTGACACCTGTGGGCTGTAGACGAACGCAAGGAGGACATGTGGCTGCTGTCGATCGCGTGGCGTTGGAGCGAGCGATAAGTCGGGAGAGCGAGACCTACCGCGCCCGCACCCCGAAGTCCCGGGAAATGTTCGAAGCAGCCGACCACCTGCTCGGTCGGGTTCCGATGACCTGGATGAACAAGTGGTCCGGTGGGTATCCGATCCACTTCGAGACCGCACGGGGCAATCGCATTACCGATGTCGACGGTCACGAGTACATCGACTTCGCGCTCGGAGATACCGGTGCCATGGCCGGACACTCGCCAGCGGCCACCGTGCGTGCTATCCGTGATCGCATCGATGATGCGGGTGGGATAACGACGATGCTGCCGACCGAGGATGGCGAGTGGGTAGCGGCGGATCTCGCCCGGCGATTCGGATTGCCGTTGTGGTCGCTCTCGCTCACTGCCACCGATGCGAACAGGTGGGCCTTGCGCATAGCGAGACTCGTCACGGGTCGCGACAAGATCTGCTCCTTCTCCTACTGCTATCACGGTGCGGTCGATGAGACTTTGGTGCGCACCGGGCCGAACGGATCGACCATCGAACGCGAAGGGAACGTCGGACCGGCTGTCCCGGTCGCGCAGACGACCCGAGTGGCTGAATTCAACGATCTGGCATCCGTGGAAAGCGCGCTGTCCCATGGTGACGTCGCGGTCCTGATCGCTGAGCCCGCCCTGACCAACATCGGCATCGTCCTTCCTGACCCTGGTTTCTGGGAGTCGGTCCGAGGACTTTGCGATCGATACGGGACCTTGTTGTTGATCGATGAGACGCACACGATCTCGGCGGGTCCCGGTGGATGCACCACTGCGTGGAATCTGAGGCCGGACATCGTCGTGATCGGCAAGAGCATCGGTGGTGGAGTGCCCTCCGGTGCCTACGGGATCACCGAGGAAATCGCTGAACGGATCAACGATCATCCGGAAGCCGACCTCATCGACGTGGGTGGGGTCGGCGGCACGCTTGCCGGCAATGTACTCAGCACATCGGCGATGCGGGCGACGCTAGGTGAAGTGCTGACGGATGCGGCTTTCGAGCACATGATCGCTCTCGCCACTCGATTCCGAGAAGGCGTGGAGAAGGTGTTGTCCGACACCCAGGTGCCGTGGTCGGTGGCTCAACTCGGGGCTCGGGCCGAGTATCGCTTCGTGGATCCGCCGCCTCGCACGGGCACCGAGTCCGCACAGGCACACGATGAGGAACTCGAGGTCTACCTACACCTGTTCATGGCGAATCGGGGAGTCTTGATGACTCCTTTCCACAACATGGCTCTCATGTGCCCGACGACCACCGAAGCGGATGTCGATCGACACACCGAATTGTTCGCCGAGGCAGTCACCGGCATCGTGGCTTCCTAGTTCGCCGGAGTCAGCAACTTCACCTCGGTGACCGGCTGGATCGAGAGCTGGACATCGGAGCTCGCTGTGCAGGAGAGAACGTGGCCACCCGCTGTGCGGTCGACGGTCAGGCCATGCAGGTGCAGCCCATCCTGCCCGACTCCGAGCGCATCCTTGCCTTGCCAGAAGCCGACGAGGGCTGCGCGCCGTCCGTCCAGATCGAAGGTGGTCTGCTCGGCGATCGTCTGACTGAGCGGCTGATACGGCGCGGGATCGGCGTTGATGCTGCGCGTGGTCAGCTCATCGAAGGTCCCGCGCACGCGTACTGCGACGATCCCGTTCGCTTGTTCGGCCGCTTGGTTGATCAATGTCGGCAGCTGCTCGCAGGTTGTTCCCGGTGCAACGGGTGTGTTGCGTGTGGGCTGGAAACGTACGGCTTGCATGAATGGCGTGGTGGCATCGCCGGGGACGATCCGGGGTACTCCGTCGGGTCGAACGCGGTAAACCTCACCGCCGAGCATCACGAGTTCGCCATCGAGATCGGTGAAGGTTCCCAGGCCGATGGTGTTCCCGTTCGCGATCGCGCTTACTGGGGCAAGTCCGGTGAAGTCGGGTTGAGTCAAGTACTCGTAGGTGCCCACCTGGTGCAATGCGCCGTCGGAATGCGCCCGCGATTCCGGACCGGCGGCTGCGAGCAAGCCAACCAGAGCGGCAAGGGCTCCGGTGAGAGCCAGCAGGTTCCGGGTACGTATCACTCGCGGACGCTATCGGGAACGCCCAGCACCTCGGATAGCCGGTTTACCTCACGCTGGATCAGTGCGAAGTTCGAATCGCGCACGGTCGGTAGGTGGAAACGAGCCTCGCGGACCTGGTTGTAGTCGAGTTCGCCCGTCAACAGTTCTTGCTGGTCATCGGCTTGGGCGAGTGTCCGGCCGTGCGCATCGATGACCGCCGATCCACCCCAGAAGCGATGGTCACCTTCGGTCCCGACGCGGTTTGTCATCACGACCGGCATTCCGTACATCATCGCGTAGAAGCGGACGGCCAAGTCCCAGCCATCGGGGTTGGAGAACTCTCCCTCGACCGCGTCTATCGACGAACTGATCGGCACGCTGAGCAAGGTCGCACCGTTCATCGCAGCTAGATGCACGAGTGCCGGATTCCAGGCATCGGCGCAGATGACGATCGCATAGCGCCACGTTTCATCGAGACGGGCAGTTTCCATGAATCGCCCGGTGGCGAAGTGCTTGTTCTCATCGAGATTGCCGTAGGACGGCAGGTTCACCTTCCGGTGGAGATGGCGGATCTCGCCATCGCGGACGGCGAGCGTGGCGTTGTAGAACTGAGCTGCCGGCCCTTCTTCGATGAATCCGAACTGGGTCGTGATGTCCCGTGATGCCTCGGCGATCTGCCTGACCACCTTCGAGTGACGGGATCGAGCGAGTCGAAAGCTCTCATCCGACAGGGTGTAGCCGGTCAAGGACAACTCCGGGAATACCACCAGGTCACAGCCGCGTGCCCGGGCCTGGGCGATGTAGTCCAGGTGGGTTTCCAGGTTGGCTTCTATGTCCTCGGGAACGGTCGGGATCTGGGCCGCTGCGACGACGAGTTTCTCCGGCATGGGTGAATTGTGGTGTCAGGACCCCAACAGGCGCTCGTCGAATGGATATTTGGAGATCAACTCGACGCCGTCGGCCGTGATGAGCACCTCCTCCTCGAGCTTGACCCCCTCACCGCCACCGACTTCCGCGATATAGCTCTCCACCGAGACCACCATGCCCGGCTCGAGGACGTCGTCGGTCGAGAATCGATCGAAGTCCCCGTAGTGGGCGACGAGCGGGGTCTCCCCGTGCATCCCCACACCATGGATGATCGACGGATAGCGGCGGTCGTAGTAACGCTCGGGGATGGGCCAGGCCTTCTCGGCTAGTTCCCGGTAGGTCATCCCCGGCCGGAGTTGGGCGATGTTGTGCTGAACCTGCTCGTATGCCATTCCGTAGAGGGTTCGCTGGTACCCGGTTGGCCGACCGGGCCCCACCTGGAAGGTTCGCGAGAAATCGGAGTAGTAGCCGTTGTTGCCTATGGTGTCGGTATCGAATGCGATCAAGTCACCATGACGGATGCTGCGTTCGCTCGCCTCGTTGAACCAGGGTTCGGTGCGTGGTCCCGAACTCAGCAGCCGGGTCTCGACGAACTCACCGCCTCTGCTGATGACCTCGCCGTAGAAGACGCCGAACAGTTCGTTCTCGGTGATGCCCGGCCGAATGCTGCGTTCGACGGCGGCCATCGCCGCTTCGGTCGTAGCCATGGATAGTCGCAGGCACGCGATCTCATCCGGCGTCTTGATGCGACGGGTGTACAGCAGATCGCCCATCACGTCCACGACCTGCAGACCGGCTTCCTCCAGCGCGAGAGCGTGCAGATGCCCGCATCGATCGAGCCCAACGCGGTTGCCGCCGCGTCCATCGGCGCGCACCAGGGCAGCGATCTCCTCCGCGAAGGGCCGCGCGACTGCCGTGTCCTTGCTGTTCACCGCCGACCACACCACTTGCGAGGTGCGGTTGTCGTCGATGGTCTCCAGCCAGGTCGACACGTGTGCCGATCCCGGGTACTCGAACAAGATCACATCGCCCTCGAGGGGTACGTAGATGTATCGCGTCGAGTTGCGCAGGAAGTACCCGAACATGTTGCGCGATCCCGTGGCATAGCGCTGGTTGTACGGATCGAAAAGGACGACGGCCGCGAGATCTTGATCGCGCATCATCGCCCTGACCCGCGCTAGTCGGTCCGCGCGCATACGCACCGGATCGAAACCGGTCGGCAAGCTGTCGGTTATCCCCGCGACATCCGCTCCAGCGCTCGGGGTTTCCAGGTCGGTCAAGGCTTCCGGTTCGATGGGTTGCAGCATCGTTACACCGACACTCGCTCGCGGCCTTCGCGGGCAGCACGTTCGTGCTCTGGCGTCGCCCTGCCGAAGAGCCGCTTGGTCCGCTCGGCATCGGCGATCTCACCGGGGGTATCGGAATAGCCCAGGATGAGCGTGTGCCGCTCGCGGTCGCCTTCGATGCGCGTGACTCGGTGCAAGGAGTGCCGCCCGTAGAAGATCTGCAACGAGCCGGGCTCGGGATCCAATCGGTGCACCAAGGTGTCGTCGCCAGCGAGGGTGGCTGCCACCGATCCGATGTTCTCGTCCTGCTCCGAACGTATCCGGGGGCAGTACTCGAACTTCCCTCCCGCGTCGGCCTTCTGGGTCAGCAACGTGACGATGAAATCGTTGTTGTCGAAGTGCCACGGGTGCTGGGTGCCTGGACGCAGGACGTTGAAGACGAGATGCCCGAGAGGGTCGCCGTACTCGTGGATTTCGTCGACCTCCATGCAGGCGGCAACGAACATGCGCAGGGCTTCACTTTCGTACAGTCCCCGGACCGCCGTGTCCGGTTCGATGAGATCGCCGGCCACGAATCCATTGGTTCGTTCCATGAATACCCGCTTGGGGTGGCCTTCGGGAAGCGAAGGATCATCGGCACTGCTGTAGCAGTTGGTCTGCGTGGTGTTGAAGTGGGCCTGTGGAGCGAGTTCACGCCCCTCGGCGTTCATCGAAGCCAAGGCATCGGGGGTAACGAACCCCTCGAGAACCACGCACCCGGTCTCGGCGAGTTGCCGGCGGCACTCGGCGATCAGTGCATCTCGAGCCGGCCCGGGCCGATCGATGGGGTAGCGGGCGAGGTCGATGACACTCATGGATCTCCTCTCGTGGACGTTCCGCTCGACCGTAGGAGGAATCCACTGAAAAGAGAAACGAATATTTGTGGATGCACCTATTGCAGATAGTTGTAAATTGCGGCTGTGGACTTGCAGCACCTAGCGACCTTCGTGGCGGTCGCGGAAACCCACGGGTTCTCCGCCGCTGCGCAGGTGCTCAATCTCACCCAATCTGCGGTCAGTGCACAGATCTCCAAACTGGAGCGGGATCTCGGCGTGCGATTGTTCGAGCGGACGACCCGCAGCGTGGTGCTGACCGATGCGGGAATCACCCTGTTGCCGTACGCGCGACGCCTGCTCAACTTGAGTGACACCGCGAGTTCCCTGGTAAGCGGTGAGGGGAACCGACCGGCACTGCGCTTGGGCATCACCACCGAGCAGGCCGACCAGTTCCTGCCTGAGATCCTGCGGCGATTCACGGCCTTGCATCCGCAGGTCGGTGTCCAGATCGACTGTTCGGTCTCCTCGGTACTCGCGCGGAAGTTGGCCGACGGGCTGCTCGACGTCGCACTGACCATCCGGCACGCGGACACCCCAGCGGGAGAGACGATCGATATCGAGGACCTGGTCTGGATCGCCCATCCGGACATGCAGTGGGATCGAGATTCGGCCCTTCCCATCGCAGCCAACCCCGAAGGTTGCATCCATCGCGCACACGCGATCGACGCTCTGGCGCGCGCCGGACTCGATTGGACCGTTCGCTACGTGAGCGACAGCGCTGCCGCGGTCAACGCCACCGTCGCCGCCGGGCTGGCCGTTGCGGTGAAGTCGCGGCGATCGATCCCACCGGGCATGGTGGAAATCGACGAGGTATTCGACTTACCTGCCCTTGCCCCGGTAACGGTCGATCTGCATCGTGCTCCTACCGCGGTCACGAAGGCCGATGACGATCTGGTCGCGGTTGTGCGCGAGGTTTGCGGTAGGCGATCGGCGCTCTCCGCCATGTAGCACCTAGCGCCGTTCGCTGGCTGCCTAGTCGTCGCGCAATTGAATGAAGGTCAGGACGGCGATCACGGTGGAGATCGCCGCTGCACCCAGAAGCACCAGGGTGAGCGTGTCGAAGCCGAGCGCGAAGGCCCGGACTAGACCGGCACCGGTGAACATGATGACGGCGAATACCTGAAGGAACAGGGAGAAGCGCAACCGGCGGGTTTGGTCCACGCTAGAACAGTACCGGGAAGTCGATCGCCGGGTACGGCTAGGAAGTCAGGAAGTAATGTCCTTGCGGTCGAAGCGAAGTACCGCGATCCCCATGAGTAGCGCGAAGGCGATCAGGTTGTACGCGACGCCTACCGCCATCTGGTCCCACACGATTACCGGGTTCAGGGCGTCTACCCAGGTGGATCCGTAATCCGAGGGCAGGAATCGTCGCAAGGATCCGAGGGCCTCGATGGCATCGAGGATGTTGAAGATGATGACGACGACCACCGCCGTTCCCACCGCACCGAGCGGTACGTCGGTCAACACACTCATCAAGAACGCGATCGATGCGGGGAACAGCAAGGTGATGGCGATGTATGTGGTGATGACGACGAGTCGTTGAGCGGATTCAGCCTGCGTCAGTGCCCCACCGAATGGGCTGGCAAGCGGTTCGGTCCCGAATGCGATCGCACCGATCGCCCAGGAGGTGACGACCAAGGTCACCAGGACGATCGCCGTCAACAACAGCCCCACGATCGCCTTGGTGCGTAGCAGTTTCCGTCGGGGGACCGGTGCTACGAGCAGGTATCGGAGAGTCGACCAACTCGCCTCGCTGGCAACGGTGTCACCGAGGAACATCGCGGCGATGATGACCAGCAGGAATCCCGAGGAGAACAGCAGCATCGTTACCGCGAAATTCCACGCACCGCTGGTCGCTAGGCCGACGAGATCGAAGTTGCCATCGCCGAACCCGCCTCCTTGGTTAGCGCCATCGTCACCGTCGGAGGAAGGTCCGAACCTGACGGCGGCGACGACGATCAGCGGGAGGGCGACGACGAGTAGGAAGGCAACCAGGGTGCGTCGTCGCTTGATCTGGCGGACCAACTCGACGCCGATGCCCAAGGTGTCCTGGCGCGAGTAGTCGAGGGTGGGGGCGCTCATGACGTCACCACCTCATGGCCTTCGCCGACTATCTCCATGAAGACATCCTCGAGCCGAGCTCCGCTGCGCCCAGCGAGGAGTTCGGCCACGGTCCCCTGGGCGATGAGCGTTCCGTGATGCATGACCACTACGTGCGAGCAGGTTTGCTCGACCTCACTGAGCAGATGCGAGGAGATGACGACGGTGCGCCCGGTGGCGGCATAGTCCTGCAGTACCTGGCGCATCTCCCGGATCTGCGGCGGATCGAGTCCATTGGTGGGTTCGTCCAGCACGAGGACATCGGGCATACCGAGCATTGCCTGGGCGATGCCCAGGCGCTGGCGCATGCCCTGGCTGTAGGTGCGCACCTTGCGATCGATTGCCGAGCCGAGGCCCGCGATCTCGAGCACGTAGTCGAGGTGGGCATCGAGTTTCTCGCGACCACTTGCCTTCCAGTACAGCCGCAGGTTCTCGCGCCCGGACAGGTGCGGCAAGAACCCCGGACCTTCGATGAAGGACCCGATGTGGGCCAACGTGGCGGCGCCGGGGAAGACAGGCTGTCCGAATACGTACGCGTTACCCCCCGTGGGATAGATGAGCCCCATGACCATGCGCATCGTGGTCGTCTTGCCCGCCCCATTGGGTCCGAGGAGGCCGAGCACCACACCTTTGGGAACTTCGAAGGAGACGTCGCTGACGGCGTGGACTCCGCCCTTGAATTGTTTGGAGAGCCCTTCGACTGCGATCGGTGTATCGGCGAGATCCTCCCGGGAGGTTGCGCGGGTACCTCCCGGTCGCAGCACTCGGACCGCCACGACGATCGCGATGACGCTCACGAGAGCGATCAGCGGCCAGCGCCACAGCGGGGTGCCGCTGGATTCCTCGGTCATCGGGTTGAGCGGGATCAGCACGGATGCATCAGCGAGTCCGATCGAATAGACGGCTGGGCCGGGCGGCATACGAAACGCCTGATCGGTCGTGCCGATCACCACGCTTACCCGTTCACCGGCTGCGACGTCGCGCACGATCGCGGGCAGATCCACGTCGATCCGCTGCGGGGTCGGCCCGACCTGGTCGATCCGAATGGGGGCCACCAACCCATTCGGGAGTACCGGTCTTTGTGTGCCACCGATGATGCGCAGGCTGGCGAAGAGGGTGACATCTTCGACGGGCTCTGCACTGCTGACCTCGAGTTGCACTCGTGAGGCGCCGATGATGCGCAGGGGCTCGGC
>CAJXNV010000057.1 GCA_913057155.1 uncultured Actinomycetes bacterium | reverse complement strand
CAGTCCCCCGTGGAGGGGACGATCAGGGTTCGTTACCTGGGGCTACCCGCCCCGTGTGGTGCATTCCACACGACGACGCGCCGAAAACCGCACTTCGAGTGTCCGATTTGACCAACTCGGGCTTGACGAAAACGAATCACACCCCTGTAATACACCGGTACGAGCATTCGCGTCCGCGCGCGAGTGCGCACTCGGGTCGAGGAGGAGTCTGGCGTGTCCGACCGAGGAACGATCGCTGAGCTCGCGCTACTGCCAATGTCCGATGTCGAGGAGCTCGCCTGGCAGGAGAAGGCGCTGTGCGCCCAGACCGACCCGGAGGCGTTCTTCCCCGAGAAGGGCGGCAGCACCCGCGAAGCCAAGCGGGTATGCCTGTCCTGCGAGGTACGCGATGACTGCCTGGAGTACGCCCTCGCCAACGACGAGCGCTTCGGCATCTGGGGCGGACTCTCCGAGCGCGAGCGGCGCCGGCTGAAGAAGCGCGCAGTCTCGTAACTCGCTGATCCCACTGTCCCCTCGCTAGGGGCCGTACCCTGACCCGGTGACCGAGTCCACTTCCCCCGGCGGCACGGATATCGCCGACGCTTCCCACGACGCGGATCCCGGACTCGATCCCGCAGTTGAACTCGGGGCCGATCCCGGAGCCGATCTCGACGCCGACGACCTCGAAGCGGATCCGTTCTTCGATCCCGACGACGACACCCCCCTGCTGCCGCGCCGCCGGCACCACGTGACCACGGTGGTCGTCGCCCACGACGGAGCCGTGTGGCTGCCGGCGGTATTGACCACCTTGGCCCAGCAGACTCGACAGACCAACGCCGTGGTGGGCGTCGATAACGCCTCCGACGATGCCAGTGCCGCGGTGCTGACCGAATCACTCGGCGAACAACGCGTGGTGTTGCGCGATGCCAACGATGGTTTCGGTGCCGCGGTGAACGCCGGGCTGGCCGCCGTGCCGGCGGTCGAACCGCCGCTTCCCTCCGATGTTGTCTCCTGGGTGTGGTTGCTGCACGATGACAGCGCCGCCGATCCCACCTGCTTGGAACGTCTGCTCGATAGCGCCGACAACCACCCATCGGCCGTGGTCCTCGGCCCGAAGGTGCTCGGCTGGCACGACCGTCGATTGCTGCTCGAAGTGGGCGTCAGCGTCAACGCCGATGGGCGTCGGGTGACCGGGCTGGAAAGACGCGAACACGATCAAGGCCAGCACGACGGCGACCGCGACGTCCTCGCGGTCAGCACCGCGGGAATGCTCGTGCGTCGCGATGTTTGGGATGAATTGAACGGCTTCGATCCCACGTTGCCGTTGTTCCGCGATGACCTGGACTTCTGCTGGCGGGTGCACCGCGCCGGGGGCCGCGTGATGGTGGCGACCGATGCGATCGTCCACCACCGTGAAGCATCCGCGCACGGCAGACGCGATACCTCGATCCGTCCGCACCGTGCCGATCGGGAAGCCGCTGTTCGGGTGCTGCTCGCGCACGCCCCCGCTCCGGTTGCACCGTTCGTCGCGCTGCGTTTGTTCCTCGGATCCTTGCTGCGGGCCATCGTGTACGTCATCGGAAAGGACCTACGTGCCGCTCGGGAGGAAGTCGGCGCGGTGGTCGCGGTGGCCATCCATCCACGGCGACTTGCCGCGGCGCGCGCGTCGATCGCCCGAACGAGTACCGAACCGGCATCGGTCACCCGCAGTTTGCGTCCCACCACGGTCGATCAACTGCGCGAGGCTGCCGAAGCCGTCGGCGGGCTCGCCACCACCAGTTCCACCGCCGCGCCCACCTCGCTCAGTGCGCTGGAAACCGGACCCATCGACGAGGACGCCGCCTACTTGCCGGATGAATCCGCCGGTGTGGTGCGACGCCTGCTCGCCAAGCCCAGCGTGCTGCTCACGCTCCTGCTGTTAGTAGTGGCCATCGTCGCTACCCGCGCACTGTGGTGGGGAGAGGGAGTGCTGCAAGGCGGGGCGTTGCTGCCGACCCCTTCGGGTGCCAGCGATGTCTGGGCCACCTACCTGCGCGCTTGGCACGACGTCGGCCCGGGTTCCACCGCACCTTCGGCCCCCTACCTGATCGTCATCGCCGGTGTGGCGACGGCGTTGTTCGGCAATGCCGACTGGGCGATGAACGCACTGTTGCTGCTCGCCGTACCGATCGCCGGCTGGAGCGCGTACTTCGCCGCCCGCGGCATGGTGCGTAGCAAGATCATCCGCGCCTGGATGGGGGCGGCCTACGCGTTGCTCCCGGCGATGAGTGGGGCGGTCGAGCAAGGTCGCGTAGGCACGACGATCACCGCGATCGTGTTGCCGTTCGCGATCCGTTCCTTCGTTCGGCTATCGCGTCGATCGGGAACGATCCGGCGCGCTGCCGGTACCGCCTTGTTGATGTCGGTTATCGCAGCCGCCACCCCGGGAGTGTGGTTGGTGGCCGTCGTCTTGGTTGTCGTCGCCTCGATCCTCACCTGGGTGCGCCTTGCGGGACGCGACCGGGCCGGTGCCTGGGGCATCATCGCCCGCTTCGCGATCGGTGTGTTCGTGCCACTGATCGCGTTGTTGCCGTGGTCGATCCACCTGCTTGCCAACCCCACGATGTTCCTGTTCGAACCCGGCTTGAACATCCCGGGCATCATCGATCCGAACCTGCGCCCGGTGGACGTATTCCTGCTGCACCCCGGCGGGCCGGGCATGAACCCGCTGTGGATCACCGGTGGCATCGTGTTCGCCGCGCTGCTCGCGCTCTTCCGGCGCGACACCATCTCCATCGTCGGTGCCTGGTGGGTGCTGGCCGTCGTGGCATTGGCATTCGGTGTCGTGCAATCGCTGACCACAGTGGGGGTTCCCGGTTCGCTGACCGACATCCGTCCGTGGCCGGGGCCGATGACCGTGCTGATGGGTCTGGCGATGATCTCCGCGGGCGGGGTCGCGGTGGAGGGCCTGCGGCAACGATTCGCCGGAGCGAACTTCAGCTTGGGGCAACCCCTCGCCGTGATCGCGACGATCACCGCCCTCGCCGCACCCGTCCTGGCCGCTGCGTGGTGGATTCCCGCCACCGACAATGTGGTGCAACGCGCGCCGGCGAGCGATGTCCCCGCCTTCGTCGCCGCGGAGGCGAGCGGGCCGCAGGCACCGAGGACGCTGATCTTGTCCGACAACGGGGAAGGTCAGGTGCGTTACACCCTGCTCGGTGGCCAGGCACTCATGCTCGGCGATGCCGATACGCCTCCACCGGCGAGCGTGTGGGCGCCGCTGGATCGGCACGTCGCCGATCTCGCCTCCGGCCGTGGCGGCGGTGAAGTCGATGCCTTGCGCTCCTACGGCGTTCGTTACGTGAAGTTGGCGCCGGATTCCTCCCGCTCGATCGTTCCGGCGCTGGACTCCGAACCCGGTGTGCGTCGCCTCGCCAGCGCCGAAGGCGAGGTGCTGTGGCGCATCGGCGGAGTCACCTCCCGCGCGCAGGTCCTCGACGTGGACCCGGCCACGGCGGAATTCGTACCAACGGCACTGGAGATCGCCCAGCCCGGCTCGATCGGCACCGACCCCTACCTGGACCAGGCGCTTCCCGAAGCACTCGAGGTGGAGGTCGGCTCCCGCGTGGTGTGGCTCGGCGTGGCCGGCGACCTGGGATGGGAAGCCCGGATCGATGGTCGATCGTTGGCGCCGGCCGAACTACCCGAACCACTGGATTGGTCCGCCGCCTACGTGGTTTCGGTGGAAGACGCCACCGCCGAGGTCGTGGCCGAGTTCGATAACGGTCCACGCCGGTTGTGGCTGTTGCTGCAGGGCGTCGTGATCCTCGCGCTGATCATCCTGGCGCTGCCCGAGCGCAAGGTCGTCGATCCCGACCCCGACGACCCGGACGATCCGCAGGCAGTCGACACCCCAGCCTTCACCGAGGACACCGCGGAGGTGCGCGCATGAGCGAGGAGAACGCACCCGAGACCGCCACCACGCCCGAGCCGGCAGCCGCGCCCGAACCCGCCAGCGATTCCACTAAGCGCCGGCCCGGCTGGATCCCCGCGGTCGCGGTCGTGGTGGTGCTCGGAGTGATCGTGGGCCTCGGGCAGGTGATCTGGGCCCAGCCCGAGCAGCGAGTCGCCCCGGCCATCACCGCCGAACCGATCCGCTCCAGTGTGCTGCTGTGCCCCGAACCCGGCACCGGCGGCAACCTCGGCGTACGGGTGTCGGCGGCGATCGTGCCCGGTCAGCCCGGTCAGGACTCCAGCCCCGGGGAGGCGGGCCTGCGCACGCTGCCCGGTGCCGAATCGGCCAGCTCCAACTTGAAGGTGCCCGGTGAGCAGGGACAGATCGAGGCCTTCGGCACCGAACTACCGCCGGTCGAGGCGTTCGGCGAGGGCTCGCTCGCACCGGGCTTGATCGCCGATCAGTGGGGCCGCGATCCCAGCGGCCGCGGCCGCGGCATGGCCAGCACCGCCTGCGCCCCCGCGGGCTCGGACTTCTGGTTCGTCGGAGGTGGCGCCGTCGCCGGACGCGTCACCAGCGTCGTGCTGGTGAACCCGGACGTCACATCGGCGATCGTCGACGTGATCATCCACGGACCGGAAGGGGAGATCGACACCCCGACCACACGCGGCATCGTCGTACCCGGCCAGGACCGGGTGACCATCCGCCTCGACGAAGTCGCCCCGGGAGTGAACGGCACCGCCTTCCACGTCATCGCCCGCTCGGGACGCATCGGTGCATCGGTGGACGACGAACAGCGCAGCGGACTCGATGCCATCGGAACCGACTGGATCCCCGCAGCCGCCGAGCCCGCCACCACGGTCTACGTGCCCGGCATCCTCGCCGGCGATGGCGCCCGGGTGCTGTCCATCGTGTCCACCAGCGATAACGACGCCATCGTCAGCGTGCGCGTCCTCGCCCAAGACGGCAGCTACGTGCCCTTCGAACGAAACAGCATCGTCGTCCCCGCGGGAGCGGTCACCACCTTGGATATGGCCCCCGCCCTTCCCCCGACACCCGACGGCATCGCCCCCGCCACTTTGGAGCTGTCCTCCGACCAGCCCATCGTCGCCGGGATGCGGCAGTTCTTCGGTGGACGCAATGTGCAAAACGAGGCGTCCTTCTCCGCCGGTGCGCAACCCTTCACGGGTCCGGCCGCGGTCAGTGGTCTTCCGGTGCGGGCGGCCACCGACGTCAAGGTGCAGATCGCCGCTCCTTCCACGGGAGCCGAAGTCGAGGTGACGATGCTGCCTTTCCGCGGCGGCACGCAGGTCGCCGAACCCACCGAGCCCGTTCGCGTATCGGTGCCACCGGGCGAGGTGCGGGTGGTGACCTTCGAGCCACCCAACGATGTCGATTGGTTCACCGGCGTGATCACCCCGCTGCCCGGCTCCGGGCCGATCCTCGCCGCGCACCGCGTCAAGGAACGCTCGCGTTTCGGCGACCTGATCACCGGCTATCCCTGGCAGCCGTTGCGCAACCGGGTGCTGGTCCCGCAGGCCTTCCCCGACGAAGCGGTCGCGACTCGCTGACGAGATCGCCGTCAGCAACGTCAGCGCCATCATCGGCGCGGCTCCGACCGTGCGCGCAGCCCTCGCACTAGCGTGCCGGACGTGAGTCGTCGTCGTTGTTCCAAGCCGTCGTGCACGCAAGCAGCCGTGTCGACGCTCACCTACGTCTACGCAGATTCCACCGCTGTAGTCGGTCCGCTGGCCACCTACGCCGAGCCGCACTGCTACGACCTTTGCCAAATGCACACCGACCGGCTCACCGCCCCCCGCGGTTGGGAGGTCGTGCGGATCACCCCCGATCCCGACGCCCTCAAGCCCAGCAGCGACGACCTCGAAGCGCTCGCCGACGCGGTGCGTGAGGCGGCCCGACCCCGCTTCGCCCCCGACGAGCCGAGCGATGAACCAGGGCAGCCGAGCAGCACCGCCGGTCGCCGCGGCCACCTGCGCGTAGTGCCGGAGATCTCGAAACTGCAGCCCGAGCCGAGCGATGATCGGTCGTCGCGTTCGCCGCATCACCCGGCCGGCTCGCGCAGTTCCGCCGACGAGCCTTTCGATCATGACCGGTTGTGGTGAGCCACTAAGCGGCTGACGCCGATAGCCTTGCCGAGTGCGCGATCTCGACTCGATCATCAAGGCCTACGACGTCCGGGGCGTCTATCCCGATCAACTCGATGAGGATCTCGCGCACGATGTAGGCGCGGCCTTCGTCAATGTCCTCGGTATCCGGGTTAGCGACGGTGGTCCCGGATCGGTGGTGATCGGTCATGACATGCGCCCCTCCGGCCCGGACCTGGTGGCCAGCTTCGCCGAAGGAGTCCGCGAACAGGGCTGCGATGTGGTGCTCATCGGACTGTGCAGCACCGACGGGCTGTACTTCGCCGCCGGCTCACTGGACATGCCCGGGGCGATGTTCACCGCCAGCCACAACCCCGCCCAGTACAACGGCATCAAGCTCTGCCGGGCCGGTGCCGCCCCGGTGGGCCAAGAGTCGGGTCTGCGCGAGATCCGCACCATGATCGAAAAGGGCATCCCGGACTTCGATGGCCCGCTCGGGGAGGTGAGCGAGCAGGACACCCGCGTCGCGTACGCGGAGTACCTGCGCGAACTCGTCGACCTGTCGGCCATCCGCCCGCTGAAGGTCGTGGTCGATGCGGGCAACGGCATGGCCGGTTACACCGTCCCGGCGGTCCTGTCCGATGCAGCGGGGCTGCCGAAGTTGCCACTGGACATCGACGAGATGTACTTCGAACTCGACGGCACCTTCCCCAACCACGAAGCCAACCCGATCGAGCCGGCGAACCTGGTCGACATCCAAGCGCGGGTCCGCGAAGTCGGTGCCGACATCGGACTGGCGTTCGACGGCGACGCCGACCGCTGCTTCCTCGTCGATGAGAACGGCGATGTGGTCAGCCCTTCCACGCTCACCGCGTTGATCGCCGATCGCGAACTCGCCAAGCACCCGGGCTCGACCATCATCCACAACCTGATCACCTCCAAGTCCGTGCCCGAGGTGGTGCTCGAGAACGGCGGCACTCCGGTCAAGACCCGCGTGGGTCACTCCTTCATCAAGGCCACGATGGCCGAGAAGGACGCCGTCTTCGGCGGCGAACACTCCGGCCACTTCTACTTCCGGGATTTCTGGCGTGCAGATTCCGGCCTGCTCGCCGCGATGCACGCGCTAGCTGCGCTCGGCAGCACGACCGAGGGCACCACACTGTCCTCGATGCTCACCGCCTACGACCGCTACGCCGCCTCCGGGGAGATCAACACCGAGGTGGCCGACCAGGCAGCCGTCACCGCGTCGATCGAACAGCACTTCACCTCACAAGGTGGCGTCACCACCGACCACATGGACGGCCTGACCGTCGATGGCGGCGACTGGTGGTTCAACGTCCGCCCGAGCAACACCGAGCCGCTGCTGCGCTTGAACGTGGAAGCGGGGGACAGCGCCACGATGGAGAAGTTGCGCGATGACGTCCTGTCCCTGATGCGAACGAAGGCCTGAGGTAACCGATGAGCGAGTATCCGAACTCCCCGCTGGGACTATCCCCGCACCTGTGGGACGTGCTCGCCTGCCCGTGCCCGCAGCACGCACCGGTCGAAGCCGACGAGGAAACCGGCGAGATCGTCTGCACCGAATGCGCTTCGCGCTTCCCGGTCCGCGACGGCATCCCGGTGATGCTGCTCGACGAGGCGACCCCTGGGCCGAACGGCATCGGCGCGAACCCGAGCTGATGTTCCTCATCCGCGGCAGCGTCAAGGACTACCCCTGGGGAGTGGTCGACGGTCTCACGCCGTGGCTCGGCGAACAGGCCCACCAACACGCCCACCAACACGCCGGCTCCCCGCAAGCCGAGTTGTGGTTCGGCGTGCACCCCAGCGGCGCCTCGCCGGTGATCAATGACGACAACGACGACGCCTCCAAGGCCTCAACCACCCTCGCCGACCACCTCACCCGCGAGCAGGCACCGATCCTGGCCAAGGTTCTTGCGGCCGCGCAGCCGCTATCGGTGCAGGTCCATCCGAACGCCCACGACGCCCGCGAGATGTGGGACAAGCAGCAGATCGCCGGACCGCAGATCCTCGCCGACCCTTACGAGAAGGCCGAGGTGCTGCTCGCCCTCGAACCCTTCGATGCCTTCGTCGGTTGGCGCTCGACCCAAGATGCCGCCGAGATCATCGAACGCATCGACGGCCTCGCCCTCGCCGCCTCCGCGTTGCATTCCGGCGACCGCATCGCGGCGATCCAGATGATCACCGAACGGCAGGCCGACGCCGCGCAGTTCGCACGCGCCCTACCGGCGGCGGTCGAGCAAGCCCAGGACTCCGGCAAGCTGGCCAGGCCCCTGACCGAGCCCGAGATCGCGGCCTACCGCCAAGCCGCCGCGGACTTCCCCGAGGACATCGGGGTCGCGCTCACCCCGCTGCTGGACTTCCGCACCCTCGATACGGGTCAGGCCGTCTATCTCGCCCCGGGGATCCCGCATAGCTACGTCCGCGGAACCGGCTTCGAGGTGATGACTTCCTCGGACAACGTGCTGCGGTTGGGATTAACCGGCAAGCCTGTGTTTATCGACCATGCGCTGAAGATCCTGGACTTCACCACCGAACCACAGTTCCTCGATGGCGCCGCGATCGCCCCGGAGGGCGCTGTCTTCTGGCTTCGGGTGATCGATGGCGCCACCGATGAACTCGCCGCCGGCGGCTACCGGCTCGTCGTGGCCGTCGAGGGATCGTGCGAGGTGACCGTGGGGGAGCAGGCCGAAGTGGCAGCCCAGGGCCAGGCCGTGTCGGTCACCGCCGAGGAAGGCCCGGCGCGCGTGGCCACCACGGGCCGGGCCATCGCGGTACTCGCGAAATAACCCCCACCGGCACGCCCGCTGCGCGCAGCCCCCGCTTCCATGGCAGACTGCTGCGCGTCGCCGATGGTCCGGAGCCCTGGTTCCCGTCGAGACGCTCCCGTCGGCGTGCGTCGAACTTCCTTCGCTGGCGTGAGCCCAACCCACGCTGAACCGAAATATGGAGAAGGAATGTCCTTGACCAAGCCCGACGGCACCCCCGACTACAAGGTTGCCGACCTGTCCCTCGCTGAGTTCGGCCGCGACGAGATCCGTCTAGCCGAACACGAGATGCCCGGCCTGATCGCGATGCGCGAGGAGTACGGCGAGTCCAAGCCGCTCGCCGGCGCCCGCATCACCGGCTCGCTGCACATGACCATCCAGACCGCGGTGCTCATCGAGACCCTCACCGCGCTCGGTGCCGAGGTCCGCTGGGCCTCGTGCAACATCTTCTCCACCCAGGACCACGCTGCCGCGGCCGTCGTCGTCGGCCCGAACGGCACCCCCGAGGATCCCCAGGGCATCCCGGTCTACGCCTGGAAGGGCGAGACCCTCGAGGAGTACTGGTGGTGCACCGAGCAGGTGCTCACCTGGCCCGAGGGCGGACCGAACATGATCCTCGACGACGGCGGCGACGCCACCCTGCTCGTGCACAAGGGTGCGGAGTTCGAGAAGGCCGGCGTTGTCCCCTCGGCCGATGAGAACGATTCCGAGGAGTACCGGGTCGTCCTGCACACCCTGCGCGAGTCCCTCGCGAACTCGCCCGATCGCTTCACCAAGATCGCCGCGGGCATCAAGGGCGTGACCGAGGAGACCACCACCGGTGTGCTGCGCCTGTACGAGATGCAGCGCGACGGTTCGCTGCTCTTCCCGGCCATCAACGTCAACGATTCGGTCACCAAGAGCAAGTTCGACAACAAGTACGGCTGCCGCCACTCGCTCGTCGACGGCATCAACCGTGCGACCGACACCCTGATCGGCGGCAAGGTTGCCGTGGTCTTCGGCTACGGCGACGTCGGCAAGGGCTCGGCGGATTCACTGCGCGGCCAGGGCGCCCGCGTGATCGTCACCGAGGTCGATCCGATCTGCGCGCTGCAGGCCGCGATGGACGGCTACCAGGTCGCTCGCCTCGATGAGGTCATCGACACCGCCGACATCTTCATCACCGCCACCGGCTGCTTCGATGTCATCACCGCCGATGACATGGCCAAGATGAAGCACCAGGCGATCGTGGGCAACATCGGCCACTTCGACAACGAGATCGACATGGCCGGTCTCGCCGCGCTGCCGGGTATCACCCGCAAGACGATCAAGCCGCAGGTCGATGAGTGGACCTTCGCAGACGGTCACTCGATCATCGTGCTGTCCGAGGGTCGCTTGCTGAACCTCGGCAACGCCACCGGTCACCCCTCGTTCGTGATGAGCAACTCCTTCACCAACCAGGTGCTCGCGCAGATCGAACTGTTCACCAAGCGCGATGAGTACCCGATCGG
>CAJXNV010000056.1 GCA_913057155.1 uncultured Actinomycetes bacterium | reverse complement strand
GCCCACTCATCCGGCTGCGGGAGCCAGGAAGCCTGACTTGGACCGAACCCGTAACTCGGGGTCGCACCGCTCCACGGAATAGGTACCCGGCAGCCGTCGCGTCCGGTGTACTCGCCTTCGCTGCGGTGCCAGACCGGATCCTGACGGGCGTCATCGGGCAAGTCGAACACCTCGGGCAACCCGAGTTCCTCGCCTTGGTACAGGTAGGCCGAGCCGGGCAGGCCGAGCATGAACACGCTCGCGGCCCGCGCGCGCGCCAGGCCACGCTCGGCATCCACCGGGGTCGGACCGGTGACCGGCGTGCCATCGGGGGTCGGTGCGAAGCGGGTGGCGTGTCGGATGACGTCGTGGTTGCTCAAGACCCACGTGGGTGGCGCCCCGACCTTGGCGTGATTGGCGACCGTTTCGTCGATCGAGCGCCGCATGCTCTCGGCATCCCAGCCGGCGGCGAGGTAGCCGAAATTGAACGAGGTGTGCAGTTCATCCGGGCGTTGGTAGAGCGCCAGGCGTTCGGCGGACGGAGCCCAAGTCTCCCCACACAGGATGCGCGGAGGGTCGTAGGAATCGGCGATCGTGCGCCACTGGCGATAGATGTCGTGTACGCCGTCTTGATCCCAGTACGGCGCCTCGCTGGTGACCCCCAGGATCTCCGTCTCGGGAAGGGAGTCGTAGTCCATGTCCGGTAGCTCCGGATCCTTGACCAGTCCGTGTGCCACATCGATGCGGAAGCCATCGACGCCGCGGTCGAACCAAAAGCGCAGTACCGATGCGAATTCCGCGCGGACTTCGGCGTTGTTCCAATCCAGGTCCGGCTGGGTGTCGTCGAACAGATGCAGGTACCAGTAGTCGGTTACCGTGCCGTCGGCCAAGACCAGTCGCGACCAGCCGCGTCCGTGGAAGACGCTGCGCCAGTTGTTCGGTGGTTCGTCGTGGCTTGGACCGCGCCCCTCGCGGATGAGATAGCGAGACCAGGCTGGCGAATCCGGGCCGGAGTTCAGGACATCCTGGAACCAGGCGTGCGCGCTGCTGGTGTGGTTGGGGACGATGTCCATGACCACTCGAAGACCGCGCTCGTGGGCACGGGCGATGAGTTCGTCGACGTCCGCGATCGAACCCAACCGCGGGTCCACGGCTCGGTAGTCGGCGACGTCGTAGCCGCCGTCGTTCAAGGGTGAGTCGTAGAACGGGGAGATCCACACTGCATCGACGCCGAGTGCCACCAGGTAGTCCAGCCGGTCGATGATCCCGGGGAGATCGCCGATGCCATCGCCGTCGAGGTCGGCGAAGCTACGCGGGTAGACCTGGTAGACGACGGCATCCCGCCACCACGGGCGCCCCCGCCTGTAAGCGCATACATCGGGGAGCGTGGTCATCGATCCTCCGGTGGGTGAGTGGCTGGGTTCTGAGGGCGGGAGCGGTAGTGCCTAGGTCGACTCGGCGTCGAAGACCGGCCCCGGCGGTGTTTCGTCGGGCACATTCTGCATGGCGAAGGCCGCACCCTGCAGGTACTGCCACAACATGAGGTCCTGGTCACTTGGCAACCCCTGCTCGTCGAGGGCTCGCCGCATGTAGGTCAGCCACCGATCCCGGGCCACCGAGTCGATGGCGAAGCCCGCGTGGCGCATGCGCAGCCGGGGATGCCCGCGCTGGTCGCTATAGGTGGTGGGCCCGCCCCAGTACTGCTCGAGGAAGGCGCGAAGGCGCCACTTGGCGCCCTCGAGTGAGTCCGGTGGGTACATCGGTCGTAGGACGTCGTCCTCTGCGACCTGCCGATAGAAGGCCTCGACCAAGGACTCGAAGAAGGGGGCCGCTCCGAAGAGTTCGTAGGGCGTGGGTTGCGCGGGCGTGCCGCCGACGGTTGGGTCGCCGCCTGTTGCCTCGCCTTGGGTCGTGCCGTCGCTCACCCGACGATTGTGTCGGATCCCGCAGTGGAGTCGGCAGGGGCATCGGCCTTCGCGTCCATCTCGCGTTGGTTGGCCTCGGCGCGCTCGACGATGTGTCGTGCCATCGGGGGAAATACGAAAGCGTGGAACGGCGCGACCGACCACCAATAGGAGTGGCCGGCGAGCCCGCGCGGCCAGTAGACGGCGCGCTGGGTGAGGTGCGATCCGCCGCCTTCGCGCGGTTGGACGGTGAATTCCAGCCAGGCTCGGCCCGGCATCTTCATCTCGGCGCGCAGGCGCAGCAAGCGCGGGGGCAGGCGTTCTTCCACGCGCCAGAAGTCCACGACCTCGCCGACCATCAATTGCTTGGGGTCGCGACGTCCGCGGCGCAGGCCCACGCCACCGACCGCCCGGTCGATCAGGCCGCGTGCTTCCCACAGGATGTTGGAGGAGTACCAACCGTTCTCCCCGCCGATGCACTCGACGGCTTGCCACAGTGCCTCCGGGCTGGCGTCGGTATCGACTTCTCGTACGTCGGTATGCAGGGAACCGCCGGCCCAGTCGGGATCACCGGGCAGCGGTTCGCTCGGTGCGCCGGGTGTGGCGGCACCGGTCCACCGGGTGGTGACATTGGCTTCGCGGATACGGGTGAGGGCCAGCTCCACCGCCCGGTCGAAGTTGACCAGACCCTCCGGCGGATCGGGGATCCACTCGGCGATGTCGTGCTCGCGACAGATAGCCGGATGCCGCAGCGAGCGCACCAACGGGCGGGCGATAGCTCGCGGAACGGGGGTCACCAAACCCACCCAGTGGCTGGAAAGCTGCGGGCTGAGCATGTTGATCGGGAGGATCACCCGGGGCGGTAGCCCCGCGACGGCCGCGTAGCGCTGCATCATCTGCTGGTAGGTGAGGACCTCGGGCCCGCCGATGTCGAACGCGCGGTTCACACTGGGCGGCAGATCCGCTGCCATGACCAGGTAGCGCAGGACGTCGCGGATGGCGATGGGTTGGGTCTTGGTGCGCACCCAGCGTGGCGTGATCATCGCGGGTAGTCGCTCGGTGAGGTAGCGCAGCATCTCGAAGGATGCCGAGCCCGAACCGATGATCACCGCGGCGCGGAACTCCACGGTCGGGACACCCGAATCACGCAGGATCTGACCGACCTGAACGCGCGAGCGCATGTGCGGGGACATGTCCTGCATGGAGATATCCGGCGCCAGGCCACCGAGGTAGACGATCCGGCGCAACCGACTGTCTCGTGCGGCCTCTGCGAAACTGCGCGCGATGGCGGTTTCCGCGGCCTCCAGATTCGCACCTTCCTGCAACGAGTGCAGCAGGTAGTAGGCGACGTCGATGTCCTGCATGGCCGCTGAGACGGCGGCCTGATCACCGGCATCGCCTTGGACCACCTCTATCTGGTCGACCCAGGGAAAATCGCGAAGCTTCTCGGGAGTGCGGGCCAGCACCCGGACGCTGTGCCCTTTGGCGAGCAGTTCGCGCACGAGTCGACCGCCCACGTAACCGGTCGCCCCGGTCACCAGGCAGCGCATGCTCACCCGGTCAGTGTTGCCTAGATCGCGCGCGGATGCGACCGCTAGGGGCGGGTCTCCCCGGAATCGTTGTCCGCGATCAGCTTCGGCGTGCCGGAGTCGGTGGTGTCGTGTGAGTGGCTGGTGTCTTCGGGGGAGGACTCATCGAGGGCCGGATCGTTGTCCTCGGCGCTGCCGTGGGCGAAGTCGCGGGTGGCCGGCAAATCCGGTCGTTCCGGCTGATCGCTGGGATGCGGGGGCGGCACCGTCTGGGTTCCGGCCTGGAAGGTGCGAACCTGCATGCCCTCGAGCGGAATCCGGATTCCGGCGTTGTCGAGTGCTTCCTTCATGCGTTGGCGAATCACGCGACCGGCGAACCACTGGTTGCCGTTCGGGACGATCTTGGTGTTGATGCGAACGACGACGGCAGTCGCGGTGAGTTCGGTGACGTTGGAGTAGTAGGGGGCGCCGAGGAGGACGCCGTTGTACTGCTCGTCCGCACCCATCTCCTTGCCGGTGGCGTCGATGACCTGCTGGACCTTGGCGAGGTCCTCGTCGTAGGGAACGGGAATCTCGACCAGCGAGTAGGTCCATCCCTGGGATTGGTTCGCGACGGTCTGGATCTGTCCGTTGCGCACGTACCAGACGACGCCCCAGAAGTCCCGGACCCGCGTGTAGCGAAGGGCGGTCTCCTCGACCTCACCGAGGACGAGTCCACCGAGATCGACGGTGTCCCCGATACCGAGTTGGTCTTCGAAGATCATCGAGATGCCGTTGAGGTAATCGGCCACGTAGGACTGGGCGCCGAAGCCGACGACGGCACTGACCACGGCACCGCTGGCGATGATCGGTGCGATGTTCACCCCGAGGGTGCCGAGGATCGTCATGATCGCCGCTGCCCAAATCAAGATCACGAGGGCGTTGCGGGCGAGCGAACCTAGGGCGTGCGCACGTTGCCGCTGCCGATCCTGCATGAGGGTTTCGGCGAGGTCTTCGTCGTCGGCGCCGCGCAACTGACCGGGCCGACGGCTCGGTGCCTTGTTCGTAACGGCAGCGACCGATCTGCGAATCGCTCGTCCGCCCACGACCTGCGCGATGAAGGCGATCACCACGATGAGCACCACTCGCAACATCGCTTCTATGGGTAGATCCTGGGAGATGTCGCTGATCCACTGCGAGATGTCGTTCATGGAGCCCCTCGATCGGTGAAGTCCTGTGCCTAGCCTTGCATGTCGGCGGTCAGGCCCGTCCACCGTGCCAGGAACCCGAGCGTGTCCGCCGTCTCCTCTACCGCGGCGTCGAGCTTGCGGGCGCCATGGCCGACATTGCCTTCGGTGCGCAGCAGGATGGGGCGATCCCCGCTCGTGGCGGCCTGGACCGCTGCGCACATCTTGCGCCCGTGCATCGGATCGGTACGGGTGTCGTTGTCGAAGACGGCGAACATGGTCGCGGGGTAGTCCGTGCCATCGGACACGCGATGGTAGGGCGAGTAGGCGTGCAACCAGCCGAACTGCTCGGGATCCTCGGGATCGCCGTACTCCACGGTCCAGGTCGGGCCGAGTTCACTGGTGGTGTAGCGGATCATGTCCAACAGCGGTGCAACGCACACCACCGCGTTGAACAAATCCGGACGCTGGGTCAATGCGGCGCCCACGAGGAGGCCACCGTTGGAGCCCCCGTAGATACCGAGTTGCTCGGCGCTGGTCCAGCCTTCGTCGATGAGGAACTGCGCTGCGGAATGGAAGTCATCGAACACGTTCTGCTTCTTGTCGAGCATGCCATCGCGATGCCATTCCTCGCCTTCGTCGCCACCGCCGCGCAGGCAGGCAACCGCCCAAACGCCGCCTGCTTGCACCCAGGACAAGATCGCGGCGGAGAAGCCGGGTTGCATCGGGATACCGAAACCGCCGTAGCCGTACAGGACGGTCGGGCGTGCAGCAAGCGGTTCGGCTGTCGGGGAGATGATGAACATCCGGACGGTCGTGCCGTCCGTCGAGGGGTACTCCACGAGTTGGGAGTGCACGTCCGGGACGACCACTTGGCCGGGTGGAACTTCGTGCACTGCGATTTGCGCTGTGCGGGCATCGAAGGAGTAGATCGTCGGAACGCTGGTGTGGTCGGTGTAGGCGAACCACACCACCGGCCCGCCGTCGGGGCGTTCGATCGGTCCGGCGACCGTTCCGGCGCCCGGTAGGGCGATCTCCTGCAGAACCGATCCGTCACTGGCCCGGCGCAAGGTCATCGCAGCGACGTTATGCGCCGTGCTGACACTGAGCAGCAGGTCCTCGTCGAGTTCGGGCCCATCGAGCAGCGCCACCGACTCCAGGACCTGCTCGGAGTCCTGCGGAATCAACTCACGCCAACTCGCGGCGTCCCAAGATCCCGGTTCGGTGACGGCGAGGCGACCACGGGGTGCGTCGAGATCGGTGCTGACGTAGACGCGCCCATCGCGTCCGAAGGTCAGCGAGGTCTGCGCGTCGACATCCCCTTGCACGAGTTGCATCGCCGGGCGATCCACCGGCGTGCTGCTCAGATCGGCGACCCATAGATCGTTGCGCGGCTCGGTGCCCTCCGCGGCGGAGATCTGCAACCAGCGTCCGTCCCGGGAGACTTCGACGCCGTAGTAGTTCGTCATGTTCATCCCGGCACCGAACACGATGGGGTCGTCGTCGGCGTTCGTGCCGACGCGGTGCAACTGCACGCGCCGGTGGAAACCCTGTTCGGACTCCGGAAGCACCTCGGGTGGGAGTCGACGCACGAAGTAGAAGGCCTCTTCACCGGGGATCCAGGCGATGGGGGAATAGCGACAACGATCGATGGGGCCGTCGATCACATCGCCGGTCGCGACATCCATGACATACAGCACCGACTCCTCCGTACCTCCCACCGAGATCTGGTACGCCAGTCGGTTGCCCTCCTTGGATGGTTGCCACGCATCGAGCGTGGTGGCCCCGGTCGGGTCGAGTTCCATCGGATCGATGAGCACCCGCTCGCTGCCGTTCGCATCGCGGACGTACAGCACTCCGAATTGTTGACTCGGCTGTCGTCTGGTGAAGAAGACGCGCTCGCCGCGGTGGATCGGTAAGGAGACGGCACCGGCACCGAGCAATGCTTCGACACTGCGGGCGAACTCCGCGCGCATCGACCAGCCCTGCCGCTCGGAGTCGGTGAGTTCCCCTTGCTCTCGGACCCAGGCGCGGGTGCGGGGATCCGACGGATCCTCGAGCCAGCGGTAGGGATCCGGGACGGCGATGCCGTGCATCTCATCGACGATGCTGGAGCGTTCAGCGACGGGGTAGTTGCGGCTCATGTTGTCACCCTAGGTGGCCGAGACGGAGGCGAAAGTAGCGTGGGGGCGTGGATGAGGCCGAGGGTGCGCCCGATGCCTATCGGGCGTCGCTGCACCGGCTCGCCGAGGAATGTCACGTTGCTACGCACTACTGGGGTCAGGCCGGCAACCACGTGACCGTGGCCGACGACGTCATCGTGGAAGTGCTCGCGGCGCTCGGTGTCGATGCATCGGACCAAGGGGCGATCGAACGATCCTGGGAAGCCATCGGCTTGCGTGAGTGGCGCCGCATCCTCCCGCCGGTCTTCGTTACGTGGTCCGGTGAGGAACGGCGCTTGTGGGTACACGTACCGCACGGTGAACCGGTGCGAGCTTGGATCCGACTCGAAGACGGAACCACCCGGGAGTTGCAGCAATGGCAGTGGTGGGTCGATCCGGTCGAGGTGGATGGGGTGCTCATCGGTGAAGCGAGTTTCGGGATACCCGCGGACCTGCCGATCGGGTGGCATCTGATCGGCGCCGAATCACCGTCGGTGCAGGCGACGTGTCCGCTGGCCGTGGCGCCCGCACGCTTGGATCCGTCGTCGATCATCGGTGATCGGCAGTGGGGGTTGATGACCCAGATCTACTCCTGGCCATCACGAGAATCCTGGGGGCTCGGGGACAGCGTCGACCTCGCCACCTTGGCGACTTGGAGCCACCGGGAGCACGACGCCGGTTTCATTCTGGTGAATCCAGGGCATGCGCCGGTTCCCGGTGTCCCCTCGCCTTACCTGCCGTCCTCGCGACGGGGCTGGAATCCGATGCTGATCCGACCGGAGGCGATCTTCGAGTACCGCGAACTGTCGGCCACCGATCGCGCACGCATCCAACGATGCAAGGAACGCGCAACTGTGGATCTGCAATCGGCGGGCTCGCAAGCTCGGATCGATCGTGATCGAATCTGGCCGGCCTTGCTGGAGGCGCTACGGATCATCTTCGATGCGGGACGCAGCCCGTCGCGAGCAGCGGACTTCGAGCAGTTCTGCCAGCGAGGCGCCGTGGTCGATATCGCGCGCTGGAGTGTGCTCGCCGATCGGTTCGGCGCCGACTACCGGTCGTGGCCCGAACCCTTGCAGGATGCGAACAGCGACGAGGTGACGGCGTTCATCGCGCAGAACCCGCAAAGCCTGCAGTTCCATATGTGGTTGCAGTGGATCGCGGCGGAACAACTGTCGGCGGTGCAGCAGCGATGCCGATCGGCGGGTATGCCCATCGGGGTGATCAGCGATCTGGCCGTGGGAGTGCATCCCGGCGGGGCGGACGCTTGGTCGCTGGCGGCGGTGATGGCATCGGGAGTGGGCGTGGGTGCGCCACCGGACATGTACAACCAGCGCGGGCAGAACTGGGATCAACCACCCTGGCGCCCCGAGGCGTTGGCGCAAGCGCACTTCCAGCCGTTCCGCGAGGTGCTGCAGGCGGCCCTCCATGGTGCGGGTGGGGTGCGTATCGATCACATCCTCGGTCTCTTTCGCATGTGGTGGATCCCCGAGGGCAGGCCGGCGACCGAAGGAACGTACGTGGGTTTCGACCACGACGCGCTGCTGGCGATCGTGTGCTTGGAGGCGCATCGCGCCGGAGCGATCGTGATCGGAGAGGACCTCGGCACGGTCGAGCCGTGGGTGCAACACGAACTGTCGCGGCGCGGCATCCTCGGCACGGTCATCTCCTGGTTCGAGAAGGACGAGCAAGGTCATCCGCTGGCAATCGAGGATTGGCGAGCCGCCGCGCTGGCCAGTGTCACGGTGCACGATCTGCCGCCCACCGCCGGCTACCTAGCCGGCGAACACGTACGCATTCGTGCGGAACTCGGCTTGCTCGAAGGTGCTTCGGAAGACGAGTGGGCCGCTGCTGCAGCGGAACGGCAAGCGTGGGCGGGGCTCCTGCGCTCGCGGGGTTACCTCGACTACGAGGCGAACCTCGATACCCGCGAGGGGCTGGAGCAGATGGTGATCGCCTTGCACCGCGCTCTGGCGGATTCTTCGTGTTCGCTGATCGGCGTTGCCGCCGCGGACCTGATCGGAGATCGACGCGCGCAGAATCAGCCGGGCACCGACCGTGAGTATCCGAACTGGCGGATGCCGATGGCCGATCGCGACGGTAACCCGGTCCTACTGGATGAGTTCCTCGCCGACCCTCCGGGCCTCGCCGGAGAGATCGCGAGCGCTGTCGGCGGGTAGGTAGGCTTCGGCGCATGGATCCCCTCGTCGGCATCGGCTTGTTCGTCGGCATTCCCGTCGGGTTGGCGGCCTTGATCGCGATCGCCATCTTGGTTCCGCAGCGGTACGGGTCCGCGAGTGCCGGTGGCGATATCGATACCGGCACCGACAGCACGGGCGGCTTGATCACCAGTTCGCCGGCTGCACCTGATCCGACGGCGCTGCCGAGCGCCACTTCGCGCGTAGCCGAGACGGGAGGCGCTCGTGGCCATTGGTGAGACCTACCGGTTGGACTCCGACGATCGTGCCGACATCGAGCGGATCGTCCAGCGGGCCCGCGACATCTGCGGATTCGAGTTCGCGGTCTTCGTGGGGGAGCTAGCCGAAGGCCGTGACTCAGCAGTCGCGATCCACGCCGGCCTGCACGATCCGGACTCGGCCGTCCTGCTCGCCATCGACCCGCAAGCGCGCAGCATGGATGTCGTCACCGGAGCCCGCGTGCGTCGCAACCTCGATGATCGGACCTGCGAGTTCGCGTTGCTTTCGTTGCGGTCGAGTCTGCAGGTCGACGATCTCCCCGGCGGGGTACGCGATGCGATCTCCCTGCTCGCCGAGCACGCACGAGCGCCGCGCACCCTGCACCTCGACGAGCCTGCCTAGGTTCCGTTCGCTATTTCACTCGCTTCGTGCGTCCATCGCGCGCGCCCGTTGCGCACGCAGTAAGCCGTCGCGGCTCTCGGAAACCAAGCGCGCCAAGGCCGGAACCGGCTCGGTGGCAAGGAACGCCTCGGCCCGGGAGATCGTGGAGTCCTGGACCGAGAACATCGGGAACAGCCCCATGGTGATGGACGAGGCGATCTCCATAGTGCGCTCGGCCCAGATGTCGTCGAGTGCTGCGAAGTAGGGCTCGATGTAGGGCTCGGTCAATGCGAGTTGGTCGCGCTGCGAGAAACCCGCGATAGTCGCCTCCAACATGGCATTCGGTAGCGACTCGTCGTGCAAGATCGCCTGCCAGGCCTGTTCCTTGGCCGCAGCAGTCGGGATCGCAGCTCGTGCCATCGCCGCTTGCCGGCGACCGGTTGCGGTGTCGTCGCTTCGCAGTTCGGCTTCGATGGCATCCTCGCCACGCGAACCTGCGGTGACGAGTTGCTGCAATAGGAACCATCGAAGGTCGGTGTCCACATCCAGCCCGGGCCAGACTTCGCCGCCATCGAGGATTCGTTCCACGAGCTCCAGATGCTCGTTGGTCGTGGCCGCACCCGCGAACGCGCGGGTGAAGGCCAACTGACGATCGCTTCCCGGTTCCGCGGACTGCGCCAAGTCCCGCACCTTCGCCGCGAACCGGATCAGGTACTCGCTGCGGTGATCGTCCGCGGCGAACTGATCGATCGCCATCCGGGACTGACGCAACAC
>CAJXNV010000055.1 GCA_913057155.1 uncultured Actinomycetes bacterium | reverse complement strand
TCCCGGTCGGGTAGCAGCAGTCGCAGGAAAGCGGCAAGCAGCACGCTGCCGGCGAGGACGACGGCTCCGCGCCGGAAGTAGTCGAAGGAGACCAGGCCGAGGGCGACGACCACACCGAACAGCACGACCGCGATCGGCCACTGGTTCCACCACCGACGCTCGCGCAGGTCGCGAACGTTGTCCTTCGCGTTATCGCTCGTATCGCCCATGCGGCGGTGCCGTTATCGCTGGGACTTCTCGGCGGCCTCGACCACGTTGGCCAGCAGCATCGCGCGGGTCATGGGTCCGGTGCCGCCGGGCATGGGAGCCACGAAGCCGGCGACGTCCACTACATCCTTGGCGACATCGCCCACGAGTCCTTCATCGGTGCGGGTGATGCCTACATCGAGGACGGCTGCGCCGGGCTTGACGTTCTCGGCGTTGACCATGGCTGGGACACCCGCGGCTGCGACCACGATGTCGGCTCGGGCGATCTCCGCTGCAATGTCCGCGGTGCCGGTGTGGCACAACGTCACGGTGGCGTTCTCGCTGCGTCGGGTGAGCAGCAGCCCCAAGGGGCGACCGACGGTCACTCCGCGACCGATCACCACCGCATGCGCGCCGTTGATCGGGACGTCGTAGGCACGAAGTAGTTCCACGATTCCGCGCGGCGTGCACGGCAGCGGCGCATCGATGCCGAGAACCAACCTGCCGAGGTTCATCGGGTGCAGGCCGTCGGCGTCCTTGGCTGGGTCCATGAGTTCCAGGACGCGGTTGGCGTCCAGCTGTTTGGGAAGGGGGAGTTGCACGATGTAGCCGGTCACGGCTGGATCGTTGTTCAGGCGATCGATCTCGGCCTCGAGTTCGGCCTGGCTGGTCTCGGCGGGCAGGTCGACGCGGATCGAGGCGATGCCGACCTCGGCGCAGTCCTTGTGCTTACCGCCGACGTACGCGTGCGATCCAGGATCGTCACCGACCAGAACAGTGCCCAAGCCGGGCTGGATACCCGCGGCCTTGAGCCGCTCGACTCGCTCGGCTAGTTGCGCCTTGACGTCGGCTGCCGTCGCCTTGCCGTCCAATGTGATCGCGGTCATGGCCAGAGAGTGGCATATCCGCACCGGGCAGCCAAGCAGGTGCGGCGGTTATTCCTCGACGAACAAGTGCAAGGCCGAGGACAGTTCCCGGCGCGTGCGGCGGATATGGCCCAGCAGGTGCAGTTCGGCTCCCTCGGAGTCGCCCTGCCGCAGGGCATCGAGGAGTAGTCGGTGTTCGGCGTTGATGACCCAGGCCCGGCCCGGTCCGCCCGATTCCATGAAGGCACGTCGGTAGTGCTGGGTGGAGTTCCACAGTCGCTCGATGGTGGCCATCAGTTGCTCGTCGTTGCAGCCGGTGTAGGTGAGCATGTGCAGTTCGCGATCCAGGGTCAGGAAGTCGATGACGTCCACACCCGCCTCGATGCGTTCTTGGATGGCTTCCGCGGCGTCGATATCGCTGGCCGTAAGGCGCGGCAGGCTGGTCGCTAACGCCAGCGGCTCGAGTCGCTCGCGCATCAGATACAGCGTTTGCACCTCGTCGCGATCGAGTACCGGAACGCGGGCGCCCTTGTTCGCCTCGATCTCCACCAGGCCCTCGGCTGCCAGGGTGCGCAACGCCTCGCGCACCGGAAGCCGGCTGCCGCCCAGCCTCGCGGCGATGTCCTCTTGGCGGAGTCGTTCACCCGGGCCGATCGCGCCGCTGAGGATCTCCCCGCGCAGGGAGTGCAGGATGCGGCCGGTGGTGCTCGCAGGTGCCTCGGTCATGTCAGTCGAATAATTCCGGATGGTGATCGAAGGCCTTGCCATCCGGGTAGCTGCATAGCTCGAAGTACATGCCCCACGGTGCCTTGAAGTAGACCCAGCGTTGGCCTTCGCTCGCGCTCTTGCTCACGGTCGGCGTGCTCAAGATCTCCACGCCCTTTTCCTCGAGGTAGGCGATCGCGGCGTCGAGGTCGTCGACGTATACGGCCACGTGGTGCCCGCCTACATCGCTGTTCCGGGGAACCTGGGTGTTCTGCTCGGGTGCATTCCACTCGAAGACCTCGAAGACGGCCTGACCGCCGAGTCGGTAGAAATGCAGTTCGCGCATCACGGCGCGGGGGTGGACGTCGAGGTGCTCGCGCATCCAGTCGGTGTCCGGGTGGTTGAAGGGCCCGAGTTTGTACATGTACTCACAGCCCAGGACGTCCACCAAGAACCGGTCCGCCTCGGCTAGGTCGGGCACGGTGAAGCCGATGTGGTCCAGCCGCTGGAGCCCTGGAATCGCCATCTGATCTCCCTGTCCGAGGTTCGCTATCGGAATTCTGGATCCAATCTATGCCCAATAGGGGTTGGAAATCGATAAATCTCGGATTTTGGGTTGTGATTGGATCCAATCTCTGCCATCGTCCGGCTATGACTCAGCGCCAAGAGCTGCACCCCTCGGCCCCATGGATCCAACTCGACGCCGAGGAAGCCGACTGGGATGCCGCCCCCGCGGGCCTGCTGACCGACATGTTCACCCAACTGGTCTTGATCCGGACCTTCGAGGAGCAGGTGCTGGAGATGGCCGCCGGCGGCCTCGTGCACGGCCCGGCCCACTCCAGCATCGGGCAAGAGGGCGCCGCCGTCGGTTCGGTGCTCGCCTTGAACGCGGCCGACACCGTCAACGGATCGCACCGCGGGCACCATCAGTTCCTGGCCAAGGTGCTGCACTACCTCGCACCGGAGGGCCTCGACCCCACCGCCGACTACCCGGACTCGGTACGTCACGCGCTGCTCACCACGCTCGCCGAGATCTGCGGCCTGGATCGTGGCTACAGCCACGGGCGCGGTGGTTCGATGCACTTGCAGTGGGAGGAAGCCGGCGCCATCGGTACCAACGCGATCGTGGGCGGCGGGGTTCCGCTGGCTGCGGGCTCGGCCTGGGCGCACAAGCACGCGGGTACGGACAACGTGGCCGTCACCTACTTCGGCGATGGAGCGGCGAACATCGGCTCCACCTTGGAGACCTTCAACCTGACCGCGGCGTGGGACATCCCGTTGTCCTTCTTCGTGGAGAACAACCAGTACGCCGTCTCCACGCACGTCGCGGAGGCCACGGGGGATCCTCGACTGTCGGGCCGCGGGCCGGGTTTCGGGATCGCGAGCTGGCGCGTCGACGGCATGAACCCACTCTCGGTGTATCTCACGATGAGCGACGCCGTCGCGCACATGCGCGCGGGCAACGGACCCACCGTGGTCGAAGCCGACGTCTACCGCTACTTCCACCAGAACGGGCCGTTCCCCGGTAGTGCCTTCCGCTACCGCACCAAGGACGAGGAAGCCCAATGGCGAGCGCGCGATCCGATCGAGCAGGTCGCCTCCCACCTGCAGCGTCGCGGTCTGCTGACCGAAGAGCAGGTGGCCGACACCACTGCTCGCGCCAAGGACCTGATGGCCGAACTAGCCGGCGAGCTGACCGAACCGCTGCCCGGCGGCAAGCCGGGGGAGCGGCGCATCCGCGAGGACGAGTGGCCCGATCCGGCGTTCGCGGACGTCGGCGTCCGCGGTGACCTCAGCGAACTCGACGGACTCCCGGTGCGCACCGACGAACCGGATATGGCCACGCAACCGGAGATGAAGTTCATCGACGCCGTGGCCGGAGTGATGGCGCGTCGGATGGAGCAAGACGATCGCATCGTGATCATGGGCGAGGACATCCACCGGCTCAACGGCGGCACCAACGGCGCCACCCGGGGGTTGAAGGAGTCCTACCCGGACCGGGTGCTCGGCACCCCGATCAGCGAGAACGCCTTCACCGGTCTCGCCGGCGGAGTCGCCCTCGATGGCAGGTATCGGCCGGTCGTGGAGTTCATGTACGCCGACTTCATGTGGGTCGCCGCGGACCAGCTCTTCAACCAGATCGGCAAGGCCCGCCACATGTTCGGCGGCACCAGCCCGGTCCCGGTCGTGTTGCGTAGCAAGGTCGCCCAAGGCACCGGCTACGGCTCGCAGCACTCGATGGACCCCGCCGGTGTGCTGGCCACGAATCCCGGTTGGCGGATCGTCGCCCCGTCCACTCCCTACGACTACGTCGGTCTGATGAACACCGCCCTCGCGTGCGATGACCCGGTCGTCGTCCTCGAGCACGTGGATCTCTACACGACCACCGGTCCGGGGCCGGATGAGGACTTCGACTTCTGCCTGCCGGTCGGCAAGGCGGCGCTACGTCGAACCGGGGACGACATCACGATCATCACCTACCTGGCGATGACCCAATACGTTCTGAAGGCACTCGACGAGGTGGGTGATGTCGATGCCGACGTCATCGACCTGCGTTGGCTCGATCGCGCCAGCATCGATTGGGAGACCATCGAGGCCAGCGTGAAGAAGACCAACAACGTCCTCATCGCCGAGCAAGGCGCCCAGGGCACGTCCTACGGAGGCTGGCTCGCCGACGAGATCCAGCGACGGCTCTTCGACTGGCTCGACCAACCCGTGCAGCGGGTCACCGGCAGGGAAGCCTCGCCGAGCATCAGCAAGGTCCTCGAACGCGCTGCCATCGCCCAGTCCGAGGAAGTCGTGGAGAAGTTGAAGGTGATCGTCGATGCCTGAGTTGCTGCGCATGCCCGAGGTGGCCACGGGCTCCACGAGCGCGATCTTGTCCGCGTGGCAGGTCGGGATCGATCAGCAGTACGCCGGCGGTGACGTCATCGCGGTCCTGGAGACCGACAAGGCCGTGGTCGACATGGAGGCCGAGGGCGATGGACGCATCGTGCACTTCCTGGCATCCGATGGCCAGGAGGTAGCCACCGGTGATCCCATCGCGATCTGGGCCGCCATCGGGGAGGAGGTCGCCGATCCGGCGGCCGCCGCCCAGGCCCTCGGCGTCGGTGATGCGGGTGAGGCGTCGAAACCGGCCGAAGCCGAGGCGGCAACAGGTGAGAAAGCCGAGCCGTCCCAGCCAGCCGAAGCCGCACCTGCCGGACAAGCAACCGCGCAAGCAACCGAGCAACCGACGGGCGGTCGGATATTCGCCAGCCCCATCGCTCGGCGCATGGCACGGGAAGCCGGCATCGGACTCGAAGCCCTCGTGGGATCCGGGCCCGGTGGGCGGATCCGGCGTCGTGACGTCGAGGCAGCGATCGCATCGGGGGCTGCGTCGGCCACTTCGCCGGCAGCTGCACCCGCCGCGTCACAAGCACCGGCTTCGCCGCCGGTGGCCGCGCCCGCCGCGGGCTACCGCGAGATCCCGCATACCCGCCTGCGCAAGGCGATCGCGAGCCGCCTGACCGAGAGCAAGTCCACGGTTCCGCACTTCTACCTGCGCGGGACGGCCGTGGTCGACGATCTCCTCGCGATGCGAGCGCAGATGAACGACGGCGAGGAGAACCGAGTCTCGGTTAACGACTTCATCATCAAGGCCGTCGCCTACGCCCACGGCAAGGTTCCCGAAGCGAACGTCATCTGGACCGAGGACGCCGTCCGCGCCTTCGACACCGTGGACATCTCCGTTGCGATCGCGACCGAAACCGGGTTGGTCACGCCGGTGGTGCGCGATGTCGGCTCGTTGAGCCTGGGGCAACTGGCGCTGATCACGAAGGACTTCGCCGTGCGCGCGAAGGACGGCGGCCTTCGCCAGAACGAACTCGAAGGCGGAACCACGAGCGTGTCCAACCTCGGCATGTTCGGAACCGAGGGCTTCGATGCCATCATCAACCCGCCGCAATCGACCATCCTGGCCGTCGGAGCCGCGCAGCAGCAGCCGGTTGCCCGCGATGGCAACGTGGAGATCGCCACGACCGTGCAGTTCTCGCTGTCCGTCGATCACCGACCCATCGACGGTGCTACCGCTGCGCGCTGGATGCAGGTATTCATCGATGCCATGGAGAACCCAGCGCGCATCGTTCGCTGAGGATCGCCGCTACGTCGTGGATCGACGACGCCCGATGAAGGCGGCGAGTCCGGCGAGTGCCGCGCCGGCAAGGACCGGCAACGTGATCGGTTGCGCGGTCGCCGGCCACAGCAGATCCAGCAAGATGGCGCCGGCTAGTTGGGCGGCGATCACGACGAGCGCGAAGGACAGCACCCCCAGGATCGGCACGGTGAACGCGGAGATCCCGATGAAGGTGACTCCCAGGACCCCGCCGAGGTAGGCCCAGGTGGGTCCGGAGGCGTTCAACGGAGTGGCCGGGCCGGCGAAGCCGCCCGTTGCCGTAACGACGATCGTCATGGTGAGCGCACCGATCAGGAAGTTGCCCAGCGTCGCCGCGGGAGCACTACCCGCGGTCATCGAGACCCGCCCGTTGACGGCTTGCTGGAACGCCACCAGCACTCCGGCGAGGAAGGACAACACGATCAACAACCAGAACCCGGTCGCCTGTTCGCTGAGGCGGTCGGATACCGCGATGAGTACCGCGAGCGCTGCGCCGACGGCACCGACGATCCGGGCGGCCGTGACGGGCACACCTCGATGCGTCCCGATGCCGAGCCGATCCACCAGCAGCGAACTCACGGTCTGACCGGAGACGAGGGCGACGGAAAACAACGCGACACCGATCACCGGGACCGAGGTCGATTGGATGGCGATGAAGAAAGCTCCGAATACGCCACCGATGAGTGCCCACCACGGCAGCGTGCGAGCGCGCAGCGCCCGCAGCACGGCCAGCACGCCGGCTCGCGAGCGCGGGACGATCGCGACCAGTGTCGCGATGATGACCAACCCGACCGTGAAGTTCACTAGTGCGGCGCTGGTGCCGCTTCCGAGGAAATCGGCGAGACCGCCGTTCACGCGCGACTGGATGGCGGTGACGAGCCCGGCTAGGACCGCTAGGGCGTAGCCGATCGTGGTCCTCGATGCGCGCGTGGAGGCCTTCGTCACGCGGCGACAGTAGGGGATGACGGATTCGACGCGGCGCGACGGCAAGCCGCGCGAGCGCTAGCCGTGGTGGTGGGTGGCGTCGGAGCCTTCGTCGTTCATCACGAACCACACGCATCGGGTCTCGAAGCCGCCGGCGTTCCAGAAGCGGTGCGGAACACTGGAATCGAAGGCGATGGAATCACCGGGTCCCAAAGTGGCCTGACCGAAGCCGACCTGCACATTCAACTCGCCGGAAACGACTACCCCGTACTCGCGGCCGCTGTGTCGGATGAAGTCCTCGGGAGGTTCCCCCGACGGATTCGGTTCGTACACGACGCTGAGGAACTCGCATCCTTCCTCGGCGTGCGCGGTGAGGCGTTCCCAGCGAGGCCCTGACTTCAACTTGATGGTGGGACGTTGGGTGGCGCGCAGCACCACACCGGAGGTGTCCAGGGCGGTCTGCTCGTCCAGTGGGCGTCGCGGTTGTTCCGCGGGGAGTGTCTCGACCCCTGCCTCGGGGACGCCGTCGAAGAGGCTGTCCATCTGGATGCCGAGTTCGCTGACGACGTTATACAGCGCGCGGACGCTGAACGCCGCCAAGCCCCGCTCCACCTGGGACACGTGGCTCGGTGAGACGTCGATACGGCGCGCGAGTTCGCGCACGCTGATCCCGGCTGAGGTACGTGCTTCGCGGATCCGACCGCCGACGACGACCCATTCGTGATCGCCGTCGGGGGACGTCGCAGCGGATGCCGGCAGCGCTTGTCCCGCCTCGAGCGATGTCACTGTGTCCTCCTTGCGAACGGTCAGAACCTACACCGCGGCCCCGAGCGAACAGTACGCGCCGCGGGTGCAGGTTCGAAGCTCGTTAGTGCAGGACCATGCCACCGTCGATCATGATGAGCTGACCGGTCATGTAATCGCTGTCCGGGCTCGCGAGGAACGACGCGGTTCCGGTGACGTCCTCGGGGTAGGAGTAGCGCTTCATCAAGATCATGTTCTCGGCGAGGGAATCCATGCTCTCGCCTTCCTTGTCGAACTTGCCGATGGCGACCAGGTCCTTGTCGAGCTGCTCCCACAACTCGGTGCGAACCACGCCGGGGCCGTAGCCGTTGACCGTGATGTTGTGGTCGACCAGGGCCTTCGCGCCGCCCTTGATCATCGCGAGGACCGCGTGCTTGCTGGCGGAGTAGACGACCACATCGTCGAAGGCGTCGCGCGAGAGGATCGAGCCGACGTTGATGATCTTGTAGGGGTAGTCGCGCTTGCCCTGGGCGATCATCTGATTCGCCGCCTTCTGCATGCAGTTCAACGTTCCCCAGGCGTTGACGTCCATGATCTTGTTCCAGTTGTCGCGGGTGATGTCCTCGAAGAACAGCGGCTTGTTGATGCCGGCGTTGTTCACGATGACGTTGATCTCGCCGAAGGCCTCGACCACGGCGTCAACCGCCGCCTGGGCCTCCTCTTCGCTGGTGACGTCGAGTCGCACCCCGATCGCCTTGCCGCCACCCGCGGCGTTGATCTCGGCGACCACCTCGTCCACGCCCTCGGTGTTGACATCGCCGAGGCAGACGTTCGCGCCCTGGGCGGCGTAGTCCCTCGCGATGGCAGCGCCCATGCCTTGCGCGGCGCCGGTGATGAGGATGTTCTTGCCCACCAGTCGAGTCGTGTCCATCGAAGAGCCCTCTTTTCCGTGAATGTGGTTGTCGTGCGATTGCGAGCAGGTCCCTGCGGTGACGGTACGCCCCGCTGGTGTTCGGCAGGAGATTACACACGCCTCACGGTCTTGTGAACACGTTTCGGTGAAGTTGCCCCGAAGGATCGGTGCGACCAACCGTCTCTTACATCCGATACATGCCGTGATCCATGGGTGTTTCCCGCCGGAAACCATGCCGGAAGGGTCTCCTCGAGGTCACGATCCGGCATCGCCCGTGTGCACCAGCACATAACGAAAAGGTTACAAGCCTTGTCTTCTGCGTGAACTCGTGCACACTCACACAGAACACCGAGCCTGGGGCGCAGCCCCGCGGTGCGAGGCGAAGGAGATCGCGTGGGCAGTATCGGTAGTGGAGGAGCACCACCGTTGATCGAAGCGGACCACATCGTCAAGCGATTCGGCGGGGCTATCGCCGTCGACGACGTCAGCTTGGCGGTTCAGGCGGGGGAGATCCACGCCGTCGTGGGCGAGAACGGGGCGGGTAAGTCGACGCTGATGCGGGTCCTCGCCGGCATCTTGGACCCCGATGAGGGGGAAGTCCGGGTGGATGGCCAGGTCCTCGCCCGGGGAACCCGGTCGGCGATCGATGCCGGCATCGCGCTGGTTCACCAGGAGTTGAGCCTGGTTCCGGAGATGACCGTCGCGGAGAACATCCTGCTCGGTGCCTTCCCCACCAAGGCCGGATTCACCGAATACAAGGAACTCAAGCAGATCGCCGCCGACGCCCTCGAGGAGATCGGTGTCAGCGTCGATCTCGACGAGCGGGTCAAGCGGCTATCGGTCGCGCTGCGACAGTTCGTGGAGATCGCCCGAGCCGTGGCACGCAAGCCACGCGTGCTGATCCTGGACGAGCCGACCGCCACACTCACCCCGGCGGAGACGGACTACCTGCTAGCCATGCTCGAGCGCCTCGCGGCGGGTGGCATGGCTATCGCCTACATCTCCCACCGCATCCCCGAGGTGTTCCGCATCTGCACGAACGTCACGATCCTGCGCGACGGCAAGCAGGTGCTCACCACCCCCATCGCGGACATCACCCCCGAGCAGGTGGTGGACCAGATGGTCGGGCGCGAACTCAAGCGCGACCTCGCCACGCACCGCGATGCCGAACCGGGGGAGGTCGTCCTGCGGGCCGAGGGCATCATCGCCCCGGGCGTCAACGATGTCGACCTGCAGGTGCGGGCCGGTGAGATCGTCGGCCTCGGCGGACTCGTCGGAGCCGGACGCTCCGAACTGGTGCGGGCCATCATCGGTGCCGACAACCGCACGGCCGGCAAGGTCGCACTGACCGTCGGAGGCAAGGTCTCCATGCTGTCGACCTATCAGTCCTCGGTTCGCAACGGCGTGGCCTACGTCCCCGAAGAGCGACGCACCGACGGACTGGCGCTCACGATGACCGTCACCGACAACATCCGCCTGCCCAACCGCAAGCAACTGTCCAAGGCCGGATTCATGCTCGGCGGGAAGATCAAGGAAGTCGCCCAGCAACTCGCCGACAAGGTCGGCTTGCGGCCTCCGGAGATCTCCCGTGAGGCCGGCCAGTACAGCGGTGGCAACCAGCAGAAGATCGTGCTGGCGAAGTGGCTGGGTCGTCGCCCGGACTTCATCGTCCTGGACGAACCGACCCGAGGTGTCGATGTCGGCGCCAAGGCCGAGATCCACCGGCTGGTCAAGGACATCGCCGATCAAGGCACCGCGGTGCTCGTGGTGAGCTCGGACCTTCCCGAGCTGCTCGAGCTCTCCGATGTCATCCACGTCATGCGCGACGGGCGGATCACCGGAACGCTCGGCCGCGAAGAAGCCAACGAGAAGTCGGTCATGTCGCTGGCCTCCGGCGAAGCGGAGGTGAAGGCCTGATGTCCGAGACCACAGTCGTGGAAGACAAGCAGCAAGTCGCGGTGCCCGAGGAACGGCAAGCCGCCCGGATCCTGACCTGGACCTCGGAGAACGGCATCTTCATCTTCACCGCCGTCCTCATCATCTTCGC
>CAJXNV010000054.1 GCA_913057155.1 uncultured Actinomycetes bacterium | reverse complement strand
GCTTCCCCCGATGTCGACGCCGTTGCCGTGTGCTCGAGCACCGACACCCATGTCGATCTGATCGAACGCGCCGCCGCGGCCGGCAAAGCCATCTTCTGCGAGAAGCCCGTCAGCTTGGACCTCGCCGAAGTGGATCGCGCCCTCGCCGCGGTAGATGCCGCAGGTGTGCCGTTCATGGTCGGTTTCAACCGCCGCTTCGATCCCACCCACGCCGCCGTCCAGCAGGCCGTGGCGGAAGGCCGAGTAGGGGACCCGCATCTCGCCCGACTCTCCAGCCGAGATCCCGCACCCCCGCCCATCGAATACATCAAGGTCAGCGGCGGCATCTTCGTGGACATGATGATCCACGATTTCGACATGGCCCGCTTCGTTGTCGGCTCCCCGGTCACCTCCGTCTACGCCACCGGCGCCGTGCGCATCGACCCGGCGATCGGTGAAGCCGGGGACCTGGATACCGCCGTGGTCACCTTGACCCACGAGAACGGCTGCATCACCACCATCGACAACTCCCGGCAAGCCGCCTACGGCTACGACCAACGCATGGAGGTGTTCGGCTCGAAGGGCATGGCCCTGTCGGAGAACCCCACCAAAGACACCGCGATGTTCTTCACCAACACGTCGCGCAGCGGCAACGTGCTGCCCCACTTCTTCCTCGAGCGCTACACCGACAGCTACCGAATCGAATGGGAGGACTTCGTTCGGTACGTCCGTGACGGGGGAGATTCCCCGGTCAGCGGTGCAGATGGCCGCGCGCCCGTAGCCATCGGAATCGCGGCGTGGGAATCGATCCGCACCGGTCAACCTGTCAAGGTCGATCGAGGCTGAGATGGCTTCCCGCTTCGACATCGGCGCATCGGTCCGCGAAGCGTGGGCCGAGCAGCAAGATATGCGCCGCTGGGTTATCGCGGCGATGCCCGCCGCCGGACTCATCGTCGGCTTCGCCCTTGCGAATGCGGGAGTTCCACGCACTATCGCCGGGGTGGTGCTCGTCGTTTTCGGTGTAGTCGCCGCGGTCTTGATGGGCCGCAAGGGCTGGCCCTGGCGCATCCCCGTTGCCGGCGCCGTCTACGCCACCGCCTTCGCGATGGCGCACCCGCTCGGCTTGATCATGGGCACCTGGCCCGCGGTCATCCTCGCCGCGATCGTCTCCGGCGCCGCGACCTACGAGGTCACCCCACCCCGCCGTTAACTGATCCCCAAACGCACCGAAACCTGCAGCGAGCGTCACAAGATCGAAATCTTGCGACGCGAACTGCAGGTTCCGGTGCAGGGGGAGTGGATTATCGGACTTGCCAGGTTGCGGTGGAGTTGTTGTATTCGAGGGTGCGGGTGCACACGGGGCCGCCTTGGCCTTCGTTTGCCCATTGGGCCCAGGATTCGCCCCAGCCGCCGCTAGCTGCGCCGCCCCAGTCCAGGCCCTCGGGTTCGGCTTCGTCGCAGCTGCCGGTAGCCGGCTTCTCGAACTGCTGAATGACCGGAGCCGGTGTACTGCCAGTCGCGGAGCTACCAGTCGCGGAGCTATTGGGATAGGTCACCGTGAAGGTAGCGACTTCGGTAAAAGTTCCATCCAAGAGCGAAACTGACGAACCATTTGCACCCGGTGCGATGTCGAATGTTGCTGTGTCTCCCTCGGTACCCGCTCCAACCTTGCACAGTCCCGGTGGGTCATCCCTGCTGTCCGTACAGACTCCATCGGCATCGCTGAGGGACTGGGAAACTACCAAAGTCGTCACATCATCTGCCAGCACTAGAGTCACGCTGGTACCAGTAATGCTGCTGGGAGAAACTGTGATGTTTGAGCCAGAGCCGCTAATCGTCACTGTGGTGTTGGCGCTGGCGGGGGTTGCGAGGGCGGTGAGGCCAAGCCCGGCGACAGCGGTTGCGGCGAGAATGGCGATGGGCTTGCGGGTCTTCACGTCGGAGGTCTCCTTCAGTCAGGTATGACCAATGACGCTATGTCGGATTCGATGATTCGAGAACGCCTCAAGGTCGCGCTTTGCGCCAAAGAAGTAACCGATCGCGCCTAGTTTCCGCTGAAGCAATCCACCTCTCAGTCGCCGCCGTGGCTCGCTTACCTCAGCAACACCGAATCCTGCATTCGCGTCGCAAAGAGGGTTCCTTTGTGACGCGGGCTGCAGGAGTCAGTGGAGGGGGAGTTGGTTATCGGACTTGCCAGGTTGCGGTGGAGGTGTTGTACGCGAGGGTGCGGGTGCACACGGCTCCGCCCTCGCCCTTGTTTGCCCATTGGGCCCAGGATTCGCCCCAGCCGCCACTGGAGGCTCCGCCCCAGTTCAGGCCCTCGGGTTGGGCGGCATCGCAGGTGTCGGTGGCTGGCTCCTCAAACTGCTGGAGCACTGGAGCAGGTGCACTCTCACCCTCACTCTCCACGGAAATCGGTGCCTGCACGTATGAGACCTTGAAGACGCCTTCGGCACTGCTGAGAGAAAAAGACTCACCAGTCGGGGGTGTGAGTACCTTGACCCATTGCTCAGTCGAGTCCGGTGACACGTACAACCGCAATTGCCCTGAATTGGCGATGACGCAACTCTCCTCGCTGACGCACGGGGCCCCGCCTTCTTCCTCTGACAGCGCTGTAGAGAGGACTCGGACGTCATCTGTGTCGCCTAGAAATGTTGGCGCGTCGATCACGAAGAGAATGGAGGCGGTTTCGAGGGTGGCGCCAGCCTCCCCTGAAGGCGAAAAACTTAGTTCACCGCCCGTTAGTGGGTTGCCTGTCCAGATGCCACCAATCGTTACCGTGATCTCGTTTGCGCTAGCGGGGGATGCAAGGGCGGTGAGGCCGAGCCCGGCGACAGCGGTCGCGGCGAGGATTGCGAGGGGCCTACGTGTCTTCACGTCGATGGTCTCCTTCGTCAGGTATGACCAATGACGCTATGTCGAATTCGATGGTTCGAGAACGCCTAGAAGTTGCGCTACGCGCCAAAGAAGTAACCGATCGCGCCGGACTTCTTCCGATGCAAGTTCGGGCCGTCGGGATTGCAGGTTCGGCGTGGGGACGGCGTAGTTTGTGTGATCTGTGTCGCGTTATGGGCGAATATTGGCGCGATCGGTCTCTAATTTCGGCGGTGCACCTCAGGAAGTTGGGGAATCATCGAGAGGTCCGCTGATTCGAATCGATGGAGCCGGAGTCATGAGCGAATCGCACTACGCAGATCCAGCCTCGGAGAGTTGCCTGGTTCCGGCGATGATGCCGGCGATGATCGATGCAATCGGCGCGAGCACCGATTCGGTACTACGTCGAAGCGGGCTGCCGAAGGATCTGTTCGCTCGGTTGCCAGCGGCGCTGACCCCTCAGCAGTTCTTCGCGCTGTGGTCGGCCCTCGATGACGAGGTGGAATCCAATGGTGACGGCCCGATGCCGCTTCGCCTCGTCGAGCAGGTGAACCTGGAGTATTTCGATCCGCTGATCTTCGCCTTCTTGAACAGCCCGAACGTGACGACCGGTTTCGTGCGGATGGCGAGCTACAAGAAGGTCACCTCCGCGCTTCGGGTGAAGGTGGATACCTCGCCGGCGGGGCTGACTGTCGAGCAGTGGTGGCCGGCACCGTTGCATGCGCCCGCTGCGGTCAACCTAGCGGCGCACGCGTTCGGGGTGTGGTTGGTTCGCACCGCGACCAAGATCGACGTCCAGCCGGTGCGGGTGACGAGCCCGGACTTGCCCGAGCACATGGATGCGTACGAACAATTCTTCGGCGTTCCCATCACATTGGGATCGAAGAGCCGGATCGAGTTCTCCGCTATCGATTCCCATCGTCCGCTGCTGACATCCAATGACTCGATGTGGCGGGCGTTCCAGCCGGTCCTGCAAAAGCGTCTCACCGAGATCGACGCCGGAGCGAGCGCCGAGGACCGCGTGCGAGCGGCGTTGGTGGAACTCTTGCCGGCCGGCGAAGACTCGATCGAGGCGGTGGCTCGGGAACTCACCGTCAGCACGCGCACGCTGCAGCGTCAACTGCAAGCCGAGGAGACGTCGTTCCAATCGGTACTCAACAGCACTCGGGAAAGACTGGCCCACCACTACTTGGTGAACGAGAACCTCACGAACGCCGAGGTGGCGTTCCTGCTCGGTTACGAGGACACGCGCTCGTTCTATCGGGCGTTTCGGTCGTGGACGGGGATGTCGCCCAAGCAGGCCCGGGTCAGCTACGTTGCCTAGAGCCCGCTTGGGCGGCGAGGAAGTCGCTCCCTACGGCAGCCAGGTGACGCGGCCGCTGGCCACCCCGAACACACCCGAGACGATCCCGAGCGTGCCGGCAGCGGTCATCTCCGCAAGCGTGGAACTGGAGTTTTGGATCTGCTGGGCTTGGAAGCGGGCGTTGGCGGCGATGGCGTCGTTCGTGGTGGCGCCGGCGGGCAGCGCTTCGACGGCTGGGGCGATTGCCTCGACCACGCTGTCGATCGACGGCGGCGGCAATTCACCGGTCTTCACGCTGTCCTCGGTGGCGATGACCGCACCGCACTCGGTGTGACCGATGACCGCGATCAGCGAGACGCCGAGCACGGCGGCGGCGAACTCCAGGCTGCCTAGTCCCACCGACTCGATCGAGTTGCCGGCGTTGCGGACCACGAACAAGTTGCCCGGGGCCATGTCGAACATCGCATCGGGAACCGTGCGTGAATCCGAGCAGGTGACGATCGCGGCGAACGGCTCTTGCCCCTTGCCGGGCGTGCTGCCGAGCGGGGAGTAGTTGCGCTGCACGGTGCGTCCGTTCGCGCTGCGGGTGTTGCCGCGCTCGAGGCGGCGCAGCGCCACGGCGGGGGAGACTTTGGTGTTGGCGGATGCCGCGGTGCCGGTGCCGACCGAGACGGCCGCGAGGGCGGCTGCCGATGCGCCACCGATGAGGAACGAACGACGATTCAGATCCATGTGCAGTTCTCCCTGGGCTGAGCTGAAGGTGGGTCTTCAGCGTGCGGATCGAAACACCGCCGGGCCCGATGGGCAAGCACCTTCGTGTGCTGGGGGTGCAATTGAGGGGCTAACCCCGTCACTTTCCGTCCGTACGCGGAACTATGGCGTGATCGGTCCCGGTGCTAGGCGCTCCTCGACGACTCCATCTGCGCTGCGCCGCACACGGTAGGCGGCGGCGTCGGTGTCGGGAACATCGGTGATCACCTCGACCGGTTCGGTTCCTCGGTAGACGATCGCCACGCGATCGTCGGTGGCGTAGGAGTCAGGGAGCGTTCCGCTGGCCACGAGCTCGTGGAGCAGGGGGCGTCGTTGTTCCTCGCTGTCGTAGTGCACTCCGTTGCCGTAGGGCAGGAAGCCCAGAGCGTCGGTGACCGGCGCGAGTTGCTTGCCGAAGGAATCGGTGGGGCCACCCACGTGCCAGCAGATGGAGCCTGCGCTCACGCCGCCGAGGACGGTGCCGGATTCCCAGGCGCGGCGTAGCGCGGTGTCCAGACCGTGCAGGCGCCACAGCGCGAGCAGGTTCGCCACGCTGCCGCCGCCCACCCAGATGACGTCGGCTTTGTCGATCGCTTCGTCGACGGGGCGATTTGGCTGCGGGAACAGTGCGAGGTGATCGACATCGCAGTTGGTATCGGCGAGGGCGGAGTACATCGCGGCGAGGTACTGCGGGTCATCTCCGGAGGCGGTGAGGATGAACAGCACGCGGGGTCGATCCTTGCCGGAGAGTTCGAGTGCCCGGGTGAAGATCCGCCCGGGGCGCATCACACCCCACAGGCCGGTGCCTACGAAGCCGCCGCTGCTGGCGACGATCCAGCTATCGGTCACAAGGAGTGTTTATAGCGAAGACTCGACGGCTTCGGGAGTCTCGACCTTGCAGGAGGTCATGCCCTTCAATCGAATATGCAGCGCCCAGGCCATCACGATCACCGAGGCAACCGCGAGGAACGGCTGCACGGGCGCGAACCAACTCATCGCACCGGAGGTGCCCAGGGCCAGCAGCACGAGCTTGTTGCAGACCGGGCAGCCCACGGCGAAGAACGCAAGCAGGCCGCCGGCCGTGCCGACCTTGGCCGCCTTGTCGATCTCCTCGTTGCCGGGTTCGCGCACGTAGGTGGCGATCAGCAGGCCACCGAGGATGCCGCTGATGATCACGATCGGGTAGGACCACCAGGTCACGCCGACATCGCGCCCGAAGATCGGGTTGGGGATCACCGCGGTGGGCAGGGCCACGAGCGCGGCGACGATGAGTCCGGACAGGGCGGCGGTGGCCCAGCGGCGCGCTGACCACATGCGTAGGGCGTTCAAGCTCGTCACCGGAGTAACATACCCCACCGGGTATCCGACCCACACCCGGATCCAGGGAAGTCGAGGTGTTCGCAGATGTCGGCCAGCGGCGCATCCATCCACCACCACCCGGCGTGGTTCGGGGTGGTGATGGGTACCGGGGCGCTCGCGCTCGTGGCCACCTCCCAGTCCGACACCTGGCTATCGGGTGATTCGACCAGTTGGCTGGACTGGGTGGCCGTCGCGTTCTTGCTGCTGGCCACCGCGGCGGCACTGCTGCTGTGGCCGCGCTACCTGCGCCGGCTAGCCGATCGCGGCAAGCTCGCCGCCGAACTATCCGACCCCGCACACGGCGCGATGCTCGCCACCTTCCCGGCCGGCGTGCTGGTGCTCGCGGTGGCCTGGGGGCGTGTGGGTCCGTACTTGGTGGGCGATGACGCCGCCTTGGTGATCGACACGATCTTGTTGGTCATCGGCGCCGCAGTGGCCACGGTCATCTCCGCTTGGTGGGCCACCTCGATCGGCCGCTCGGGCGTGGGCCTGGAGGGAGTCAACGGCGGTTGGCTCATCCCACCGGTGATGAACCTGATCGTTCCCCTCGCGATCGTTCCGCTGATCGTCGCGAATCCCCAGCACGCGCCGTGGCTGGTGCCGCTGGCTCTGGCGTTCTGGGGGATCGGTGCGATTTTGTTCCTTGCGCTACTTGCTGTCCTGGTGGCGCGCCTTGCGTTCCGCACGCCGCTGGCTGCACCCATGGCGCCGTCGTTGTGGATTCCCTTGGCGCCCGCGGGAGTCCTCGGGTTGTCGTTGCTGCGCACGCTGGAAGCCGGCGCGGCCACCGGGGTGCTGCCCGAAAGCGTGATCGCCCTGGGAATAGTCGTCTCCGCTGCCGGCATCGGTTTCGGGTTGTGGTGGGCACTGTTCGCCTGGTTCGACCTCACCCGCGCGCGCCGCGAAGGCGTCCCCTTCCACCCCGGTTGGTGGGGCTTCGTGTTCCCCATAGCGGCGATGTCGCTGTCCACCAGCGCCGTGGGCCTGGCGCTGCAAGCGCGCCCGGTGGAGATCCTCGGCACCGTGATCGCGGTGATCGTGACCGGGGTGTGGTTGCTCGTGGCGGTGCGCACAGTGCGCGCGCTAGCGGCGGCTCGCTCGGTGGTAGCGAAGTAGCAGCGAAGTAGTTCCGCGACGTAGCATTTAGCTAGCGCCTGCTGGCAGGAAGGCTGTCGGCGCGCGGTAGATGCAAGGAGTACGCCGTGCGCGCCGATCCCGCCCGCATGCATGAACTCGATCCCAAGATGCTCGACCTAATCCTCGGCTACGTGGCCGAGCGCCTCGCCCTGCCCGAAGCGCCGGTGGACGGCCTTGGCGATCGCGAGTCGATGCAACGCGCCATGGAGCACGTGATCGGGGATGAGCCGAAAGACCCGGCCGAGATCCTCGGTGTCTACACCGACCACCTCGCGGACACGATCCTGTCGGCTGACAGCCCGCGCTTCTACGCCTTCATCCCCGCGGCGCCCACCAAGGCGGCACTGCTGTTCGACATGGTGGTCTCCGCTGCGTCCCTGCAGGGCTGTTCGTGGCTCGAAGCGGCCGGTGCGGTGATGGCGGAGAACTCCGCATTGCGCGTGATGGCCGATGCCGCGGGTCTGCCCGAAAGCGCCGGCGGGACGTTCGTCTCCGGTGGATCGGCCGGCAACCTGTCGGCGCTCGTGGTCGCCCGCGACACCGCCGAGCAGCGCGGCCTAGCGGTCGGCACCCCGCGCGTGCTGGTCAGCGATCAGAGCCATTCCTCGATCGCGAACGCGCTGCGCATCACCGGGATGCGGCCACTGATCGTGCCGACGGTGGATGGGCGCATGACCCGCGAGGCGATCGATCAGGTGCTCGCCGCCGATGAAGCTGCAGCCGCGGATCTCGTGGCGCTCGTGGGCACCGCGGGCACCACCAACGCCGGCATCGTCGATGACCTCACCGCCTGCGCGGATGTCGCCGCCGAGCGTCGATTGTGGTTCCACGTGGACGGTGCCTACGGCGGTGCCGGTCTGCTGCTACCCGAATTGCGCGAACTGTATGTCGGGATCGAACGCGCTGACTCGCTGGTGATGGATCCGCACAAGTGGTGGTTCGCTCCCTACGATTCCGCGGCGCTGATCTACCGCGCACCGCGCTTGGCGCAGGCCGTGCACACCCAGGACGCTTCCTATCTCGACGTCATCCACGACGACGACGCCACCGATCTCAACCCCAGCGATCTCGCCTTCCACCTCACCCGGCGCGCCCGCGGGATGGCGCTGTGGTTCTCGATGGCGGTCAACGGGATGGATGCCTATCGCGATGCAGTGCGGGCAGGGGTGGAGATCGCGCGGTACGCCGCCGAGCGCATCGATGCGATGGATGAAGTCGAACTCATTCGCCAGCCGGAGCTCAGCATCGTGCTGTTCCGCCGTGAGGGATGGGAACTCAGCGACTACGAGGCGTGGTCCGATCGGCTCCTACGCGATCAGACGGCGTTCGTGACAGCCAGCGCGTGGTACGGCCAGCCGGTGGGCAGGCTCGCGTTCCTCCACCCGGCGACCACCACCGAGATGGTCGACGAGGTGCTCGGCACTCTCTAACCGGTGCGGTTCACCAGTTTCCAAGTGGCCGGGAACAGGCCGGCTGCCAGTGCGATCTTCAGTGCGTCGCCGAGCAGGAACGGGATCATGCCCAGGCTCAAAGCCATTGCCCAGGAAGCATCGATCGCGAATTTCAGGTAGCTCACGCCCACCGCGTAGATCACCGCGTTGCCCAGCACCATCAACCCGGCGGTGCGTAGGGGTGTGCGGGTGGCGCCGCGCTCGGCGAGCCGTCCGACGATCCCGGCGGCGAGGATGAAGCCGAGGATGTAGCCGTAGCTCGCGCCACCCCAGCCCGAGGAGCCGGCGGAGAACCAGGGGATCCCGGCGGTGCCGGCGGCGGCGTAGACGACCATCGATGCCACGCCACGCCAGGTCCCCAGTGCCGCGCCGACCAGCAGCACGGCGAAGGTCTGCAAGGTGAGGGGAACGGGTGTGAAGGGAAGCGGGATCACCACCTGCGCCGAGATACCCACGAAGGCCGAGCCGCCGAGCACCAGGGCGATGTTGGCGGCCTTGGTGGAGGCGACGTAGTCACCGAGGACTCGGGGTGCCGGGGTGGCGATGGCCATGGATTCCTCCTCGAATGGTGCCTCGTGCGGGCAGCCGCGCAGCGAACCATACCGCTGGGAACCTCCGGGTTACCCCGGTCTGGACCTTCTCGGGGTACCCTGGAGGCTCCTTGCAGGGTCGATCCGTCTGGGATCGCTGCTGGATGAGGACGCTGGGGAAGGCGACCCTCGATTCCAGGAGGCGATATGACGGTCGTGATCGATGCCCGCCGGGGCGCGGACGCCACGCATGCGCGCGGTGTCCTCTTCGTGCATTCCTGTTCCAATGCCGTCACCCCCCACCTGGAGTGGGCCCTGGCTCGAGTGTTCTCCAGCACGGTGGATATCGATTGGGCTGCCCAGCCCATCGCACCGGGCACGCAGCGCGCCGAGATCGTCTGGCATGGCCCGCACGGCACAGCGGCACGGATCGCGAGCGCTCTCGTTGCCTTCTCCACGATCCGCTTCGAGGTCACCGAGGAACCCACCGAGGGTCGGGAAGGCGAGCGCTACGCGGTCACACCCAACCTCGGCTTGTTCCGCGGAACGATCGGCCAGCATGGGGACGTCATGGTGCACGAGGAGCGGTTGCGCAGTTTGATCACCGGTGCTCGCACCGGCGGGCCGGAATCGCTACCGGATGTGCTCGAGGAGATCGATCGACTGATCGGGCACCCGTGGGATGAGGAACTCGAACCGTTCCGGATGGCGCACGAGGGCTCTACCGTGCGGGTTCTCCACGAGGTTGTCTAGCGAGCGTTCGACGCAACGCGATGACCAGCGCGACCGCGATCAGTGAGGCGATCAGGTAGATCGCATCGATCACCCCGAATTGATCGGCGACGGCAGTCACGCAGTTCGCCAGCAGGACGATGAGCACGAACCAGAAGTAGGCGCTCTTCCCGCGATTCAGTAAGCGGGGCAGGTAGTAGGCAGCGACGGCTGCGAGGACCAGCGCCACGAGGTTGACCGCCGACGCCAGCCCGATAGCGACGATCGCGGGCGTGGACAGCGTCCCGCTTTCCACAGTCGACGAGACGCTCGCGGACGACAGATAGAACCAGAAGGCGGCCAGCGCTGCGATGAGCGCCGCCGCCCCCGTGCGCAGTCGAGCGGTCGTCACACGGCGCAGGTCATATCGCTACCGCAGCACATCGGGGACTTGATCTTCCCGTGGCCGTTCGGGCATACCGAGATAGCGACATTGGTGCCGTCGTCGAGGACGAGGACGTCGTCCACGAGCGCGGCATCGCACGCGCCGCACGTGGTGTTGACGGACATTCCGCAGGTGGGGCAGGTGTAAAGAGCCATGGGGAAAGCCTATGCCTAGGCGGACTTCCAGTCGTGCTTCTTGTGCGATCCGTCGCAGAACGGCTTGTCCTCGCTGAAGCCACAGCGGCACAGGTAGACGGTGTCGGCTTCCTTGA
>CAJXNV010000053.1 GCA_913057155.1 uncultured Actinomycetes bacterium | reverse complement strand
GACCCCCTAAACACCTCACCCCCGCCCCGCCCCCGCCCCCGCCCCGTTGCGGCGTCCGTTGTGGCCGCAAATTTTCAATTTGCGCGGCCACAACCGCCGCACGAACGGGGAGCGCCGGGGCGGGAATAGTCCGGCCCCTACACTCGTTACCCTGGGCAGGGATACCTACGGGGGTATCCTCGGGGCGTCTAGGATCGACGCGCTGAACCGCGCCGGACACAAGCCGAACCCAAGCCGAACAACAGCCAGACCAAGGAAGTGGAGCGTCGTGAGCGACGTCAAGAACGTGATCATCATCGGATCCGGTCCAGCCGGGTACACCGCAGCGGTCTACGCCGCCCGCGCCCAACTCGAGCCGGTCATCTTCGAGGGCTCCGTCACCGCCGGCGGTGCGCTGATGAACACCACCGAAGTGGAGAACTACCCCGGATTCGCCGACGGCATCATGGGCCCGCAACTCATGGAGGAGATGCGCAAGCAGGCCGAGCGCTTCGGTGCGCAACTGATCACCGACGACGTCACCTCGGTCGACCTCACCGGTCCGATCAAGACGGTTACCGACGGCTCGGGCAACACCCACCAGGCACGCAGCGTGATCCTGGCGATGGGCTCGGGCTACCGCGAACTCGGCCTGGAGAACGAGAAGCGGCTGTCCGGCCACGGCGTTTCCTGGTGCGCGACCTGCGATGGCTTCTTCTTCCGCGACCAGGAGATCGCGGTGGTCGGTGGTGGTGACACCGCAGCCGAAGAAGCGACGTTCCTCACCCGCTTCGCCAGCAAGGTCTACCTGATCCACCGTCGCGACGAGTTGCGCGCGAGCAAGGTGATGGCCGAACGCGTATTGAGCAACGAGAAGATCGAACCGGTCTGGAACTCCCAGGTGGTCGACGTCCTCGGCGATGCCAAGGTAAGCGGGATCGTCATCGAGGACACCATCACCGGTGATCGCCGCGAGCTCCCGGTAACGGGCTTGTTCATCGCCATCGGACACGACCCGCGCAGCGAACTGCTGACCGGTCAGATCGACACCGACGACGACGGCTACGTCCTCGTGGACGCCCCGTCCACCCGCACCAACCAAACCGGTGTCTTCGCATGCGGGGACCTGGTGGACCACGTGTACCGGCAGGCGATCACCGCCGCCGGCACCGGATGTTCGGCCGCACTCGACGCCGAACGTTTCCTAGCCGACCAAGCTGACCAAGCCGACTAAGCCGGCTAGCAACCACCCGACCCGTAGGCTGAGTCAGCCGACGAGAACCGACCGCAAACCGAGGAGAGACCATGGGTGCACCGAAGACCGTGAGCGATGCATCGTTCGCCGACGATGTCCTGATGAGCGACAAGCCCGTCATCGTGGACTTTTGGGCCGAGTGGTGCGGTCCGTGCAAGATGATCGCCCCCATCCTCGAGGAGATCGCAGCCGAGAACGACGGCCTCGTGGTCGCCAAGCTCAACGTCGACGAGAACCCGCAGACCGCGGCGTCCTACGGCATCACGTCCATCCCCACGATGAACGTGTACTCCGGTGGTCAGGTCGTCAAGACGATCATCGGCGCCAAGCCGAAGGCAGCCTTGCTCGCCGACCTGGCCGAATACCTCTAAGCACGTGCTGCGCCGTGGCGCGAGCGGGGCGGCCGTCGCCGAGATTCGTGCCCGGCTCGCGCAGTTGGGTCTGTGCGCCGAACCACCGGCCAGCACCGACCTCGCCGCACCTGACTCCCAGGATTCGCCGGTCTTCGACGACGAACTCGACCGCGCCGTTCGTGCCTTCCAACAAGAGCGCGGCATAACAGTCGACGGCATCGTCGGACCGGACACCTTCCGTCGTCTCGAGGAAGCCCGGTGGCAACTCGGCGATCGCGTGCTGTCCTACGTTCCCGGTCACATGATGGTCGGCGACGATGTCACGACCTTGCAGCGTCGGCTCACCGAACTCGGCTTCAACCCCGGACGACCGGACGGCATCTTCGGCCCCGACACCGATCACGCGCTGCGGGAATTCCAGGCCGGGGTGGGTGTGGTCGCCGATGGCACCTGCGGTCCGGAGACCTTCCGTGCCTTCGATCGCCTCATCCGCACGGTGATCGGTGGTAACGCCGCCGAACTGCGCGAGGATCTCACCCTCGCCGACCTGCAGACCGGGGTAGCCGACAAGGTGATCGTCATCGACCCGGGTAGCACGGTGGAACCCGACATCACCCACGCGGTCGCGGTGCGGGTCGAAGGTCGCCTCGCGGCGTTGGGAACGCAGGCGCTGCTCACCCGGCCACCGCATGGCGCGCACCCGAGCGAGGCCGAGCGCGCGGAATTCGCTAACAGCATCGGTGCGGACATCACCGTGAGCATCCACGTCGATAGATCCGACTCACCCACACCGCACGGAATCGCCACCTTCTACTACGGCCATCCCCGCGGCAGTTTGCATTCGCGTGCCGGCAAGGTGCTCGCCGAGAGCCTGCAACACGAACTGACTACCCGAACCGACCGGTTGGACTGCCACACGCACCCACGCACCTGGGATCTGTTGCGCCTGACCCGGATGCCGACGGTTCGCGTGGAGATCGGCTACGTCTCCAACCCCGACGACGCCCGGCATCTGCGCAGCGGCACCTTCCAGGACGCCCTCGCCGAGGGAATCGCCGAGGCGATCATGTCGGTATGCGCACCGGTCGGGCAGCGCGGCTAGCCGCGCGAACCGGGCATCAACAGCCGCACCACGAAACCGGCGGCCACCCCGAGGACCACCAGGGCCGCGAGGACGATCACTTTGCCCATGGGCCACTCCCAGCCTCGCGGTACCGAAGGGCTGCTGCCCGATCGGCGGTGTTGCCCTATCGTAGGTCGCCACACCGGTCGGCCCAAGCGCCATGCGGCCACCGATAGGCCTTCCCCGAACACCGGTGCTGGTGAGGAGTCCCGATGGGTGAGGCGGGCTCGCACGTCGAGGGATCCCGGCTGGACCCGTGGGTCGACTCCTACGCCACTCGTGCCAAGAACCTCTCGGCGTCGGCGATCCGGGCGCTGTTCGCGGTGGCCAGCCGCCCGGAAGTGGTCTCGCTAGCAGGCGGCATGCCCTATGTGCAGGCGCTGTCCATGGACGACATGGCCGACATCGCCGCCCAAGTGGTCCGTGATCGGGGTCCGCAGGCATTGCAGTACGGATCCGGCCAAGGCGATGTCTCCTTACGCGAACAGATCCTCGACGTCACCGCGGAAGTCGGCGTGCACGCCCACCCCGATGACATCGTCGTCACCACCGGTTCGCAGATGGCACTGGACTTGGTGACGCGCACCTTCTGCGATCCCGGTGACGTAGTGCTCGTCGAATCGCCGTCCTACGTCGGCGCGCTCGGCGTCTTCCGGTCCTATGAATGCGATGTCGTGCATGTGGCCATGGACGACGACGGCCTTATCCCCGAAGCCCTACAACAGGCGATCGATGCTGCGCGGGCCGCGGGTAAGAACGTCAAGCTCATCTACACGATCCCGTCCTTCCACAACCCGGCCGGCGTCACCCAACCGGCGCACCGTCGAGCGCAGATCCTCGAGATCGCCCAGCGCGCCGGAATCGCCGTGCTCGAGGACGATCCCTATGGACTGCTCGGCTTCGAGGGTGAACCACCGCGGGCGCTGCGCGCCGACGACGATCAAGGAGTCATCTACCTCGGCTCGTTCTCCAAGACGATCGCCTCGGGCCTGCGCGTCGGATGGGCGATCGCCCCGCATGGTGTTCGCGAGAAGTTGGTCCTAGCCGCCGAAGCGGCCACGTTGTGCCCATCGAACTACGCGCAGTTGACGGTCTCGCAGTACCTGGCGACCCAACCGTGGCGCGAGCAGATCAAGTCCTTCCAGGAGGTGTACCGCGAACGCCGCGACGCCATGCTGGAATCGCTGCAGGCGATGATGCCGGCGGGCACGACCTGGACTATCCCGGCCGGTGGTTTCTACACCTGGGTCACCTTGCCCGAAGGTCTCGACGCCACGGCGATGCTGCCGCGCGCTATCACCGAACTCGTCGCGTACGTGCCGGGCACCGGGTTCTTCGTCGACGGCCAAGGCACGGCGAACATGCGTTTGTCCTACTGCTACCCCGATCCCGACCGGATCCGCGAGGGAGTGCGCCGGTTGTCCACGGTGGTCGAGGCCGAGCTCGAGATCGCCCGCACGTTCGGTACCGCAGCCGGCACACCGGGATCGCTTTCGGGCTCCGGTGAATCCTCCACACCGGCGCCGGATCTGGCATGAGCCACCGGAACGTGCTTGTCCTCTCCGGTGGACTCTCGCCCGAACGTGACGTCTCCTTACGGTCAGGGCGCCGGGTGGCCGATGCGCTGCGCAGCGCCCGCCCGGAGTGGGAGGTCCTCGAAGCGGACGTCGATGCCTCCTTGCTTCCGCGCCTACGCGAGCACCGACCGGACTGCGTAGTGCCGTTGCTGCACGGCGCCGCGGGCGAGGACGGTGCGTTGCGCGATGTGTTGGAGACGCTGGATATCGCTTTCGTCGGATCCGAGGCAGCGGCCTGCCGCTTGGCGTTCGATAAGCCGGTGGCGTCGTCGTTGGTCTCCGGGACGGGGGTTGCCGTACCGGAGTTCGTGGTGTTGCCGCAATCGACTTTCCGGGAACTGGGCGCACCGATGGTGATGGAGGCCGTGGCCGAACGCATCGGCTTCCCGCTCGTGGTCAAGCCCACCCGCGGGGGCAGCGCGCTGGGGGTGTCCATCGTGCATAGGTCCCAGGATCTGCCGCCGGCGATGGTCTCGGCGTTCGCATACGGCGACACCGCGATGATCCAACGGTTCGTCGCGGGCACCGAGGTGGCGGTCAGCGTGATCGACACTGTTGACCCGGATAGCGATGCCGACGGTCCGCGGGCGCTCCCGGTGGTGGAGATCGAGCCCGAAGGCGAGATGTACGACTACCACGCCCGCTACACCGCGGGCACCACCGCGTTCTACTGTCCGGCGCGGCTCGATGCCGATGTCACGGCCGCGGTGAGCGAGGCCGCGGTGACCGTGCATGCGGCGTTGGGCCTGACGGACCTATCGCGCACCGACTTGATCGTGGACGGCGATGGCACCGTGTGGTTCCTGGAGGTGAACGTCGCACCGGGAATGACCGAGACCTCACTGATGCCGCAGGCGATAACGGCCGCGGGGCTGTCGGTGGGCGAGGTCCTCGCCGGCATGGTGGAGGGCTAGGTTCGCTTGGACTAGGTCGGTACCGGCTAGTCGCCGTCGATCTCGTCGACGATCCGGCGCAGGTCCTCGGCGTCGGCGAATTCGATCACCAGCGATCCGTGGGATTTGGCCCGCGCGAGTCCGCTGACCGTGGCGCGGGTGTCGAGTCGGTCGCTGACGCGTGCGGTGAGTTCGGCGACGAGGTCGGTGAGTTCGTCGCTGCGTGGGGTTCGCGAACGGCGCTTGCGTTCCTTGGTGGGCGCGCCGCCCTCGTCGAGCATGACGAGTTCCTCCAGGCCCCGGACGCTGATCCCCTCGGCGATGGCCCGCGTGGCCATGGCATCCATCTGCTCGTCGGAATCCAAGGTGAGCAGGGCGCGGGCGTGCCCGGCGCTGAGCACTCCCGATGCCACCTTCGATTGCACGCTGGTCGGCAGTTTCAACAGCCGCAGCGTGTTGGAGACCTGGGGGCGTGATCGACCGATCCGCGCGGCGAGCTCCTCTTGCGTGCAATCGAAATCGGCGAGCATCTGCGCGTACGCCGCCGCCTCCTCCAGTGGGTTCAAATCCGCGCGGTGCAAGTTCTCCAGCAGCGCATCGCGCAGCATGTCGGCGTCTTCGGTAGTTCGGATGATCGCCGGGATGGTGTCGAGGCCGGCTTCCTTGGTGGCGCGCAGGCGTCGCTCGCCGGCGATCAACTCGTAAGCGTCGTAGCCGTCATAACCGATCGGTCGGACGACGACCGGTTGCAGCAGACCGATCTCCTTGATGGAGAAGGCCAACTCCGCGAGGGCGTCCTCGTCGAACACCGTGCGTGGCTGTTGCGGGTTCGGGCGGATGGATTCGGGGTCGAGTTCGGCGAAGCGGGCATGTTCGAAATCGTCGGAAACCGTTGCGGTTACTGGCTTTTTTGTTGGTGCCTTGGGTGATGCGTTGGGTGGTGCCTTGGGTGCCTCCTCGACGGGGGTCTCCGATGTGGGGATCAAGGCGCCGAGGCCTTTTCCGAGTCCACGCTTAGCCATGGGTTTCCTCCGCTGTAGGTGTGGGGGCTCCGATCGCGTCGAGTTGTGCGGCCACTTCGCGGTAGGCGATGGCGCCGGAACTCGTGGGGTCGTAACCGATAACCGTGAGTCCGTGCGAAGGCGCCTCGGACACGCGAACCGATCGCGGGACCACCGTGTCCAGGACGCGAGCGCCGAAGTGGGTGCGTACTTCGTAGGCGACCTGGGAGGCAAGCCGGGTTCGTCCGTCGTACATCGTCAACACGATCGCGCTGACGTGCAGGTCGGGGTTCAGGTGCGCTGCCACCATGTCCACTGTGCGCAGTAGTTGCGATAGACCCTCGAGGGCGTAGTACTCGCACTGGATCGGCAAGAGCACCTCGCGCGCGGCCACCAATCCGTTCAGGGTCAACAGCCCCAGGCTCGGCGGGCAGTCGATCAGCACGTAGTCCACGCCGGTGCCTTGCTTCTCCTGCTCGACCAGGTACGCCTCGATGGCCGTCTTCAGCCGGTGCTCGCGGTGCTCGGCGTCCACCAGTTCGATCTCGGCCCCGGCGAGGTCGACGGTCGCCGGCGCCACCAGCAAACCGGCGATATCGGGACATTCTTGGACAATATCCACTAAAGGGGTGTCTTCGGTGAGGGCCTCGTAGATATCCGGGACCCCGGAGGCGTGGTCGATGCCCAACGCGGTCGAGGCGTTGCCTTGGGGGTCGAGGTCCACCAGCAGCACCCGGTGGCCGGCGAGCGCGAGTGCTGCCGCCACGTTCACGGCGGTGGTCGTCTTACCGACCCCACCCTTCTGGTTGGCGATGGTCAGGACCCGGGTCACCGGGAATCCTCTTTCGGCCAACCCAGGCCCGACGGGTGGCCGGGTTCCTCGGCCTGCTGCTCGGCCGATGTTTCCCGTGAAACATCCACCGGCCAACCCAGGCCGGAGGGACGGACATCGGAGGTCGTGGGCACGGGCGTCATTGTGCCGTAGCGCGCTGGGCGATGACCACGGTGGTGGCAGGTTCGACCACACCTTCCCCGACTGTGAGCACTCGCGCGTCCACCAACCCGCTGGCCTGTAGTTCCGCGCCATCCCGAGCTAGTTCCTCGTGCGCGGATTCCCCCTTCAAGGCAACGAGGTATCCGCCGGGTCGGATGAGCGGAGCAGCCCAGCGGGCCACCGTTCCCAGGGGGGCGACCGCGCGGGCCGTCACCACATCCAGCCCGCCATCGGCCGATCCGGCTCGGTCCCCGCCTTCTTCCGCCCGCGCCCGCACCACCTGGACCCGCTCGGTCAGGTCGAGTTCGTGCGCGCACTCGGTCAGGAACGTCACCCGGCGGAGTAGCGATTCGATGAGGACCACCGAGAGGTCGGGGCGGGCCAATGCCCACACCAGGCCCGGGAGCCCGGCACCCGAACCGATGTCCGCTACTCGAGCACCCGACGGGACCAAGCCCTGGGCCGGATCGGCCACCACCGCGCAGTTGAGGATGTGGCGATCCCAGATCCGCGGCGCCTCCCGTGGTCCGAGGAGTCCGCGCTGGATACCCGGTCCTGCTAGTAGTTCGGCGTACCGGGTGAGGTCGCCTCCCGCAGGTTCCAGCCACTGTGGGAGTGCCGGGGGTTCCGGCACCGATGTTTCACGGGAAACCATCTAGGAGATACGGATGACGACCCGGCGCTCGGGCTCCTCGCCCTCCGATTCACTCACCAGTCCGGCCTCGGCGACCACATCGTGGACGACCTTGCGCTCGAAGGGGTTCATCGGGCGCATCGAGACCGGTGCCGCGGTGCGCTGCGCCTCGGCGATCGCCTGCTGGGCTGCCTCCTGCAACTTGGTGCGCTGCTCGGCGCGGAAGCCCGCGATGTCGACCATCAACCGGGAGCGCTCACCGGTTTCCCGGGCCACTGCCAGTCGGGTCAATTCCTGCAACGCCGAGAGCACCTGGCCGTCGTCGCCGACGAGGTGGGACAGCTCCCCGGGGTTGACCTCGATCACCGACACCAGGGCCCGTTCGCCCTCGACGTCGATATCGATATCGCCGTCGGCGTCGATGATGTCCAGCAATGCCTCCAGGTAATCGGCTGCGACGTCGCCTTCTTCCTCGAGGGTAGGGCCGGCCTTCTCGTCGGCCTTCTCGTCGGCTGTCTCAGTGGCTTCCTCGGTCACCGGTTCAGCAGCGGCGTCCTCGGCCGGGTTGGTTGTCTCGTTCACGTCTGCTCCGTGTGGGTATCGAGCGGTCCTTACCTTGGTCCGCTATTTCTTCTTGCGCTTGCTGCGCGAAGTCTTCTTGGGCTGCACCCTCTTGGGGTTTCCCGACGCTGCGTCGGGATCCTCGCCCGACTCGCCGTTCACCTCGTTGCCTTCATCGTCGAGGACCGTGGTGCCCGCCGATCCGCCGGTGGAGCCACCGGCTTTGCGCGCCGCTTTACGAGCAGCCTTCTCCTTCTTGCGTGCCTCGAGTGCCTCGAAGGCGGGCGTGCCCGGCTGGGGGTTATTGCGGATCACGTAGAACTGTTGGCCCATGGACCACAGGTTGGTCGTGAACCAGTAGATGAGCACACCGATCGGGAAGTTCACGCCACCGACGGCGAATACCACCGGGAAGACGTACAGCAGGATCTTCTGCTGACGCACCATCGGGTTGTCCGGTGCGGTGTTCTTCACGATGAGTTGGCGTTGGGTCAAGAACGTCGTCGTACTCATCGCCACGATCAAGATGACGGCAAGGATGCGAACAGTCAGCGCGCTGGTACCCGTCTCCTCTTGCACCTGGTTGGCCAACCACAACGTCGCCCACAGGGGAACGTCGAAGATCGTGGCGTCGTGCGCGATGCTCACCAGATCCCGGTACTGCGACCACGCGAAGACACCGATCGGCTGCTCTTGCGCGATGCCGTACTGCAATACGCGGAACAAGCCGAAGAAGATGGGCGCCTGCAACAAGATCGGCAGGCAGGAAGCAAGCGGGTTGGTCCCGGTCTCCTTGTAGAGCTTCATCATTTCCTGGGACTGCCGCTCGCGGTCGCCCGCGTATTTCTTCTGGATCTCCTTCATCTGCGGCTGGATGATCTGCAGACCCCGCTGCGCCTTGATCTGCTTGACGAACAACGGGATAAGCAGGATGCGCATCAAGATCACCAGGCCGACGATCGACGCGGCCCAGGTCCACCCACTGTCGGGATCCATGAACAAACTGAAGAACGAGTAGAACTGGACCAGCACCCAGCTGACCGGAACGTCGAGCAACTCCAAGATCGCCATGCGTTACGTCGTTCTCCGTCCGGTCATTGCGCCGATGTGGGTGCCACCGATCCGACCCGACTCGACGGTCGTTCTCGACCGTCAGGATAGATCGGCGGGACCCAGCGTCCAGGCTCGGGGACGGGATCCAACCCGCCCCCACTCCACGGGTTGCACCGTAGTAGACGCCAGATGGTCAAGGCTAAGCCCTTCGCGGATCCGTGCGCGCTGATCGCGGTGAAGCCGTAGGCAGAACAGCTCGGGTGGTAGCGGCAACTCGGTGGTAGCAGTGGGGAAATGGCCCGCTGGTACAACCAAATCAGCGCCAGCAACAACCACTTCAGCAACCAGCCGACGGAGTGGTCCCACAGCCACAGCAATGCTCGCCCCAGCCGGCGCAGCCCCGCGGCCATCCCGCTCACGAATTGACCCCGACGTTGGACAGTTGGCCGGACAGCAGTTCCTGAAAGGCCGATTCCAGATCCCGCGCCACATCCACGCAAGCCTGGCCACTACACCCATCCCGACCGGCCGTGGGTAGCGCCCGCACGACCCAGGTCGACCCGAGGGGGGCCTGCGCGAGCAACGGTCGAAGACGGTGCCGCAGGACGCGGGCCACCCGATGGCGAACCACGGAGCCTCCCACGGCCTTACTCACGGTGATACCCACGCGGGGCGGCGTTTGCACTCCCTCGGCAGCCATGAGGCCGTGCACGATGAGGGTGGACCTGCGGGCCCGCCGACCGCCCCGAATGGTGCGGCGGAAATCAGCTGGGCGGGTGAGCCGGTTGGCCGGGGGCAGCATGGTCCGCAGCCCCGTTCTGGGCTAGGCCGAGAGCCGAGCGCGGCCCTTCGAGCGCCGGCTCGCCAGGATCGAGCGTCCGGCGCGGGTCCGCATCCGAGCCCGGAAACCGTGCTTGCGAGCACGACGCCGGTTGTTGGGCTGGAAGGTGCGCTTCATGACGTGCTCCTGGGAAAGACCGACCGCTGATGAGCCTCCTCGACGGGTCGGGCGTCGAGCGAGCGCCTAAGGCTACGGTGCCTGTGGCGAGACGGTCAAACCGACCCCGCAACCCAGGTGGTCCATCTCCCAATCCCGCCCCCGCCCTTGTGTGTCCACACCCCGGGTGACTATGGTGTCGCTTCGGTGTCCACACTTGTGGATAACTATGTGGACAGGTTGCTGACGAACGGGGAAGGTGTGGGGCGTGGCTGAGGAAAACGAGTTGGCCCCGTACTGGTCCGCCGCCCTCGCCAGCCTGTCCGACGAGGAGTTGCCCACCCAGCAGCGCGCCTTCGTCACCTTGACCGAACCGCTCGGCCTCGTCGGGGACACCGCGCTGGTCGCCGCGCCGAACGAGTTCACCAAGGACGTTCTCGAAACGCGGCTACGGCCCATCGTGGTCCGCGCCCTGACCTCGACCATCGGCCGGGACGTCCGGCTCGCGGTCACCGTCGATCC
>CAJXNV010000052.1 GCA_913057155.1 uncultured Actinomycetes bacterium | reverse complement strand
GTCGGGCGTTTGTACAAGGGCCTGCAGGGCCTGATCAAGTCGCGCGGGGTCAACGTCGTCGAAGGCTACGGCCGCATGGTGGGCCCGAAGACCATCGAGGTCGACGGCGAGCAGTACACCGGTGAGAACCTCGTGCTGGCCACCGGCTCCTACGCCAAGTCGCTGCCCGGCCTGGAGATCTCCGGGCGCATCATGACCTCCGACCAAGCGCTCGGCCTGGACTACGTGCCCGACAAGGTGATCGTGCTCGGTGGCGGGGTGATCGGCGTGGAGTTCGCCAGCGTGTGGAAGTCCTTCGGCTCCGAGGTCACCATCGTCGAGGCGCTGCCGCACCTGGTCCCGAACGAGGACGAAGCCTGCTCCAAGGCCCTCGAGCGCGCCTACAAGAAGCGCGGCATCGAGTTGTCCCTGGGCGTGCGCTTCGCCGGCGCCACGCAGGACGACTCCGGTGTGCACGTATCGCTCGAGGACGGCACGACCCTCGATGCCGACCTCCTACTCGTCGCCGTCGGCCGCGGCCCCAACACCGAGGGCATGGGCTACGACGAACAGGGCATCGAGATGGAACGCGGCTGGGTGCTCGTCGACGAGCGGTTGCGCACCAACCTGCCCGGAGTGTTCGCGGTCGGCGACATCACACCCGGCCTGCAGTTGGCCCACCGCGGCTTCCAGCACGGGATCTTCGTGGCCGAGGAGATCGCCGGCATGAACCCCGTGGTCGTCCCGGACATCAACATCCCGCGCGTGACCTACTGCGAGCCGGAGGTCGCCAGCGTCGGACTCACCGAAGCCGAGGCCATCGAGGCCCACGGCGCCGACGCCATCACCGCCTACGAGTACAACCTCGGCGGCAACGGCAAGAGCCAGATCCTGGCCACCACGGGCTTCATCAAGCTCATCGAGTTGAAGGACGGCCCGGTGATCGGCGTGCACATGGTCGGCTCGCGCGTGGGTGAGCAGATCGGTGAAGCGCAGTTGATCGTCAACTGGGAGGCCTACCCCGACGACGTCGCCACGTTGATCCACGCCCATCCGACCCAGAACGAGGCGATGGGCGAGGCGCACCTGGCACTCGCCGGCAAGCCGCTGCACGCCCACTCGTAGTTCTCGCAACATTCGACAAGGAGCACACATGTCGGTCACCGTGACCCTGCCGCAACTCGGCGAAAGCGTCACCGAGGGCACCATCACCCGTTGGTTGAAGTCCGTGGGGGATCAGGTCGTGGCCGACGAGCCGCTCGTGGAGGTCTCGACCGACAAGGTCGACACCGAGATCCCGGCACCGGCATCGGGTGTCCTGCTGTCCATCGCGGCCGAAGAGGACGCCGTGGTCGAGGTCGGCGGGGCGCTCGGCGTGATCGGCGAGCCCGACGAAGCAGGCGGCGCTGCTGAAAGCGCCGCGCCCGCGGCGCCGGCTGCCGAACCGACACCCGAGCCCGAGCCGGCGCCCGAGCCCGAGCCGGCGCCCGAGCCCGAGCCGACGCCTGAGCCTGTCGCCGAAGCCGCTCCGGCTGCACCGGCTCCCGCGGCTCCCGCTGCACCTGCTGCACCCGCTGCAGCCAGTGGCGGCGAGGAAGTGGTCGTCACCCTCCCGGCGCTCGGCGAGAGCGTCACCGAAGGCATCGTCACCCGCTGGTTGAAGGCCGTAGGCGATCAGGTGCAAGCCGACGAACCACTTTTGGAGATCTCGACCGACAAGGTCGACACCGAGATCCCCGCACCGGCATCGGGAGTGCTGACCTCCATCGCCGTGGAGACCGACGGCACCGTCGAGGTCGGCGCCGAGGTCGCCCGCATCGCCACCGGTGCGAGCGCTGCGTCGGCGGCTCCGGCGGCTCCGGCCCCTGCTGCAGCCGAGCCGACTCCGGCGCCTGCTGCCTCTGCTAAGCCCGCCGAACCTGCGCCGGCTGTTCCCGCCGAACCTGCCGGCGCGGCTGCACCTGCGGCCGCATCGGGGGTCTACGTCACACCCCTAGTGCGCAAACTCGCCGCGGAGAACGACATCGACCTGGCCACTATCTCCGGCTCCGGGGTCGGTGGACGGATCCGCAAGGCCGATGTCCTAGCCGCGGTGGAGGCCAAGAAGAGCGCTGCTGCAGCGCCGGCTGCAACAGCCGCGCCGGCCGCCGCGTCCACCGCAACAGTCGCCACCGCGGAGCCGTCCGCGCTGCGCGGGCGCACCGAGAAGATGAGCCGGCTGCGTCGCGTGATCGCCGAACGGATGGTCGAGTCGCTGCAAACGAGCGCGCAACTGACGACCGTGGTGGAAGTTGACGTCACCCGGATCGCCGCACTGCGCCAGCGCGTGAAGGCCGACTTCGCAGCCCGCGAGGGCGTGAACCTGTCCTTCCTGCCGTTCTTCTGCAAGGCAGCGGTGGAGGCACTGAAGGTCTACCCGCAGATCAATAGCTCGATCGATCTCACCGAGGGCACGATCACCTACCACGATTCCGAGAACCTCGGCATCGCCGTCGACACCGACCGCGGGCTGCTCGTACCGGTCATCCGCGATGCCGGTGACTTGAACATCGCCGGTATCGCCCGCCGGATCGCCGATCTCGCCGAGCGCACCCGCACCAACAAGGTCGCGCCCGATGAACTCTCCGGTGGCACGTTCACCGTCACCAACACCGGTAGCCGCGGTGCACTGTTCGACACCCCGATCATCAACATGCCGCAGGTGGCGATCCTCGGCACCGGGTCGGTCGTCAAGCGCCCCGTGGTGATCAGCGACGACGGCCAGGACGTCATCGCCATCCGGTCGATGGTCTACCTCGCACTGTCCTACGACCATCGCATCGTCGACGGTGCCGACGCAGCGCGATTCCTCACGGCCGTGAAGGAGCGTTTGGAGGCCGGCGCCTTCGACGCAGAGCTGGGCGGCTAGCCAACTAGGCTCGCCGGGTTCCACCCCGACTACTCCCACCCACGGGAGGAAGGACGCCCATGCTCGTCACCGCGCTGTGGTTCGTCGGCTCGATGGTCGGCATCATCGCGGTGGCCCGCTTCGGCTTATACGAACCAGCGCAGAAACTCGCTCGCGCGGCGAACTTCTCCCGGTCGGCGACCGGACAGATGCTGGGCTACCTGACCAGCGCCCCGGAACTCGTCGCCACGATCTTCGTCGCCGCCACCGGATTGTTCGCAGTGGTCAGCACGAACATCCTCGGCAGCAACATCATCAACGTCCTGCTGGCGACCGTCGCCGCCTTGTGGTTCAAGCAGATGGGCACTCTCGGAGGTAAGGAGTTCCGCTTCGAGCAGGCGATCGTCATCGGCAGCATCGTCGTTCCCATCGCGCTGTTGGTCACCGGTCAGGACACCGCGCTGTGGAGCGGCATCGCGCTATTCGCCGGTTACCTGGCCTACCTGCGGGTGATGCGCGGCCGGCACGAAGCACCGGCACCGGTCGAGGGCGAGGACGCCGTGCGCCCCTTCGCCGATGGCAACAGCAAGGGCAAGATCGCCGTGCAGATCGCCATCCTGGTCGCCGGGATCGTCGGGCTGTACGTCCTCGGGGACATCCTCGGCGATTCGGTCTACGAGCTCGGTGTCGCCTTCGCCGTGCCAGCCGTCGTCCTTGGGACCCTCACCGCCATCGCCACCAGCTTGCCCGAACTGACCACCTTCTTCTCCTCCTACGCCGCACACCGCAAGGCCGGCACCGACGGCAACTCCGAGGTGATGCACAACCTGATGGCCAGCAACGTGGTGAACCTGTTGGTCGTGCAGGCCGTGGGCGTCGGCGTCTTCACCGTCTTCGCCTGATCGAGGCGCATACGTCATGCTTGGGTCATGAAGATCGCGGTCACCGGAGCATCCGGCCTCATCGGCTCAGCCCTCGTCCCCCACCTACGTGCGCGCGGCGATGAGGTCCTGCGCCTGGTCCGACGCACGGCGGTAGCCCCCGACGAAGTGCAGTGGGATCCGGTTGCGGGCACCGTCGATCTCGACGGGTTAGCGGGCATCGATGCGGTCGTGCATCTCGCGGGCGCCGGCGTAGGCGATCGACGCTGGAGCGACTCCTACAAGCGCACCATCCTCGACAGTCGGGTCGATGGCACGCGCACCATCGTCGAAGCCATGGTCGCGCTCGAGCCTCGTCCGCGGGCCCTGGTGGCCGGCTCGGCCATCGGTTGGTACGGCGACACCGGCGATCAGGCGGTCGACGAGACCGCACCGGCGGGCACGGGCTTCCTCGCCGACGTCGTCCGCGCCTGGGAAGCCGCCGCCGATCCGGCGCGTGAAGCCGGGATACGCGTCACGCACGCGCGCACCGGGCTCGTGGTCTCCGCCGACGGTGGCGCCTGGCAGCGACTGTTCCCGATCTTCAAGGCAGGACTCGGCGGCAAGCTCGGCTCCGGGCGGCAGTACTGGTCGTGGATCTCGCTGCGCGACGAGGTGGCGGCGCTGACCTTCCTACTCGACAACACCGAACTGTCCGGTCCGGTGAACCTGACCGGACCGGATCCGGTCACCAACGCCGCGGTCACCGAGGCGATGGGGCGGGTCCTTCGCCGCCCGACCTTGTTCGCCGTTCCGGCTTTCGCACTCAAGGCCGTACTCGGCGAGTTCTCCACCGAAGTCCTCGGTAGCGCGCGTGTCCTGCCCGCCGTGCTCGCCGACGCCGGCTTCACCTGGCAGGACCCCACCGTGGAATCGGCCATCCGCACCGCGCTGGACCAGTAAGACCGCGCACCGATGGCACAGACGTACGACGTCGTCATCGTCGGAGCCGGCCTCGCCGGGCTCGCGGCCGCCCGCCAGCTCGCGATCCACGGCGCCGATGTCCGGGTGGTCGAGGCCGCGGATGCGGTCGGTGGTCGGGTCCGCAGCGATCACATCGACGGATTCACCCTCGATCGGGGTTTCCAGCTCTACAACCCCGCCTACCCCGAGGCTGCCCGCGTCCTGGACCACCAGGCGCTCGACCTGCATTCCCTCGTGCGGGGCATGGACATCGTGCGCCGCGACCGCCGCGACCGCCGCAAAGTCGTCCATCTCGGCGATCCACGATCCGCGCGCAACTGGCACCTATCGGCGCTGTCCTCGGCCGCCGGAACCGTGCGCGGGAAGGCGAGCTTCGCGGCCTACGCCTGGCAGGCATCGAGGTTGCACGGTGCGCAGTTCGACGAACGCGAGGACGAACCGGCACAGGTGGCACTAGCCCGTGCCGGCCTGGATGCAACGTTGATCGATCAGGTACTCAAGCCCTTCTTGACCGGGGTGTTCCTCGAGCCGCACCTGATGACATCGCGTCGCTTCATGGATGCGGTGCTGGCCAGCTTCGTCAAGGGCACACCGGCGCTGCCGGCCGCGGGTATGCAAGCGATCCCCGATCAACTGCACGACGCACTGCCGCCTGGATCGGTGCTGCTGTCCACTCCGGCTACCGCGGTCGGCGCGGACTTCGTGGACACCGAGGCCGGACGCATGAGCGCACGCGTGGTGATCGTGGCCACCGATGCGCCCGGGGCCGCGAAACTGCTGCCGGATGCGAGCATCGCTACCGCCGGTAACTCGGTCACCACCTGGTACCACGCGGTCGACGCAAGCCAATTGCCCGAGCCACTGGCCGGGGGCCGGAGCGTGATCACCGTCGATGCCCACGGCAGCGGACCGGTGATCAATACCGTGCCGTTGACCTACGCGGTCCCGAGCTACGCACCGGCGGGACGGGTCCTGGTCTCCACATCGGCCCTCGGCGCGGATGCGGGCAGGGAACAGCAGGTCCGCGAGCACCTCGGCCGCCTGTATGGGGTGGACACCTCCTCATGGCAGACGATCGCGGCCTACCCGATCGAGTACGCGCTTCCCTCGATGCGCGGACCGTTGAGCCTGGCCCCACCGAGATTCGACGAACCGGTGCTGATCGCCGGGGACCACCGGGCGACCGCGAGCATCCAGGGCGCGATGGTCAGCGGCCGTCGCGCCGCCGACTGCGCATTGCACCGCCTCGGAATCCGAAGGCCGGACGAACGTAGGGTGGTGGCATGACGTCAGCACCGTCGAGCCTTCCCGAATCGGTCGTCCACATCGAACGCGTCGGCTTCGGCGAGAGCGCCGTGGACTACCAGCGGGCCTGGGATCTGCAGCGTGGTGTGCACACCAGCGTGGTCGCCGGAGCGGACTCCACCGTCCTGCTACTCGAGCACACGGCCGTCTACACCGCGGGACGACGCACCGAGGACTTCGAGCGACCCTTCGACGGCACCCCCGTGGTCGACGTCGACCGTGGCGGCAAGATCACCTGGCACGGGCCCGGCCAACTCGTCGGCTACCCGATCCTGCGGCTGCCCGATCCCATCGACGTGGTCGCGTACGTCCGACGCATCGAGCAGATGCTGATCGAGGTGTGCGCCCACTTCGGCGTGCACGGCACTCAGATCGACGGACGCAGCGGCGTGTGGGTGCCGGCCGACGAGCGGGGTCCGGACCGCAAGATCGCCGCGATCGGTATCCGCGTCGCCCAGGGCGTGACCATGCACGGCTTCGCCTTGAACTGCGATTGCGATCTCGGGGCCTTCGACCGGATCGTCCCCTGCGGCATCTCCGATGCCAGTGTCACCTCACTGAGCGCCGAACTCGGGCGGGATGTGACGGTCCATGACACCCTGCCTGTTGTCGAGGAACGCCTTTCGATGCTCGTAGGAGGATCACCATGAGCGTGTACGCCGGTACCGACGAAGGCGGCCGGAAGATGCTGCGCATCGAGGCGCGCAACGCCGAGGTGCCCATCGAGCGCAAGCCACCGTGGATCAAGACGACGATGCGCACCGGCCCGGAATACACCCGCATCAAGGAGCTGGTGAAATCCGAGGGCCTGCACACCGTGTGCCAGGAGGCCGGCTGCCCCAACATCTTCGAGTGCTGGGAGGACCGGGAGGCCACCTTCCTCATCGGTGGCGAGCAGTGCACGCGGCGCTGCGACTTCTGTCAGATCGACACCGGTAAGCCGCAACCGTTGGACGTCGACGAGCCCAGGCGCGTCGCCGAGTCCGTGAACACGATGGGCCTTCGCTACGCCACGGTCACCGGTGTCGCGCGCGATGACCTGGAAGACGAAGGCTCGTGGTTGTACGCCGAGACGGTGCGCCAGATCCACGGCCTGGGGATCGGCACGAAGGTCGAACTCCTGATCCCGGACTTCTCCGGCAACCCCGACCTGCTCGGCAAGGTCTTCGATGCCGCACCCGAGGTCCTGGCGCACAACGTCGAAACGGTCCCGCGGATCTTCAAGCGGATCCGGCCGGCTTTCCGCTACGAACGCAGCCTGGATGTCCTGACCCAGGCACGGGCCGTCGGCCTGGTCACCAAGAGCAACTTGATCTTGGGGATGGGCGAGACGATCGAGGAGGTCGAGCAGGCGCTGCGCGATCTGCACGAAGCGGGCTGTGAATTGGTCACCATCACGCAGTACCTGCGGCCCTCGCCTCGCCACCATCCGGTCGAACGGTGGGTCAAGCCCGAGGAATTCGTCGAACTCGCCGATTTCGCGACCGACATCGGTTTCTCCGGGGTGATGAGCGGGCCGTTGGTGCGCTCGAGCTACCGCGCCGGTCGCCTGTACGAGCAGGCACTGCAGGCCCGCGCAAGTGGTGACCGCGCCAGCATCACCTTCGCGTGAGCCCACGCGTGCTGGCCACCCACGTGTGGCCCTCGACGGATCCCGAACCCAGCGCGGTCGATGCCTTGGACTTGGACTGGGGTGGTCCGGTCGGGGATCGACATCACGGCGAGACCATGGCCTCCGATACGCGGCAGGCGAAGGTCTTCGCCAAGGGGACCACGATCCGCAACCATCGACAGTTGTCCTTGGTGGACGCGGCGGAACTCGCAACTATCGCCGAGGCACTCGGTATCGAGCGCATCGCCGCAGGCGTCATCGCCGAGAACATCTGCACCGAAGGGTTGCCCGAACTGACGGCGATGCCGCGCATGACCCGCCTGATCTTCCCCTCCGGCGCCACGATCATGCTCGGCGGCGCCAACGCCCCCTGCACGATCGCCGGCGGCATGGTGGCGCGGGCCTACGGGAGCCGACCGGAGGCATTCCCGAAGGCGGCCATCGGCCGGCGTGGAGTGACCGGCTGGGTGGAACGTCCCGGGGTGGTCCGCCCCGGCGACCCGATCACAGTTGCCTCCCCGGACTAGGCTGCGGCGTCATGGGCAAGATCCGTTCGAGTTTGAAGGCCATCGGCGAGAACTGGTCGATGACGCAGCGCGTCTACCGGTTCCTGTGGGCCGAGGTCCTCGGGATATTCCTCCTCGTCGTCGCCGTGATCGCGGTGCCCGTGTCGCTGTTCATCAACTGGCTCACCGCGGTACTCATCGCCCTGCCCCTGGGCCTGCTGGCCGCGACCTTCTGGTTCTCCCGCCGGGCGACCCGAGCTGCGTACGCCCGGATCGAGGGCCAACCCGGGGCGGCCGCCGCGGTCGTCGACTCCTTGCGCGGCAAGTGGGCCGTCACCCCGGCCGTAGCGGTGAGCCGGAACGAGGACATGGTCAGTCGGGTCGTGGGTAAGCCGGGCGTCATCCTGCTGTCCGAAGGTGCTCCGAGCCGCGTCGGTCACATGCTCGCCAACGAGCGCAAGAAGACCGCCCGCTGGGTGCCCGATGTCCCCATCTACGAGATCCAGGTCGGCAACGCCGAGGGTCAGATAACGCTCGGGCAGATCCAAAAGACCCTCAGCAAGCTCCCCCGCAACCTGCGCGGTAGCGAGGTCACCGAGGTCAGGCGCCGGCTCGAGGCCCTCGGCAACGTCCAGCAGTCGATGCCGATTCCCAAAGGACCGATGCCGACGAGCCCGCGCCAGGTGCGGCGGCAACGCCGTTAGATGAGCCCGCCGTTAGGTAAGCGCGCCGTTAACTGGCTGCCCCGTCAGCGCACCCGCGTCACGTAGGTGCCGGCGAGCCGATCGTGGACTCCGCGGCCCTGGTCGTCGTAGACGACCGCCGGGATGACCAAGCACACCAGCAGCGTGCGCAGGGCCGCCCGCCACAGCGGAAGCCGTCCCCCGTCGACGGGCACCACGCGCAGTCCGATGATCCGCTGGCCGAAGGACGCCCCGGTGAGCCAGGTCAGCACGGTGACCTCCACGGCGAACACCGCGAGGGTGGCGAAGCCGGCTGCGTCGCTGCCGTAGCCGAACTGCGGGAACACCAACTGGGCCACCGCCAAGCTGGCCAGCCAGTCGATGACCAAGGCCGCTATCCGCCGGCCTATCCAGGCGCGAGGGGTTCCGGCTTGCGGGTCTAAGGACTGCACAGAGGACACCGTATTCGCCGGGCCGCACCCGCCCGCGACGTAACACCGGCGAAACAATCGGGATACCGAACCGACACCACGGTTCCCTAGTTTTCCCTCCATATCCGGTGGCAACGGGTCACCGAGCGAGGCGATGCACGCGAGTGCAGGAGGTGGAAATGTTCAGCAATGCCGATGAGGTCCTGAAGTACATCAAGGACAATGACATCGAATTCGTGGATGTCCGGTTCGTCGATCTTCCGGGCATCATGCAGCACTTCAACGTCCCGGCTTCATCCTTCGGGATGGCGGCCTTCGAGGACGGGCTGATGTTCGACGGATCCTCGATCCGCGGCTTCCAGTCCATCCACGAGTCGGACATGAAGCTGATCCCGGACCCGGCGACCGCGTTCATCGACCCCTTCCGCTCCGCGAAGACCCTGGTGATGAACTTCTCGATCCGCGATCCCTTCACCAACGAGCCCTACAGCCGTGACCCGCGCAACGTGGCCGCGAAGGCCGAGGCCTACATCGCCTCGACCGGCATCGCCGACACCGCGTTCTTCGGCCCGGAGGCGGAGTTCTACGTCTTCGACGACGTCCGCTTCGAGACGAACCAGCATTCCGGCTACTACTTCATCGACTCCATCGAAGGCGCCTGGAACACCGGTCGCCAGGAAGAGGGCGGCAACCGCGGCTACAAGACCCGCTACAAGGGTGGCTACTTCCCGGTTCCCCCGGTCGATCACTACGCCGATCTGCGCGATCAGATGGTCGCCACCTTGATGCAGGTTGGCCTCGAGGTCGAGCGCTCCCACCACGAGGTAGGCACCGCGGGCCAGGGTGAGATCAACTACAAGTTCAACACCCTGCAGCACGCGGCCGACCAGGTGATGCTGTTCAAGTACGTCATCAAGAACGTCGCCTGGGCGAATGGCAAGACCGCAACCTTCATGCCCAAGCCGCTGTTCGGCGATAACGGATCGGGCATGCACTGCCACCAGTCCCTGTGGAAGGGCGGCGAGCCGCTGTTCTACGACGAGATGGGATACGGCGGCCTCTCGGACACCGCACGCTGGTACATCGGCGGCCTGCTCGCGCACGCACCGGCCGTCCTGGCCTTCACCAACCCGACCGTCAACAGCTTCCATCGCCTGGTGCCGGGCTTCGAGGCCCCGGTCAACCTGGTGTACTCGGCCCGCAACCGCTCCGCGGCGGTTCGCATCCCGGTCACCGGCAACAACCCCAAGGCCAAGCGAGTCGAGTTCCGGGTGCCCGACCCCTCGAGCAACCCGTACCTCGCGTTCTCCGCGCTGGTCATGGCCGGACTCGACGGCATCAAGAACAAGATCGAGCCGATCGCTCCGGTCGACAAGGATCTCTACGAGTTGCCGCCGGATGAGTTGGCGAACATCCCGACCGTGCCGGATTCACTCGGTGGCGTCCTCGATTCGCTCGAGAGCGACAACGAGTTCCTCCAGGCCGGTGGGGTCTTCCCAGCCGACCTGATCGAGACCTGGATCGACTACAAGCGCACCAACGAGATCGACCCGATCCGGTTGCGTCCGCATCCGCACGAGTTCGAGATGTACTACGACATCTAGGACACCTAGGTCGAAGGATCTCCCTTCGCGTCGATTCGCCTCGCGCGCATGGGAAAA
>CAJXNV010000051.1 GCA_913057155.1 uncultured Actinomycetes bacterium | reverse complement strand
AGGGAGGCGTCGTCGGCGAGGCGGCCGGTGACGTCCGTGGCCAGGTGCTGGACGTTGGCGAGTTCCAGCACGGTCGGGTGTTCGGGGATGTCCATGTCGGTGCAGTGGGTCGCGAGTGCCTTGGCGACCGATTTCACGGCGTAGGCGTGCTCGGCGAGGTCCTTGTCGCTGGCCAGCAGGGCTTGCGCGAGGCCTTCGTCGGCTTCGGAATCGCCGCGACGGCGAACGGTTCCAGCGAGCACGCGGCTGGTGACCAGATCGCCCGTGCGGCGAACCAGCAACTCCGGGGTCGCGCCGAGCAGGCCGGCCACCTGGAAGGTCCAGCACGTGGGGTAGTCGGCGGCCAGGCGCTGCAGCATCGAGCGCGGATCGAGCTCGCCTTGAACGTCGGCGATGACATCGCGCGCGAGGACGACCTTGTCCAATTCCCCGCCCGAGATCCGCTCGACGGCTCGCGCGACGGCCTTCTCCCACTCCGGCGCGCTGAGTGCGCCGTCCCGCCAGGTGACCGCGGACGGGACACCTATCGTCTCCGCGCTCCAATCGGTGTCGGGTGGTTCCTTGCCCTCGGCGTGGATGGTCGTGACCCAGGTCTGCCCCGAACGCCGACCGACGAGCACCTTGGGCACGATCACCTCCGAGGCGTCGTCGGGGTCGAAGGCGAAGGATGCGAAAGCGATGGGCCCGGTGCCGGGAACCGAGACCGAGTCCTCGACCTTCGCCCGGTCGCAGAATTCGCTCCACCAGCGCTGCGCCCGCGAGAAGCGCTCCACTCCGCGTACCTGGAGCTTGGCGGCGATGCCCCAGCCGACCAACCCCTCACCCCGGCGCATCCAACTCAAGCCGCCGATCCGCGGAAGCGTCGCGAGCAAGTCCTCGACATCCGGGATCGGCCGGGTCGTGGCGATCAGATTGGGTGCGGTGGACTCGTGCGGGGTTCGATACACCCGGTCAGGGTAGGGCGAGCGGCGGTGCTTGTCCTCTGCGACTATTCGCGCATGTCGCGCGCGGGATTGGACAAGACGCCCCGGGATGTCGCGGCGATGTTCGACGACGTCGCCGAGCGATACGACCGAACCAACGATGTCCTCGCCCTCGGTCAGACACGGCGCTGGCGGGCCCAGGTCGCCAAGGCGGTCGGGGCGCTTCCCGGCGACCGGGTGCTCGATCTCGCGGCCGGGACCGGAACCTCCAGCGAGCCGATCGCGGCGGCAGGAGCCTTCGTCGTCGCGTGTGATTTCTCCCAGGGGATGCTGGCGGTAGGCAGGCAGCGCAATCCACGGATGTCCTTCGTGGCCGGTGATGGCCTCGCGTTGCCCTTCGCCGATGCCGTCTTCGACGCGGTGACGATCTCCTTCGGGCTGCGCAATATGGCCGACCGGCAAGCCGGGTTGGCCGAGCTGCTCCGGGTGACCCGTCCAGGTGGGCGGATCGTGGTGTGCGAGTTCTCCCACCCCACCTGGCGCCCCTTCCGCGAGGTGTACGGCACCTACCTGATGGGTGCGCTGCCGAAGGTGGCGCGCAAGACGTCCTCCAACCCCGACGCCTACGTCTACTTGGCCGAATCGATCCGCGCCTGGCCCGATCAGCGCGAGTTGGCGCAGGATCTGCAGCAGGCCGGGTGGCAGCAGGTGGGCTGGCGCAACCTCACCGGTGGCATCGTCGCCCTGCACCGCGGCACCCGCCCGGCGTGAGCGTGATCACCTTCGCCCGCGGGGGTTAGCGTGCGCATCGGCGGCCCACTATGCTTCGGGGGATCGTGAAGGCTTTCACGAGCGCGCAAGCCCGGTAGCCGCACCACGATCACGGAGTTTGGATCGCCGACAACCTGCACCTACTACGCGAGGGGTCCCGGGCGCAGTGAACGTCTACACGCCGATCTTCATCCTCGGTGCACTCGCATTCGGGTTCGCCGCCTTCTCGGTGGTCATCGCCGGTTTCACCGGACCCAAGCGCTACAACCGGGCCAAGTACGACGCCTACGAGTGCGGTATCGAGCCCACACCGCAGCCGATCGGCGGTGGCCGATTCCCGGTCAAGTACTACCTGACGGCGATGATGTTCATCATCTTCGACATCGAACTCGTGTTCTTGTACCCGTGGGCGGTGGCCTTCGACCAGTTGGGCGCATTCGGCCTGGTTGCGATGATGCTGTTCTTGCTTAACCTGGCCGTTCCCTACGTCTACGAGTGGCGTCGTGGTGGATTGGAGTGGGACTGACATGGGTTTGGAAGAGAAACTCCCCTCGGGCGTACTGCTCACCAGCGTCGAGAAGGTCGCCGGGTACGCCCGTAAAGGGTCGTTGTGGCCGGCCACTTTCGGCCTCGCGTGCTGCGCGATCGAGATGATGGCCACCGGTGGACCGCGGTACGACATCGCGCGGTTCGGCATGGAGGTATTCCGTGCCTCGCCGCGACAGGCCGACTTGATGATCGTCGCCGGACGGGTCAGCCAGAAGATGGCCCCCGTCCTGCGCCAGATCTACGACCAGATGCCCAACCCCAAGTGGGTGCTCGCGATGGGTGTGTGCGCATCCAGCGGTGGCATGTTCAACAACTACGCCATCGTCCAAGGGGTAGATCACGTGGTGCCGGTCGATATGTACCTACCCGGCTGCCCACCACGACCGGAGATGCTGATCGACGCCATCTTGAAGATCCACGATGACATCCAGGACATGAAGCTCGGCGTCAACGCCAAGACCGAGATGGTCGAGAACGAGCAGCTCGCGCTCGCCGCACCGAGCACCCTGGAGATGAAGGGCCTGCTGCGGTGAGCGAGGACATCACACCCGCCGCGCCGGTCGTGCCCGACGGCATCGAAGAACTCGACATCGTCGGGGTTCGCCGCGGTGCCTTCGGTGTCGAGGGTTCGGGGGATACCAGTGGTTTCGGCGGTCTGGTTTCCCCGATCGTCATGCCCGGTGCCACGCCGCGGCCCTTCGGCGACGGCTTCGACGAGGTGGCCGACGAGATCGAGTTGTCGATGCGCGATCGCAACCTGCCGGTCGATTCGGCGGTGGAGAAGATCGTCGTCGACCGCGGGGAGATCACCTTCCACGTGCGCCGGGAGCATCTCCTGGAGTTCGCGCGGATGCTGCGCGATGAGCCGGCGTTGCGCTTCGAGATGTGCATGGGCGTCAACGGGGTGCACTACCCCGACGACCAGGACCGCGAACTGCACGCCTGCTACCCGTTCCTATCCGTTACCCATAACCGGCGGATCCGGGTCGAGGTGAGCGTTCCGGATTCCGATCCGCACATCCCCTCCATCGTCTCGATCTACCCCTCGAACGATTGGCATGAGCGCGAGACGTGGGACTTCTTCGGGATCGTCTTCGACGGACACCCCGGACTCACCCGTATCGAGATGCCCGACGACTGGGTCGGGCATCCCCAGCGCAAGGACTACCCGCTCGGCGGCATCCCCGTCGAGTACAAGGGCGCAACTATCCCTGCTCCGGACAATCGGAGGGCGTACAACTGATGGCCGACGTCACCTACACCACCACAGCCACCCCCGGCGAGGGCGAAGACATCTACGCCGGGAGCTACGAGACCACCGAGGGCACCATCTACAACCTCTCCGGGGGCGACTGGGACACCATCGAGGTCGCACCCGAGGGCGAGAAGGAACGGCTCATCGTCAACATGGGCCCGCAGCACCCTTCGACCCACGGCGTGCTGCGCTTGATCCTGGAACTCGACGGGGAGTCCGTGACCGAGGTCCGGTGCGGCATCGGCTACCTGCATACCGGCATCGAGAAGAACCTGGAATTCCGTAGCTGGGTCCAAGGCGTCACCTTCGTGACCCGCATGGACTACTTGAGTCCCTTCTTCAACGAAGCGGCCTACGTCCTAGGCGTGGAGAAACTGCTCGGCATCGAGGAGCAGATTCCCGAGCGGGCGAACGTGATCCGCGTGATGATGATGGAACTCAACCGCGTCTCCTCGCACCTGGTGGCCCTGGCCACCGGCGGCATGGAGCTCGGTGCGCTGACCGCGATGACCTTCGGCTTCCGCGAGCGCGAGCTCGTGCTGGATCTGTTCGAGATGGTCACCGGCCTGCGCATGAACAGCGCCTACTTCCGCCCGGGTGGCGTTGCGCAGGATCTACCACCGGATGCCGTGCAGACCATCCGCGAGACGCTCCCGCTGCTCAAGAAGCGGATGAAGGACACCACGGACATGCTCGTGGACAACGCGATCTGGATGGGTCGCACGGTGGACGTCGGCTACCTGGACCTCCAAGGCTGCATGGCCCTGGGCATCACCGGCCCCGTCCTGCGTTCCACCGGCCTCCCGCACGATCTGCGCAAGTCCCAGCCGTACTGCGGATACGAGACCTACGAGTTCGACATCCCGACCCAGACCACCTGCGATGCCTACGGCCGGTTCCTCATCCGGATCGCCGAGATGCAGGAGTCGCTCAAGATCGTCGAGCAGTGCCTGGATCGGTTGCAGCCCGGCCCGGTCATGGTGGAGGACAAGAAGATCGCCTGGCCGGCACAACTCGCGATCGGGGCCGATGGGCAGGGCAACTCCACCGAGCACATCAAGCACATCATGTCCCAGTCGATGGAAGCCCTGATCCACCACTTCAAGCTGGTCACGGAAGGGTTCACCGTGCCCCCGGGTCAGGTCTACGCGGCCGTGGAGTCCCCGCGTGGCGAGCTCGGTGCGCACGTGGTCAGTGCCGGGGGAACCCGGCCGTACCGAGTCCACTTCCGCGATCCGTCCTTCAACAACCTGCAAGCCACCGCCGCAATGTCCGAGGGCAGCATGGTCTCCGACGTCGTCGCCGCCGTCGCGAGCATCGACCCGGTCATGGGTGGCGTGGACCGCTAGTCGACGAGAGAAGAAGCATTCATGCCCATCAGTGACAGCACGCGCGAGCAGATGCGCGAGATCGCCGCTCGCTACCCGAGTGCGCGCAGCGCCCTGCTTCCGATGTTGCACCTCGCACAAAGCGAGGAGGACGAGATCACAACCGACGGCATCAACGCCTGCGCCGAGGTCTTGGACATCACGCCGGCGGAGGTCACGGCGGTGGCGACCTTCTACACGATGTACAAGCGTGAGCGGGTCGGCAAGCACCACATCGGTGTATGCACCAACACCTTGTGCGGGTTGCTCGGCGGCGACGCCGTATGGGATTCCCTCGTCGAGGCGACCGGCGCCGGGCACAACACCGCTAGCCCGGACGGTGAGTTCTTCCTCGAGCGCATCGAGTGCCAGGCCGCCTGCACCCACGCCCCGGTGATGACCGTCGACTGGGAATTCATGGACGACGTCACTCCAGGCAGCGCGGTCGAGGTGATCGAGAGCCTGCGCCGCGGGGAGAGCGTCCAGGCAACCCGCGGCCCGGCCATCCGGGATTTCCAGGCCACCGAACGCACGCTGGCCTTCCCCGACGACGGCCTCGCCGATGCACCCAGCGTGGACGACAAGATGCTGGCCGGATTGCAGATCGCCAAGGAACGCGGAATGACGGGAGGCAACGCCTGATGAGCACACCCCTGACCCCGGTCATCACCGAATTCTGGGATCGTCCGGATCTCTACACGCTCGACGGCTACCGCGCCGTGGGCGGCTACCGGGCACTCGAGCGTGCGCTGACGATGGACCCGGACGACATCATCGCCCAGGTCAAGGACTCCGGGCTTCGCGGTCGCGGGGGAGCGGGCTTCCCCACCGGAATGAAGTGGGGATTCGTCCCGCAAGGCGACGGCAAGCCCCACTACCTGGTGGTCAACGCCGACGAATCCGAGCCGGGCGCGTGCAAGGACATCCCGATCATGATGGCCAATCCGCATGCGCTGGTCGAGGGCGTGATCATCGCGTCCTATGCGATTCGGGCCAACCACGCCTTCATCTACATCCGCGGTGAGGTGCCCAACGCCATCCGCAAGGTGGAGTTCGCGGTCAAGCAGGCCAAGGAGGCCGGCCTGATCGGTTCGAACATCCAGGGCTCGGGCTTCGACCTCGACGTGGTCGTCCACTCCGGTGCCGGTGCCTACATCTGCGGTGAGGAGACCGCACTGCTCGATTCACTCGAGGGTTACCGCGGACAGCCGCGGTTGAAGCCGCCGTTCCCCGCCGTTGCCGGCCTGTACGCCTCGCCCACCGTCATCAACAACGTCGAGACCATCGCGAACGTCCCCTACATCGTCGATCGCGGTGTGGAGTGGTTCCGCGGGTTCGGTACCGAGAAGTCCCCCGGCTTCAAGGTCTTCGCGGTCTCCGGCCACGTCAAGCGCCCGGGCATCTACGAAGCCCCCCTGGGCATCACGATGCGCGAACTGCTCGACTACGCCGGTGGTATGCGTGATGGCAGCGAGGTGAAGTTCTGGATCCCCGGCGGATCCTCGGTGCCCATGCTCACCCCCGAACACCTCGACCTGCCGCTGACGTATGAGTCGATGGCCGAAGCCGGCACGATGCTCGGCACCGGAACCCCCATGGTGTTCGACCAGACCACCAGCGTGGTCAAGGCCGTCACCCGGTGGCTGGAGTTCTACAAGCACGAATCGTGCGGCAAATGCACTCCATGTCGCGAAGGCACCTACTGGATCACCGGGGTGCTCGAGAAGTTCGAGCACGGCCACGGTCAGGAGCAGGAGATGGAAACGCTCACGAGCTTGTGCTCGCAGATCTCCGGCCGATCCTTCTGCGCACTCGGCGATGCGGCGGCCACTCCGTACCCGGCGGCCATGAAGTACTTCCGCGATGAGTTCCTCGCCGCTACCCACACCTCGGCCGACGAACAATTCGATCCCGTCGCCTCCTACGTATTCGCGGGGGCTGCTGCACGATGACGATCACCAATGAACCCGGCGCCGATGTTGCCGTTCCCTCGGAGCTGATCACCGTCATCGTCGACGGCGTCGCGATCGGCGTGCCCAAGGGCACGCTCGCGATCCGCGCAGCGGAGATGCTCGGTATCGAGATCCCGCGTTTTTGTGACCACCCGCTGTTGGATCCGGTGGCCGCCTGTCGCGCCTGCCTCGTCGAGATCGAGGGCGTGCCCAAGCCGCAGCCGGCCTGCGCTCAGGTCGTCAGCGACGGCATGCAGATCAAGACCCAGTTCTCCTCCGACGTCGCCCGGGAAGCCCAAGAAGGCGTCATGGAGTTCCTGCTGCTGAACCACCCGCTGGATTGCCCGGTATGCGACAAGGGCGGGGAGTGCCCGCTGCAGAACCAGGCGATGAGCGTCGGTCGACCGGAGTCGCGCTTCACCCTCGACAAGCGGGAGTTCGAAAAGCCCATCAACGTCAGCGCCCAGATCCTGCTCGACCGTGAACGGTGTGTGTCCTGCGCGCGCTGCACTCGCTTCGCCGATCAGATCGCGGGCGATCCGATGCTCGAGTTGCTCGAGCGCGGAGCCCAGCAACAGGTCGGAACCGCAGACGACGAACCCTTCGATTCCTACTTCTCCGGCAACACCATCCAGATCTGCCCGGTCGGTGCGCTGACCAGCGCCACCTACCGCTTCCGGGCACGACCCTTCGACCTCGTCTCGGTGCCGACCGCTTGCGAGCACTGCGCGTCGGGCTGCTCGCTGCGCACCGACTACCGCCGCAGCACCATCACCCGTCGCCTCGCTTGGGACGACCCCGAGGTGAACGAGGAGTGGAACTGCGACAAGGGCCGCTTCGCCTTCCCCTACATGCAGCAGGGGCGCTTGGAGTGGCCGCTGATCCGCGAGGACGGCGAACTTCGTACGGCATCCTGGCCCGAGGCGATCGACGTCGCGGCGCGCGGGCTGCAGGCAGCAGGCAAGGACACCGCGGTCCTGGTCGGCGGCCGCAGCACCGTGGAGGACGCCTACGCCTACCAGCGTTTCGCCCGGGCGGTACTCGGCACCGACAACATCGATTTCCGCGCGCGCGCCAATTCCGCCGAGGAGCATTCCTTCCTCGCAAGTCGCGTCGCCGGCACCCCGGTGCAGGTGGAGTACTCCGATCTGGAGTCCGCGCCGACGGTCCTGCTGGTCTCCTTCGAGCCGGAGGATGAATCCCCGATCGTGTTCCTGCGGCTGCGCAAGGCATCGCGAACGGGCACCCGCGTGTACTCGGTGGGCTCGGGCACCACCCGTGGTCTGGAGAAGATGGCCGGCACCTGCATCCCGGCCCTGCCCGGTCGCGAAGCCGATGTCCTCGCCAGCCTCCCCGCAGATGTGCGGGACGCACTGGCCGAACCGGGTGCGGTCATCATGGTCGGGGAACGGGCTGCTGCCTCCAGCGGCACCCTGACCGCGGTAGTGGAACTCGCCGAATCGACCGGAGCCGCGCTTGCTTGGGTGCCCCGCCGAGCGGGAGAACGCGGTGCGCTCGATGCCGGGGCGTTGGCCGGCGTGCTGCCCGGTGGCCGTCCGCTGACCGATGCCATCGCCCGCAACTCCATCGCCCAGGCGTGGGGGCTCGCCGAATCCGACCTACCCCGGCCGGGTCTCTCCGGCGTCGAACTGCACGACGCCATAACCGAAGGTCGCATCAGCGCGGCACTCGTGGGCGGGGTGGAACCGGCCGACTATCCGCTCGATGCGGTCGAAGCGCTCGGTGACCTCGACTTCGTGGTCTCGCTGGAGAACCACCACTCCGCCGTCACCGAACTGGCCGATGTCGTCCTCCCGGTGGCCGTGGTCTCGGAGAAGTCCGGCACGTTCGTCGACTGGGAAGGGCGCCCGCGGCCGTTCGGGCAGGTATTCCGCGACGCCATGATGGGCTCGGATGCCTACGTACTGGGCATGCTCGCCAGCGCCCTGGATCGCGCCCAGCCCTCCACCGTCACCGATATCCGCGCCGAACTCGGGCGCTTGGGCCCGTGGACCGGATCCCGGATCCCGTTCGAGCCGGCCCGGGTGGATTCAGCGCAGGCCGACACAACCGGTGAGGTTCGCCTCGATAGTTGGCGGCTGCTGCTGGACCTCGGTGTGATGCAGGAAGGCGATCCGCACCTCGCCGCGACCGCCCGCCCGACCGTGGCTCGGATGTCGCCCGGCACCGCCCAGCGCTTCGCGATCGGCACACACGTTCGCATCGAGGGCCCGGGCGGCTTCGTGCAGCTTCCGGTCGAACTCGACGAATCGATGATCGACGGTGTCGTCTGGACTCCGATGAACTCCGAGGGCTGTCGCGTCTACCGCGATCTGGGTGTCGGCTACGGTCACGCCGTGTCCATCGCGCCCGCCACCGAAGGAGGATCCGCATGACCGGCGGACAGTTCGGACTCTTCGGCTCCGACCCCTGGTGGCTCGTCATCGGCAAGGCGGTGGCCATCTTCGGGCTGCTGGTCCTACTCACCTTGTTCACCATCTGGTGGGAACGCCGGGTCGTCTCCCGGATGCAAAACCGCATCGGTCCCAACCGGGTGGGTCCCTTCGGCCTGCTGCAGTCCCTGATGGACGGCTTCAAGCTCGCCTTCAAGGAAGAAGTGATCCCCAAGGCGGCGCACGTGGGCGTTTACTGGATCGCCCCGGTCATCTCCGCCACCGCAGCCTTCATCGCCTTCGCGGTCATCCCCTTCGGCCCCACCGTCTCGGTATTCGGGGTCGAGACCCCGCTGCAACTCACCGACTTCCCGGTCTCGGTGCTGTACGTCCTGGCGATCGCTTCCATCGGTGTCTACGGGCTCGTGCTCGCCGGCTGGTCCTCCGGCTCCACGTACCCGCTGCTCGGTGGTCTGCGTTCGACCGCCCAGGTGATCTCCTACGAGATCGCGATGGGCCTGTCCTTCGTGGCGGTCTTCATCTACGCCGGCTCGATGTCCACCTCGCAGATCGTCCTCGCGCAACAGCCGATCTGGTTCGCGGTGATCTTGCTGCCGAGCTTCTTGATCTACGTCACCTCGATGGTCGGGGAGACCAACCGCGCGCCCTTCGACCTGCCCGAGGCCGAGGGCGAACTCGTCGGCGGTTTCCACACCGAGTACTCGTCCTTGAAGTTCGCGATGTTCTTCCTAGCCGAGTACATCAACATGGTCACCGTCTCGGCGCTGGCCACCACGTTGTTCCTCGGTGGCTACCTCGCGCCCTGGCCGCTGTCCTTGTGGGACGGCGCCAACACCGGCTGGTTCCCCGTGCTGTGGTGGGTCCTGAAGGTGCAGTTGTTCATCTTCGTGTTCATCTGGCTCCGCGGCACCCTGCCGCGACTGCGCTACGACCAGTTCATGAAGTTCGGCTGGAAGGTACTGATCCCGGTCGCGCTGATCTGGATCGTGATCGTGTCCATCGCGCGGCTGTTCCGCACCGACGTCGCGCTCACCAACACCGAGTTGCTGGTGGTCGGCGCCGTGTCCATCGCGGTCCTGCTGGCCGCCGCCTGGCTGCTGCAGGTGCGCTCGGACCGACGGGCGGACAAACGGGCACAGGCGGAAGAGGATCATGCGCGGCGGGCCAGCGAGGTGTTGACCGCTGCCTCCACCGGGCATCCGGTGCCCCCGCTGCCCGGCCAGCGCTTCGAATACACCCCGCGCCGATCGACAGTGACCGTGCCCGGTTCGACCGCTCCCGCTGACTCGACCGAGGCCGTGGCACCACCGCAGGAGGATCGCGATGCCTGAGTTGCCGCAAGCCGTCCGTGGGTTCGGCGTCACCTTCGGCACCATGTTCAAGAAGGTCGTCACCGAGCAGTACCCCGAGGACAAGCAGCCGACCAAGCCGCGCTACCACGGCCGGCATCAACTCAATCGGTGGGCAGATGGCCTGGAGAAGTGCATCGGCTGCGAACTGTGTGCCTGGGCGTGCCCCGCCGATGCGATCTACGTCGAGGGCGCCGACAACACCGACGACGAGCGCTTTTCGCCCGGGGAGCGCTACGGGCGCGTTTACCAGATCAACTACCTGCGCTGCATCTTCTGCGGGCTGTGCATCGAGGCCTGCCCCACCCGTGCCTTGACGATGACCAACGAGTACGAACTCGCCGATAGCAGCAGGGCCGATCTGATCTACGAGAAGGACCAACTCCTCGC
>CAJXNV010000050.1 GCA_913057155.1 uncultured Actinomycetes bacterium | reverse complement strand
GTGCACACGTTCTCGATGTTCACCTGGCTGCCGCTCTTGGCGTTCAACCCCTGGGGGATGACGCTGGCCGGTGCCGTTATCGCCGTGGTGATCAACCTGCCGTTCCTGATCGTGCTGCGCGGCAACAACGCCCGACTATCGCGCATGCTGCGCAACACCACCGACCACCCCCCACAAGCGTTTCCCCCGGATTCCGGGGGAAACGCACAACGCGGGGGTGATTCCGGGGGAAGCGAAGCGAATCCCCCGGAATCCGGGGGATTCGATTAGAAGGTGGAGGCGTCGATGACGAAGCGGTAGCGGACGTCGCTGTTGACCACGCGCTCCCAGGCGTCATTGATCTGGTCGGCGCTGATGACCTCGATGTCCGCGGCGTATCCGTGCTCGGCGCAGAAGTCGAGCATCTCCTGCGTTTCCGGGATCCCGCCGACCGTCGAACTGGTCAGGTTCCGACGCTGCCCGTTCAAGGAGAAGACGTTCACCTCCAGCGGCTTGTCCGGCAAGCCGACGTAGGCCATGGTGCCGTCGGTCTTCAGCAGGTTCATGACCGGACCGAGATCGATCGGAGCCGAGACCGTGTTCACGATGAGATCGAAGGTCATCGCCTGCGCAGCCATCGACTCGGAGTCCGACAGCAGCAGGAAGTGATCGGCACCTAGACGCTTGGCGTCGTCCTCCTTGCTGGGGGAGTGCGAGATCAAGGTGACCTCGGCGCCCATCGCGTGGGCGTGCTTGACACCCATGTGCCCGAGGCCACCAAGGCCCATGATGCCCACCTTCTTGCCCGGGCCGGCCTCGAATTGGCGAAGCGGTGCGTAGACCGTGATTCCCGCGCATAGCAGCGGCGCCGCTGCGTCCAACTCGATCCCCTCGGGGATGCGCAGGACGTAGTGCTCCTTGACCACGATCGCCGATGAATAGCCGCCGTAGGTGGGATCACCGTTGTAGTCCAGGCCGTTGTACGCAGGCACGAAACCCTTGAAGCAGTAGTTCTCCAAGCCGTTCTTGCAGTTCTCGCACTCCATGCAGGTATCGACGTACACGCCGACTCCCGCGCGATCACCCGGCGCGAACTTCGTCACAGCCGAGCCGACCTCGCGCACGATGCCGGCGATCTCGTGCCCGGGAACCATCGGGAAGATCGACTCGAACCATTCGTTGCGGGCCTGATGGATATCGGAGTGGCAAATACCCGAGAACTTGATGTCGATCAGCACATCATCGGGACCGAGTTCCCGGCGCTCGATGGTGTGCGGCTCGAGGGCTGCGCCCGGGGTCATTGCGGCATAGGCGGGTGTGCTCACGCATTACTCCTTAGTTGGGTGTGGCGATTCCGAGTGCTTGTTCCAACGCCTTGTGCATGACGTCGGCGTCCAGTGTCCGTCCCGTCCACAGTCGCGCGTTGACGAGCGCTTGGTTGACGAGCATGCCAAGTCCGGTGAGCGGAACGCACCCGGCCTCCTGTGCGGACTGTAGCCAGCGGGTCATCGGTGGGTTCGCGACGACATCGGCGACGACCATCCCCGGTGCAAAAGTGCTGAAGTCGACATCGAGCGTCTGTTCGGCATGGGGATGAAAGCCCAATGAGGTCGCATTCACCACGATGGTGCTGCCCTCCGGGATCGGATAGTTCGCCGTCCAAGGCTGGAAATCGGCGGTGGCCGGGGTCTGCTCGTCCACTACAGCCGCTAACGAGGCGCCGCGCTCCGCCGTGCGGTTCACGATCGTGATGCTCTCGGCTCCGGCCAGCGCCGATTCCACCGCGATCGCCTTTGCGGCACCACCGGCGCCGAAGATCACCATCTGTGCCCCCTGCGGGTCGCGCACCGTGCGCAAGGATTGAACGAAGCCCTGGCCGTCGGTGTTCTCTCCGGTGAGGTGGCCGTCGTTGTTGACCACCGTGTTCACGGCACCGATGATCCGCGCGCTGGGAGCAAGATCGTCGAGGTACTCGAGTATCGATTCCTTATGCGGAATGGAGCAGTTGAAGCCCAGCCAACCCATCCCGATGGCGCCACGCACCGCATCTGCTAGACGATCGGCAGGTACCTCGCAGTTGATGTAGCGGATGTCCAGATCCGCGGCGCCGTAAGCGGCCTCCATGATCGCTACCGTCGGGTTCTGCGCAGCCGAAGTGGAAAACGAACCGGTCAGCTCGCTCACGAATCCAGGCACCGGATAAGGGTAGTGATGTTGATACAGGGCAAGGATCACCGGCTGCCCTGCCTACATCGCAATAGGGTCTAGTCATGCATCGGTCGCTGCAGCGGGGCGTGACCGCACCCACCGGAGTAACGGTCTACATCATCCTGAGCGCGACTTTGTTGGCTCTGTACTCGTCGTGGAATCGGCCATTGTGGTACGACGAGATGGTCTATTTCGTACTCGGGGGCTTCAGTTCCCTAGCCGATGTCCTAGACATTGTTTCCGAAACGACGACGAACATCAATCAGGGCACGACCGGCAGTTACATGGTGAGCGACTACCTCATGCTGTCGATCTTCGGGGCCCAGTCGTGGGCTTTGCGTTTACCAAGTCTGATCTTCGGTGCGTACTTTCTCGCGGCTGCTGCCATCTTTCTGCGCGGTAGGGGTGTCGGCTGGCTGGGCCTGTGGGGTCTGGTGCTGCTCCTATCTGGGCAACAGACCCTTATGTACTACGCAGGAGAAGCGCGGACGTACATGCCGCTTGCAGCGGCGGTCATGGGAACACTGGCCTACTACTTCATCCCCGTGTCTGATCGGAGGTCACTCGGACCAAGACTCCTCGGTTGGTCGGCTGTTCTCATCGGCGTCTTCTTCCACCCCTATTTCGCCTTGTATTGGCCTGTGTTGCTGCTCTTCGCGCTCCTAGTCCAGCAGCAGTGGTCAGCGCTTGTCAGCTTCGCTAACCCCGTGCTCGTGGTTACGGGCACCGTCATCTACTTCGCGATCGGCGCGTTGACTTGGCTGCGCGGCAGTGCACAGCGCGAAGACCTCGACCCGTACTTCTGGCTTCAGGACAGTGTTTGGCTAAGCATCAGCGCGCAGTTGACCCAAGCCATCTTCGTGGAACGCCTCCTGGTGGTACTCGTTGGTGCACTGCTCATCATCGGATTCCTGTTGAGCATTAGGAAAGCCAGCGAGGTCCGAGAATTGGCGAGTCAATGGTGGCCACCGTTGGTTCTTCTCGCGGTTGCTTTCGTGACGTCCCTAGTGCTGGCTGCCGTGTCGATCCAGCAGGGGTTCTGGGTAATCCCACGGCAATGGATAGGCTCGATAGGACTGAGTTCCGTGGCCATCATCTGGTTGTTCTCGCTAGTGCTGCGCAGAGTACGCCTTGTCCGGGGACGCAACATCGGAATAGTCATGACGGGAATGTTCGGGTTCGTAGTGATCTTTGCGAGCGTAGGTCCGGTTCTTGGCCAATTCAATCAACTGCAGGGCTGGGATACGGCACGAAGGGAGACGCAGTTGGTCGAGGTTCCAGCGCAACGTGACTTGGATGCGGAGCTAGAGCGGGTGGCTGCGGGTCAGCGCGCTGCGCTTAGCGAGGATGAGTGGATCAACTTCAGCAATGCGAATGTCTTGCGTGGGGGGAAAGTCTGGAGTGGATTCTCCGATTACTACACGACACGTGACCTTGACAGTTTCGTGCTTCGGGACTGAGACATCGGTGCACTCTTTCGATCGGAACTACGCAGCAGTTGCTCGGTGCTTTCTGGTTGGATTCCGGGACAGGCGCAGGCGGAAAGGATCCGAATGGCAATCCGCGTAGGAGTGATCGGAACCGGGAACATCGGAACGGCGCATGCCATCTCGCTGGCGCGCGAGGTGTCCGGCAGCACCGTTAGTGCAGTCTTCGACGTAGCAACAGAACGCGCGCAAAGCCTCGCCGACGAGATAGGTGCCCGAGCCTTGCCGAGTGCGCAAGCACTCATAGAGGATGACGACGTCGATGCCATCGTCATCGCCAGCCCCGACGGCCTGCACGCGGAACAAGCACTCGCTGGTCTGTCGGTGGGCAAGCCGATGATGCTAGAGAAGCCGCTGGCCCCCACGCTCGAGGAAGCCAAGGCGGTGTTGGATGCCGAAGTTGCCACCGGTAAGCGCTCGATCATGCTCGGCTTCATGCGCCGATTCGATCCTGGGTACGTAGCGCTCAAAGCCGCGCTCACCGCCGGGGAGGTGGGCGATGCATTGATCGTGCACAACATGCACCGCAATGCCTTCGCGCCCTACGGAGTGGACAGCGCGATGAATATCGCCAACTCGGCCGTGCACGAGATCGATATCAACCGTTGGCTGCTCGACGACGATTACGCCAGCGTCCAGGTGGTTACCGGTCGGCCAGGCCCGGATGTGCCGACCGGGCAGCACGATCCGATGCTCATTACCTTCACTACGAGATCCGGGGTGCTGGTCCCGATCGAGTTGTTCATGACGGCCCATTTCGGCTATCAGGTCATGTGCCAAGTGGTGGCCTCCGAGGGCGTCCTGGACATGGGCGATGGCACGTTCATCACCCGATCCACGACCGGTGTGCGCGGACAGGACATCCCCGAGTTGTGGCTCGGGCGGTTCGGTGAGGCCTATCGCGCCGAACTCCAGGCGTGGATCGATTCCGTGCGTGGACTCACCGGCCCGGCGGGTGCATCGACCTGGGACGGGTACGCAGCAGCGCTGTCGGCTCAGGCTGCTGTCGCCGCGCTGACAAGCGACGGGGCGGTGGGTATCGAACTACCCGACCGCCCCGCGCTCTACGCCTAGAGGGAACCCAGCGCCCTACACCGGAACGTTCACCGGTCCGAGGGTCTGCTCGCTCTCGGGGACCTGCAACGCGCCGGTCATGATGGCCACCGCATCGTTCATCGAGTGGGTCTTCGGAGTGATGACCGCCGCCCGATGCCCGAGGCGCTGCACATGGATCCGGTCGGCGACCTCGAAGACCTGCGGCATGTTGTGCGAGATCAAGATGACCGAGATCCCGCGCTTGCGCAGGTCCTGGATCAAGTTCAGCACCTTCGCCGATTCACGGACACCCAGTGCCGCGGTGGGCTCGTCGAGGATGATCACCTGGCTACCGAAGGCCGCGGCTCGAGCCACGGATACGGCCTGGCGCTGACCACCGGAGAGCGTTTCCACGGACTGGGTGATGTTCTGCACCGTCATGATCCCGAGGTCCTGCAGGTGCTCGCCGGACTCCTTGCGCATCCGCTTCTTGTCCAGCGTGCGGAACACCTTGCCCAAGATGCCGGGCTTACGCAGCTCCCGGCCGAGGTACAAGTTCGCCGAGATATCCAAAGCAGGCGCGACCGCGAGGGTCTGGAACACGGTCTCCACGCCGTGTTCGCGGGCCTCGTGCGTGCTTTTGAAGGCGACCTCCTTGCCTTCCACCCACATCTGGCCTTCGTCGGGCGTGTGCGCACCGGCGAAGCACTTGATCAGGGTGGACTTGCCGGCACCGTTATCGCCGATGACGGCAAGGACCTCGCCGGGGTAGAGGTCGAAGTCAGCGTGGTTGAGGCCGGTGACGCTCCCGAATCGCTTGACGAGGTTACGGCCCTTGACGATGGGCTCGGTCATTGCTTCACCTTCCTGATCCACTGGTCCACGCCGACGGCGAGGATGACGAGTAAGCCGATAGCGGTTGTTCGGTAGGCCTGATCGACGCCGGCGAGGGAAAGGCCCATCTCGACCGCGTTGACGATCATGGCGCCGATCAGCGAGCCGATGACGGCTCCACGACCACCGAACAGCGACGTACCACCGATCACCACCGCGGTGATGGTCTGCAGGTTGAGCATCGGGTCGACGTTCGGGCTAGCCGAGCCGACACGGCCGATGGTGATCCACGCGGCGATGCCCATCACCACGCCGGCCACGAGGTACACGCTGAACAGCACGCGCTTGGTGTTGATACCGGTGAGTTGGGCGGCCACCGGGTCATCGCCAACGGCGTATACGTGGGTTCCCCACGCGGTGTTCTTCAAGATCCACGCGAAGAGCAGGTAGAGCACGAACATGGTGACGACGCCGAAGCTGAAGTTGAACGGGCCGACCGGGAAGGACTCGCCCATGAACTTCATCGTCTCGGGCATCTCCGGGCCCTGGATGGTGCGCGCCTTGAACAGGATCAAGGTCAGACCCATGAACACGCTCCAGGTGCCCAGGGTGACGATGAACGGTGGCAGGTTGAATCTCACGATCAAGAAACCGTTGACGGCCCCTGCTGCCGTGGCCGCCATGATGCCCAAGATGATCGCGATGATCGGGTTCTGCCCCGCGATCGGTAGGACGTTGGAGGCGGTCGTATAGACGGCGAAGTTGGCCATCAGCATCTGGCCGAAGATCATGATGGCACCGATCGACAGATCGATGCCGGCCGTCAAGATGATGAGTGTCTGCGCGATAGCCAGCGTCCCGACGATCACCGTTTGCTGGATCATCAGTGAGATCGTGTTGGGAAGCAGGAAACGTTCGTTGACGAGTCCGAAGACGATGATGACGGCTACGAGGACGACGAGGGAACTCAGCCACGGGTAGCGGTGCAGGGTCATCTGGATGCGCTGCACCGTGCTGCGCTTGGTGGTGAATTCCTCGTCGAGGTCGTATTCCGGGGTGGCTGGTGCGCTCACCGAGGGGCCTCCATGGTTGCGGGGGTTAGTCGTTCAACTACGGGTACTCCATCGACCGCGGGTGCTGCGTTCGCGGGTTAAGCGGAGTGTAAGGAAGGTTCTTGCTACTTGCTTGCGTTTTTTCGTATCCCCCGAGTGCAACCGAGGGGCAGCAGCGAACGCTGCTGCCCCTCGGCGCGATCGAGACGCTGAGGGTTTAGCCCCAGGCGTTGTCGATGCAGTACTGCGAGGACTCCTGCGGAGCAGCAGTCACGGTGTCCTGCGGATCATCCGTGCACAGCACCACGCCGGTGTCGAAGAACTCGCCGTTAGCGGAGGTGTTCTCCGGGGCGGGTCCACCGTCGGCGATCGTCTTGATCGCCTCGACGCCCAGGCTGGCCATCAGCAGCGGGTACTGCTGCGAGGTGGCCTGGATGGTGCCGTCCTGCACGGCCTGGACACCGGCGAGACCGCCATCGACCGACACGATGATGACGTCCTCACCGATGGTCTTGCCGGCAGCCTCGAGGGCTACGGCAGCACCGAAGGCGGTGGGCTCGTTGATCGTGTAGACGACGTTGATGTCCGGGTTAGCAGCGAGGCAGTTCTCCATACCGGAGCGGCCGCCTTCTTCGTTGGCGCCGGTTGCCTCGAGGCAGGCGATCTCGTAGTTGCCACCGGCTCCGGTGGTGTACGAGCCGCTCTCAGCCGGGCTGTTCATGTCCTCGAGGACAGGAACGTCGATGCCCATGCCGATCAGGAAGCCGTTCGCGCGGCAGTAGTCGACCGAAACGACGCGATCGTCGAAGATCACGAGCTCGGCGATGACCGCATCCTCACCGTTCAGCGCGCCAGCGGCCCACTGTCCGATGGCCTCACCGGCGAGGCAGTTGTCGGTCGCGAAGGTGATGTCCACGACGTCCGGCGGATCGGTCGGGGTGTCCAGCGCGATGACGTACAGACCGGCCTCGCGGGCGCGGCTGATGGCGTCGTTCACGTTGACGGACATCGGGGTGATCAGGATGCCGTCCTGGCCCTGAGCGATGGCGTTCTCGATCAGGTCGATCTGGCCCTGGTCGTCGCCCTCTTCCTGGCTGGAGCCGACGGTCAGGTCGACCCCGAGCTCCTCAGCGGACTGGCGGGCGCCTTCCTGCATGGCGACGAAGAACGGGTTGGTGGAGTCCTTGGTGATCAAGGACACGGCCACCGTGCCGCCGCTGTCGCCACCGGCGTCTTCGGTGGTCTCTTCTTCGACTACCTCTTCGGTGGTCTCCTCGGTAGCAGCGTCGTCGCTGCCCGAGTCGCCGCTGCCGGAGTCATCGGACCCACCGCAGGCGGCCAAAGTCACGGACAGGGCACCGGCCGCCGCGATGACGGTGAATGCCTTGCCGCGCCGTGAGCGCTTGAACATGTGTTATCCCTTCGAGGGGTGGATGGTGCATTTCCAGCTGGTTAGCTGGCGGTTACGCCCCCTTTTCTACGGTGGTCCAGGCCACACCGCTAGGGGCGGCACACCACTCGTTACGCAACCGTTACGGCTTCGGTGCGTAATCGCCGTTATCGGACGCTTTACGTTCCATCCCGGGCATGACAACGTTGTCCGTCAAGGGACGCCCATCCGTGCTGGAAAGCCCGATGTAGAGCAGCGATGGGATGAAGGAGACCAAAACGGGGATGACAACGTTGTCAGGTCAAGGCTCGGTCAGTGACCGGGCAACAGGACGCCGGCGTTCCACGATGCGGGATGTGGCGGCCCTCGCGGGGGTCAGCGTGAAAACGGTTTCACGGGTGGTCAACGCCGAGTCCGGGGTCTCGCCCGAACTGCTCGCGCGGGTGCGCCGGGCCGCGGAACAACTCGACTACCGACCCGACTTCAGCGCGAGCAACCTGCGCCGCTCGGATCGACGCACCGCCACCGTGGGCCTGATGGTCGAGGACGTCGCCAACGAGTTCTCCGCCGCCGTGCACGCCGGCGTGGAGGAGGCCGCCCGCGCGAGGGGCGTGGCCGTCCTCACCGCGAGCATCGCCGACGACCCCACCCGCGAACGCGACGCCGTGCGCGCCCTGGCCCACCGCCGGGTGGACGGCCTGGTCGTGGTGCCCTCGGGCGCAGCCGATAGTTCGCTGTGGAACGAGCGGGATATCGGAGTACCGATCGTGTTCGTGGACCGCGCACCCCGGGGCGTTGCCGCCGATTGCGTCCTGACGAACAACAACCAGGGCACCCGCGAAGGTGTCGCCCACCTGCTCGAGCAGGGCCACCAGCGAATCGCCTTCCTCGGCGGGGTTTCGCACCTAGACACCGCGCAGGAACGCTACGAGGGCTTCACCGACGCGTTGGCTGCCGCGGGGCTGGCGGTACGCCCGGACTGGGTCTTCCGTGACCTGCGCAGCCCGGACGAGGCGACCGAGGCCGTCCGCTCGATGCTGGCAGCGCCGGCGAATGATCATCCGACCGCGATCTTCGCCGCCCAGAACCTGTTGTCGATGGGCGCTTTCCGGGCGCTGCGCGAAGCCGGCCTGAACCGGAGCATCGCCTTGGTGGGTTTCGATGATTTCGCCCTTGCCGACATGCTCGATCCGGCCATCACGGTGATCGCCCAGGATCCTCGTGCCATCGGTCAGCGCGCCACCGAGTTGCTCTTCGAGCGGATGGCTGCCGACGACGCCCCATCGAGTAGCCGGGAGCCTGCGTCCTACGTGGTGCCCTCGTGGTTGATCGTCCGCGAATCCAGCCTCATCCCCCCACCCCGCGAACTTGCGCCCTGACGGCGCGAACTTGCGCCCTGACGGCGCGAACTTGCGCCCTGACGGCGCGAACTTGCGCCCTGACGGCGCGAACTTGCGCGGCGTAGTCGCCCCAACTCATTCCTGCGGATAGCGCGCAAGTTCGCGGCCCCACAGAGCAAGTTCGCGGCCCCACAGAGCAAGTTCGCGGCCCCACAGAGCAAGTTCGCGGCCCCACAGAGCAAGTTCGCGGTTGATTAGGGGGTGCCCTCGACGTCCTCGCCGGGAATCGGGAACTCGCCGGTGGTTGCGGCCGGTGCGCGTGAGGTCTCGGCAACCACGATGCCGACGACGACGACCAAACCGCCCACCCCCTGCAAGGGGGTGAGCATCTCCCCGAGCATCGCCATGGCCAGCAACGCCGCCCACACCGGCTCGGTGGTTCCGATGATCCCGGCGCGTGCGGCACCGAGTCGTCGTAGTGAACCGAGCACCAGCAAGAACGGAGTGACGGTTCCGAAAGCCACCCCGAGCGCCATGATCAACCACACCGGCAGACCGGGGGAGCCAGGAAGCATCGGCTCGGCGGTCCGCGTGAGCACCTCGAACGGGAAGCTGCTCCACGGCGCGATGATCGACCAGGCCGCGGTGGAGAAGATGAATCCCCACATCGTCAAGGACAGCGCGTCGCGGTGACTTTGTCCGGACTCACCCAGGATCCAGTAGAGGGCGAGCGCGAACGCCAACACCAAACCCGCGATGACTCCGAGCGGATCGAGGGTGCCGCCTTGGCGGATCTGGGCGACGAGCGCCAAACCCAGCAAGGTCAGGCCGATAGCCACCCAAATGCGATTGCGCACGCCCTGCTTGCGGACGAATTTCACGTATAACGCCACGACGATCGGTGCCAGGAAAGCAAGCAACGTCCCGATTCCCACCGGCAATCGGGAGATGGTGAAGAAGAACAGGAACTGCACGAACGTGAAGGCGATCACTCCATAGACCGCGAGGAACGGGAGTTCTCGCTTGCGGATCCGAAATCCCCGCGGGCGCACGAGCGCGACGACGACCACGAGCAGCACCATCGATCCGGCGTTGCGCAGTTCGGTCAGGCGTAGTGGCGACAGCCCTACTTCCATCGCGGACTTCGCCAGCACGCCGTTGACGGCGAACAAGAAGGCGGCAACGAGATACATCACCACGCCCACTGTTTGTGGGTTGCGTGGCTTGGGTGGGTTGTCGGGGGTTAGGCGGTGTTGAGTTGCCACGCCCGCGCGCCACCGACGAGTGCGGCCGAGTTCGGGACGATGACGACGTCGTCTCCGAGTTTCGCCAGCACGGTGGGAGTGATGTGTCGGGCGTTGCCGCCACCGACATACAGGCGATCCCACAGGAACACCGGGCGAAGGACGTCCACCACCCGACCGATCCGCCGCGACCACAGGGCATCGCCTAGGCGGCGTCGCTCGTGTTCACCGATATACGTGTCGTAACTCAGGCCCCAGCGCACCGGCGCTTGGGACATCTCCAAGTGAGGTGCAAGGCGCCCGCCGTCGAAGACCGCGAAACCCAGCCCGGTGCCGAACGTCATCACGACCTCCAGGCCCTGGCCGGCAACCACCCCGGCCCCGTGGATCTCGGCGTCGTTCAGCACCCGAACCGGGATGCCCAGCGCATCGGACAGCGC
>CAJXNV010000049.1 GCA_913057155.1 uncultured Actinomycetes bacterium | reverse complement strand
GAGACGACCTGGCTCACCCAAGAGGCGTACGACCGGCTGGTCGCCGAACTCGCCGACCGGGAAGGCCCGACCCGGGTGGAGATCACCAAGCGGATCGAGGCTGCCCGCGAAGAAGGCGACCTCAAGGAGAACGGCGGCTACCACGCCGCCAAGGAGGAGCAGGGCAAGAACGAGGCCCGGGTCCGCCAGCTGAAGCAACTCCTGGAGTCCGCTCAGATCGGCGTTCCGGATTCCGCGGACGATGAGGTCGCCGCAGGGAAGGTCGTCACGGTCCGCTTCGTGGAGTTCGACGACGAGGAGACCTTCCTCCTCGGCTCCCGGGAAGAGGCCGCACACGCTTCGATCGAGGTCTACTCCCCCACCTCGCCGCTCGGTGCCGCCGTCGAGGGCAAGAAGGTCGGCGAAACGGCGTCCTACGATCTTGCGAACGGCAAGACGATGAACGTGGAGATCTTGAAGGTCGAGACCTACACGGGCTAGTTCGCCGCGCTCGGTGCGATTACTTGCTCGTGGCGGTGCGGTACTTGCGCACCGCCAGCGGCGCGAAGATCGCGATCACCACCAGACACGAGATCACGGTGTATAGCGCCGGGTTGTTCAACGTCCAGAAGTCCGTCGGTGCACCCGTGGGATTGCCGAAGAGCTCCCGCGTGGCCTGCACGAGGCTCGAGATCGGATTGAACGCCGCGAAGTACTGCAACCAGGTCGGCAGCGCCGTGATCGGGACGAACGCATTGGACAAGAAGGTCAGCGGGAAGATCCAGATGAGGCCCGCGGTGTTGGCCGTCTCGGTATTCGGTACCGAGAGTCCCACGAACGCACCGACCCAGGTAACCGTGTAGGCGAAGAGAAGTAGCAGTAGGTAGGCGTAGATGGCGTTCAAGATGCCGTCGTTGATGCGCCAGCCGACGATGAAGCCGGTGATACTGAGGACGGTGAGCACCAGGACTTGGCGCAAGGCATTGGCCATGGTGTTGCCCAGGAGCACGGCGGGTTGGGACATCGGCAGCGCGCGGTAGCGATCGATGATCCCGCGCTGCATCGCCTCGGCCAGACCCACGGTGCTCGATGCCGCAGCGAAGGCGACCGTCTGGCCGAAGATTCCCGGCATCAGGTACTGCCGGTAGAGCGAGGCATCGGCGTCGCTTCCGGGTTCGGCGCCGGGGATCGGGATGGCACCGCCGAATACGTACGCGAACAGCAGGACGAAGATCACCGGCTGGATGAGTTGGAAGAACAACGCCTCGGGCACCCGGAACGATGCCGCGATGGTCGCCCGAGCGATGATGACCGCGTCGTGGAACGTCCAGCCGAGGGCCGGCCGCTTGGCCTGGATCACTGGTGCGCTCATCGCCGGCCTCCCCTGCGTCCGCGCCCGACCGGTTCCGGGTCTTCTTGCTGGCCTTGCTGCCCGTCTTCCTCGGCACCGTGACCGGTGAGGGACAGGAATACATCGTCCAGGGTCGGCCGGCGCAATCCGATGTCGGCAACGCCGATGCTGTGGGCATCGAGGGCACGGACCGCTTCGATGAGAACCGGGGAACCACCGGCGATGGGCGCGGAGTACTGGTGCCCGTCGATGGTCGGCTCACCCGATACCAACGGCGCCAGTGCGGCTTCGGCGGCCGAGGCTTGGGATTCGTCCTGCAGGGTGATCTCCAGGCGATCGCCGCCGATCTGATCCTTCAGGTTGCTCGAGGTGCCGTGCGCGATCACCTTGCCGTGGTCGATCACGACGATGTCGTCGGCTAGTTGGTCGGCCTCGTCGAGGTACTGCGTGGTGAGCAGCACCGTGGTGCCCTCGGCCACGAGTTCGGTGATGACGTTCCACAACCCGATACGGGAACGCGGATCCAGGCCGGTGGTCGGTTCGTCGAGGAACAAGATGCCGGGCTTGGCGATCAAGCTGGCGGCTAGGTCGAGGCGCCTGCGCATGCCGCCGGAGTAGGTCTTGGCCGGTCGGTTGGCCGCATCGGTGAGGTCGAACTTCTCGAGCAGTTCATCCGATCGCGACTGCACGTACTTGGCGTCGAGGTGGTAGAGACCACCGAACATGCGCAGGTTCTCCCGGCCGGTGAGGAACTCATCAACCGCCGCGTACTGCCCGGTCAGACCGATCGAACGGCGGACGTCATCGGCCTGCTTGGCCACATCGAAGCCAGCGACCTTCGCGGTGCCCGACGTCGCTTTGAGCAATGTCGCCAGGATGCGCACCGTGGTGGTCTTGCCCGATCCGTTCGGGCCGAGCAGGCCGACTACCTGGCCCCGGGGGACGACGAGGTCGATGCCGTTGAGCGCCTTGACATCCCCGAATTGCTTGACCAAGCCGTGGGCTTCGACGGCGTTATCTGCGGACACAACCGTGAACAGTACGCCCGGGGTGCAACTCAGCCGTCGAGGACCTCGACCTGGTAGCCGGAGGAACGCAGCGCGGACAGGATCTGGTCGCGCTGCTCGATGCTGCGGGTTTCCATCTGGATGTCGATGCGCACATCGCCGATGGAAACGCGGGGGTCGGTTCGGTCGTGGAAGACGTCCACCACGTTGGCCTTGTGTTGCTTGAGCACATCCAGCAGACCAGCCAGGGATCCGGGGAAGTCCGGGGTGTGGACGCTGATGGACAGATAGCGACCGGCCGCGGCCATGCCGTGCCGGATGATCCGAAGCAGCACCAGCGAATCCACGTTGCCACCGGAGATCGTGATGGCGACCGGTGGCTCGAAATCCAAGGGGGCGTTCATGACCGCGGCGGTTGCCGCTGCCCCTGAGGGCTCGACCACCAACTTGGCGCGTTCGAGAAGCATCAAGACGGCTCGGGAGAGTTCGTCCTCGCTCACCGTCCGGAACTCATCGACGTACTGCTGCACCAGTTCGAAGGGCACATCCCCCGGTCGGGCGATAGCGATGCCGTCGGCCATCGTGTTCATCTGCGCGCGGGTGATCGGTTGACCTTCGGCGAGGCTCTGCGGATAGGTCGCCGCGCCCTCTGCCTGAACGCCGATCACCCGTACGTCCGGCTTGAGTTGCTTGACGGCGAACGCGACGCCGGCGAGCAACCCGCCGCCACCGGTGCACACCACTACCGTCTTGACGTCGGGGATCTTCTCGACGATCTCCAATCCCAAGGTGGCCTGCCCGGCGACGATGTGCTCGTGATCGAACGGGTGGATCAACGTTGCGCCGGTTTCCTGCGCGAAGTTGCGCGCTTCGACTAGGGCTTCGTCGACGGTGGTGCCGTGGAAGCGCACTTCGGCGCCGTATCCCTTGGTCGCCTCGATCTTCGGGATAGACGCATCGACCGGCATGAACACGGTGACTTGCACGCCGAGTAGTTGTCCAGCGAGGGCCACACCCTGCGCGTGGTTGCCGGCGCTCGCCGCGACCACACCCTTGGCTCGTTCGGCCTCGGTGAGTTGCGCGATCCGGTTGTAGGCACCGCGGATCTTGAACGAACCAGCACGCTGCAGGTTCTCCGGGATCAAGTAGACCGGGCCGCCGACCTGATCGCTCAGCCAGCGCGCTCCCTGAACAGGTAGATCACGGACTACACCACTCGCACGCTCGGCGGCTTGCCGAACATCCCCGATTTCCATGCGCGAATAGTGGCACCTCACCCGGGTAGTTGGCGACGACCTTGGGGCAACTCCTCGGGGCCGGCGAGCCGGGCCGAGGAGGCCGCCGCACGACCGGCGCCGGCTGCCGAGCCGGACCGCCCGGAGGCAGCGCCCCGGTAGCCGCCCCAGCGCCCGCGGGCATCGGACATGCGGCGGTGGAAGGACCGGACTTCGGACTCGCTCTTGCGCAGTACTACCGCGGCGGTCGAGTCGGCGTTCTCGCTTGCATCGTGCTCGGTCATCGCCTGTTCGCGCGCCTGCTGCAAGCGCTCATCGATCCGGGCTACGAAGGCGCGATAGAAAGCCGCGCGGGCGGTCTGCTTGGTGAACCTCTTGGTGACGAGCAAGCCGGTGGTGCGCGAGCGTGCGCGGAAGGTCTCGCTGCGCCATTGGCCCTTCTCCAGGTAGGTCTGGGCAGTCGAGGCCATCTGCACCGACAGGGAGGCGAACACGGTGTGGGTGACGTCCAGATCCTGGGGCATTCCGTATGCGATCACGTACGTGGAGTCCGCAGCCACATCGACCATCGTGAAGTTGTTGTGCGCTACGACGACGAACAAGGAGACCAGGTGGGTGTTCGCACGTTTGCCCTTCTCTCCGATCGTGACGGTGCGGGTGATCGGATCGGCAGGCGCCTGACCTTCGTGGCCTTTCGCCCGCGCACTGGCCAAGTCGATGCTCGCGAGGGTGGCCAAGGCTTGCGCCTTCATCAGGTAGGCATCGGCCTCGTGCTCGTTGTCGGTGCGCTCGGCCTTCATCAACAGCGCACTGATGCGTTCGATGGTCACGCTCATGCGGTCTCCAGCAGCGGTGCACCGCACGCGGAGTAGCCGGTTCGCAACAAGAGCTCGGCTTCGTAGCCGAGTCGCATGCGAACCAAGGACAACATGGCGGAGGTGAAATTCCCGTCGTGCTCACTCGAGCCGACGCTCCTCACGCACACATGATGCGCGACCTCGTGGAGCACGACCGACTCGCGCATCGCCCACGGCTCGTTGCTGGGGATCGCGATGACCCCATCCGCATAGTGCGCACGGGTGCCACCCTTGCGATGCCGGACGGTGGGCGCGGTGATCCCGCGTTCGGCGCAGAGATGGTCGACGTAGCCGGAGACTTCTTCCAGCCGGCCGAAGCGCAGCTGCACCGGTGCTTGCAACGTCGAGCCGAAGAAATCGACGGTGCCGCCGCGGTCGATGAGCGCGGACCACTGATCCTCCGCCCGGTATACCGCTTGTCGGTGGCGATCGGTCATGAAGCGTTCGATCCTTACGAGCCCGGCCACGCGGGGACGGCGTCTGCGTTGGGCCGGGTCATCGCTCCGGCGGCGATCGCCGCGAACATGGCCGCACCGAGAGCCCCTGCTTCGTCCACTTCACTGACCTCGAATTCGCCGATAGCGCTGCGCTTCGCCTGCACGACCATCGCATCGTGCACCCAGCCGCCGGCGAGCACCGTCCGCTGTCGGGGCGCACTGGCTGCTTCCATGAAGGTCAGGAGTTCTTGCCCGAGATCCACCAGGTGGGTGACGCTCGCGCGCCATAGGCCTGCTGGGGTGGCGTCGTCGTCTACGCCCACGATCGACAATCCGGTGTGTCCCACATCCGCTAGGTGGACCTCACCGGCCTCGGCGTCTAGGGCGCGGGCTGCGAGGTCGGCGCGCGCTTCGAAGGACTCGACTCCGAGCAGTCGCCTGATGCGTTCGAGGGATAGCCCGGTCACGAGCGCACCGAGCACGCAGACGTGATCGGGGATCACGCTCCACAACACCGCTACGTCGCGCTCGGCGAGCCGGATCAACTCCTCGCGGGGCAGGGGACCTGGGGCGAATCTCAGCAATGCCTCGGCGGTGCCCATGGAATCGAACAGGGCGCCGGTGGTGGCTGCACCGCAGGCGAAGGCCGCCGACTGATGATCCATACCCGTTGCCGTCAGCGCGGCACCGCGCATGGGTTCGGGGACGTCGGTCGCGGTGCCGCACGCCTCGCCGGCGATGGTGACGCGACCGGGCAGCAGATCACCGACGAGATCGAGGGTGGCCTGCCATGGGACCCGATCCACCACATCGAATAGGCCCGTTCGCGAGACCAGCGAGATCTCACTGACCGGCTCACCCCCGAGTCGGAACACGATCCACTCGGCGATGCTCAGATAGGTCGTAGCCGAGGCGGCACCTGCGATGTGTTCCTGCAACCACAGGATCTTGGCGACCGAAGGCTTGTTGTTCAGTCGCATGCCGACGTGTCCGTGGAAGGTCTCGCGATCGATGGACTGCTTGATCACGTCCGCGCGTCCGCGGGGATCGTGGAATGCGATCGCGGGTGCAACCGCGTTGCCTTCGGGCCCGATGAGCACTCCGGCCTCGGCCATGCTGGTGACTCCGATACCGATCACCTGCCCGTCGGCCGGCCAGTTCTCTGCCTCGAGCAGGAGGCGCAGCACCGAGTGCACGGTCGCGATGAGTTCATCCGGATCCATCTGCGCCTCGGCACCGGACCGCTCCCACGGCGTGGGCAGCGCAGCTTCGGCGCGTACCGCCCCCGCTAGGTCGACAGCGAGGGCCTTGACCCGGGTGGTGCCGGCATCGATGCCGACCACGAGCTCGCTCATCGCTCTCCTTCCACCCCCGGATCGAACCCATGGCGAGGATAGGGTGGACGCGTCGGGGGCGCAGGCAGATCCGAGCCCCGTTTCTGTTGCGAGAAACCCGAGAGTCCAAGGAGACAACACGCCGTGTCCGACGTCCGCTACCGCCTCAACCGCCTGTTCAACCCCGATTCCGGTCGCTGCCTCGACGTAGCCATCGACCACGGCTTCTTCGGCGAGCGTCACTTCCTCAATGGAATCGAGGATCTGTCGAGCGCCATCGACACGCTCGTCGATGCGGCACCGGACGCCATCCAATTGACCCAGGGACAAGCCCCCAAACTGCAATCCCATCGCGGCCGGCAGCGTCCGGCCCTGGTGATGCGTACCGACGTCGCGAACGTCTACGGCGCACCACTGCCCGATCACATGTTCTCGCTGATGATCCCCGAACCGGCGAAGCGCGGGGTGCAGCTCGATGCCGCGATCATCGTCGTCAACCTGCTGGACCTGCCCGGTCGACCGGAGGTGCGCGAAGCATGCGTGCAGAACGTCCTCGACGCCAAGGCGGACTGCGAGAAGTACGGCATGCCCTTGATGGTCGAGCCGCTGGTGATGAAGCCGGTGGATCCGGATGGCTCCACCGGATACACCGTGAACGGCGATCTGGACCTGATACTGCCGATCGTGCGCCAGGCGGTGGAACTCGGCGCGGACGTCATCAAGGCCGATCCCACCGATGACCCGTCCGACTATCACCAGGTCGTCCGCATCGCGGGGGACGTCCCCGTCCTGGTTCGCGGCGGCGGCCGAGTACCCGATCGCGAACTACTCGAGCGCACGGCAGCGGTCCTCGAGCAAGGTGCCGCGGGCATCGTCTACGGGCGCAACATCGTGCAACACGAGAAGCCCGCGGGCATCACCCGTGCATTGATGGCCATGCTGCACGAGAACGCCTCGGTCGACGAAGCGGAGAAGTTGATCGCATGACCGACGTCCGCATCGGCATCATCGGGGGCGGCTTGATGGGCCGTGAACTCGCGGCCATCTGCGGGCGCTGGCTACACCTAGTCGACCATCCGGTGCGTCCATCCGTCGTCGCGGTAGCCGACTTGAACCCCGCGGCACTCGAGTGGTTCCGTCAAGTCCCCACCATCGAGACTCTCACCGATTCTTGGCAGGAGGTCATCGACGACGATTCCCTCGATGTGCTCTACATCGCGGTGCCGCACGATGCGCACGAGGAGATCTACACGGCCGCGGCGGCAGCCGGTCGGGACTTCCTGGCGGAGAAGCCGTTCGGGATCGACCTCGGTGCGGCCGAGCGGATCGCGGATTCGATCCAGCAAGCGGGGGTCTTCGTCCGTGTCAGTAGTGAGATGCCGTTCTTCCCCGGTGCGCTGCGCGCCTACGAGCACGCGCGCAGCGGCGCACTCGGTGAGCTGCTCGAGGTGCGATCGGCGTTCTTGCACTCCTCGGACATCGATCGCGATAAGCCGATCAACTGGAAGCGGCGAGCTGACACCTGCGGTGACATCGGGGTCATGGGTGACTTGGGCATGCACGTCGCGCACGTCCCGCTGCGACTGGGTTACTCGCCGTCGTCGATATATGCCTTGCTCGACGACATCGTGACCGAGCGACCGGCCGCCGCCGGGTCCGGCGAGATGGTGCGTTGCGATACGTGGGACAACGCATTGATCACTATGCGGGGCCATGCCGGCGATCGGGCCTTCCCCATGCTGTGGGAGACGAAGCGGATCGCTCCGGGGAATATGAACACCTGGATGTTCGAAGCGATCGGCATGGACGGCGGAGTTCGATTCAGTAGCCGCACGCCCGCCTACTTCGAACGCTTCCGCCGCGAAGGTTCCGAACAGATCTGGGAGCAGGTGCAACCGGGGAACATCTCGGCCTGGCCCATGGTCAGCGGTGCGATCTTCGAGTTCGGCTTCGCCGATGCGCTGTTGCAGATGTGGGCCAGTTACCTGGCCGAACGGGCGGGTGCGCTCGGTGATCGCTTCGCCACGGCCACGGTGTCGGAGGCGCTCGGAGCCCATCGGGTGTTCGACGCCGCCGCACGATCCCACTCATCGCACCGGGCCATCGACTGAGGATGCGTTCCCTCGGTCGAGTTATTCGCAAGACCCCTCTCTTGGCGGACCTGCCACGGGAGGTCGCGGTGTTGGCCACCATCGCGTTCTTCGTGGCCTTGGGCTTCGGGATCTTGATCCCGTCCCTGCCGATCTTCGCGAGCACCTTCGGCGTGAACGCCTTCCAAGCGGGCATGGTGATCTCCGTCTTCGCCTTGGTCCGCTTCGTCACCTCGCCGCTTTCCGGCTCGCTGGTCAATCGACTCGGCGAACGGATTGTGCTCAGTAGCGGGCTACTGATCGTCGCGCTGTCCAGCCTGGTCGCCGGCTTCTCCCAGTCCTACCTGCAGTTGCTGCTACTGCGTGGCGCCGGTGGATTGGGCTCGTCGATGTTCACGGTCTCGGCAATGGCATTGCTGTTGCGGGTCACCACATCCCAACAACGCGGACGGGCTTCGAGTGCCTTCCAGGGCGGGTTCCTCTTCGGTGGTGTGGCCGGCCCCGCTGTGGGCGGTCTCGTAGTCGCTTGGTCCATCCGCGCACCGTTCTTCGTCTACGCGGTCACGTTGCTGGTCGCCACAGCGGTATCGCTGGTGTTCTTGTCGAGAGTCCGCTTGCACGATCGCGAGGAGCAGGTCTCCAGCGGACAGGCCAGCAAGCGCGAGGAGCTTCGTGCGGCGCTGAAGGACAAGGCCTACCAGGCGGCGCTGGGCAGCAACTTGATAACCGGCTTCGTGATCTTCGGCCTGCGCTCATCGATCGTGCCGTTGTTCGTGGTCGAGGGGCTGCAACGCGGCGCCTCGCTCTCGGGGATCGGCTTCCTGGTGGCGGCGGGTGCGCAGGCGATCTTCTTGCTGCCTGCCGGGCGCATGGCCGATCTGCGCGGTCGTCGACCGGCCCTGTTGTTCGGGACGATCTCGTCCGCTTTCGGTATGGCGCTGCTGGCCTTCTCCGATCTCGCCACCAACATCCTCGGCACGGCCGGTCTCGCCGGGGTGATCTTGTTCCTCGTGGCGATGGCCGTTCAGGGATTCGGCGGGGCGTTCATGGGCTCCGCGCCCGCGGCCCTCGTGGGTGACATCATGGGAGGACGCAAGGGTGGGGTCGTCATCGCCACCTTCCAGATGATGTCCGATGTGGGAGCGATTGTGGGTCCGTTGATCGCCGGGTTGCTGGTCGATGCCTTCGACTTCGACTGGGCCTTCGCCGCAGGTGCTGCCTTGGCACTCATCCCCATCTTCCTCGTCCTACGTATGCGCGAGACCCTGGTGCGCACGGGTGCCCAAGCATGAGGTCACGACTCGGTGGGCGGCGGACGATCGCCGGGCTTACCTCGGTGCTCACTGCGCTAGCCGTCGTGGCCGGCCTGCTCGCCCTCGGCAATCTCACGACCGGTGGGGAGCGCGCCTCGGCAGCCGCGCCGGTTGCCGACCAACCGACCCAGGCCTTCACCACCCAGGTCTCGGACGTGCTGCCCGGCGATACCTCCGGGGATGTCACCCAGGGGGTCGAAACACCCACCGAGCCGCCGTCGTTCAAGAACGTGGTCATGGTCCTCGCAGACGATCTCGACTGGAAGCTCTTCGAGCAGATCCCGCGCTTGCGCGAGCTTCGCGAGCGGGGCATGACCTTCACCAACCACACGGTGGTGGATTCACTGTGCTGCCCTTCGCGCGTGACGATCCTGCGCGGGCAGTACATCCACAATCACGAGATCATCTCCAACATCGAAGCCACCGGCGGTGGCTGGCCGACCTTCAAGAAGCTCGGTGAGCACAAGGACAACTTGCCGGTCTGGCTGGATGACGCCGGCGTCACCACCGCGCTGTACGGCAAGTACCTCAACGAGTACCCGACACGACCCGGTGGCATTCGGTACGTGCCCCCGGGTTGGGATGAGTGGGCGGTTCCGATTTCGCGCGGGGACTCCTACACCGGCTACAGCTACACCCTGAACGACAACGGGGATCTCATCCGATACGGCACCAAGCCGGAGGACTTCTTGAACGACGTCCTCAACGACAAGGCCCGCACGTTCATCGCGGAGACGGATGAACCGTTCTTCCTGTACTTGTCGAACTACACGCCGCACAAGCCGTTCGCGACCGCTCCTCGCCATCTCGGAACGCACACCGGAACCGTCGCCCCACGCACACCCGCGCACAACACCTACGGGGAGAACGAGCCGGACTGGCTCGCTGAGTTCCCCAAGCTGTCGGACTGGAAGATCTCCGAGCTCGACAAGGTGTGGCGCAAGCGCGCCCAGTCCGCGGAGACGGTCGCCGATTCGGTCGAAGCCGTACTCGCTGAACTGGAAGCCACCGGGAAGGCCGACGAGACGTTGGTCGTGTTGACGTCCGACAACGGCTACCACGTCGGTGAGTACCGGATGCCCAAGGGCAAGCGCACTCCCTACGCAGCCGACACGGTCGTTCCGATGATCGCGATCGGCCCGGGCATACCCGCGGGCGTCGAGGTCGAGGAGATGACCTCGACGATCGATCTTGCTCCCACGTTCACCGAGATACTCGGTGGGCAAGCCCCCGAGTGGGTAGATGGACGCTCGATGGTTCCGTTCCTGGCGGCCGGCCAGGCTCCCCCACAATGGCGCAACGCGGCACTCTCCGAATCCATCGGCGAGACGAACAAGAACGATCCGGACTATCTGCCGTACATCCCGCCGCCGTTCTCGGCGCTACGCACACCGAGGTGGATGTACGTGGAGTACGACGACGGCAGTCGGGCCCTGTACGACCAACT
>CAJXNV010000048.1 GCA_913057155.1 uncultured Actinomycetes bacterium | reverse complement strand
GGGGCGACCTCGATCTGGGACCAGGCGACGTCGTTGTCCCATAGGCGCAGGGAGCCGAACGGAATCGAGGGCCAGACGCCGTACTGCTCGTTCTTCACGTGCAGGCCGAACATCTCCGGCTGAATGATCTGCCCACGCACGCTGTCGAAGTTGACCAGGCTGTTGTACTTCCTCGCTTCAGCCGGTCCAGCCAGCGAGAGTGATAGGCCAGCCACCAAAGCAAGGGTGAGGAGGGCTACGAAAGATCGGTATATGTGGGGAAGTGTCAATCGCATGCGGTCATAGTGCCATGACCGATCGGCATACGGTCAATGCGGTCACATCGTCGCGCTGCCATGTCGCCGATCGCGACCGAATTCCGGCGATCACCCGGGCGAGCACCTCGTCGGCGTCCTGCCGGACGGGCGCGTCCAAACTGCGGATGATGCGGGAGATGTCTTCCGGCTCGAGGTCCGTGCCGTCGGCTCCGTGGCCTTCGATGAGTCCGTCGGTGAAGACGATCAGGCAATCCCCGGGCCGAAGCGGGATGGTCTCTTGGCGCCAAGAACCCCCCAGACTCGACATCAGCGGCCCGGTTCCCTCGCACAGGACCGTCTCCTTGTCCGCGGTGACGAGCACGGCCGGTTGATGGCCGGCGTTGGTGAAGGTCATCGTTGCGGATTCGGTATCGATGATGGCGATGAATGCCGTGACGAAGTTGTCATCATCGCGGCAGGACACGGCGGCGAGTTCCGCCGCGGCAGCCGGATCGAGACCGGTCGCGAGCGCCCCGCGCAGCAAGTCCTTCACGCGCAACGCGGTGATGATGGCGGCGGTTCCATGGCCGGAGGTATCGGCGACCACCAGAGCCAACCGGTTCGCATCGATCGCGATCGTGTCCCACCAATCACCGGCGAGCACCCCCTCCGCCGAGGAACTCGTGCCCGCTAGTCGAATACCTGCGACGTTCGCGGGGGAGCGTTGATCGAAGACCGAACGCATCTGCGCCACGAGCGGTGCATCCTGGGCCAAACCCGTGCGGGCGGCGCGCGCTTCGTCGATCTCGGTTACCAACGATCTGCGGAGCAATTCGGCATCCGTTGCAACAGCGATCAAGTCAGGCGGCCCGGTTCCCTCGATCGGGTGGGTATGGGTGTCGGTGGCGGCCTTGGCCAAGTCGCGACGAATCGACCGCAATGGGAACAACACCCAGGAGTTCAGCGCACCGAACGAGGCGCCCACGATCGCGAGCATCGCCAGCGCCAAGGACAGTAGCCACCATCCGAGTTGGCGGGCGAACGAATCGACGCGGTCTCGCGCGGCGTCGCGTTCTACTTCGATGCTGTCCCGGAAGTCGGTCGTCGCGGCGATCATGGCGTCGTAGGCATCCCACGCCCGAGGCAGGTTCGTGGCGCGGGCTGCCCCGGCCTCATCGCCTTGTTCCATGAGTTCCAACGTGGGAGCGGCGTCTTCGTTCAACCAGACTTGCTGCGCGGCCCGCACTCCGGCGAGTTGTCCGACCAAAGCCGCATCGTCGTCCAAGGTGACTTCCAGCAGCCGGATCAAAGCGTCGGCATCCTCGATGGAGTCCTGGTGAGCGCGTCGGGCCCGGTTCCGATCGGTAAGTACGTAATCGCTGAGATCACCGGACGCCGATGCTTGGGCCAGCAGCAGGTTGTCCGCCAGTTCGGCGGCGGGGGTCAGTCTCTCCTGCAAGCGCACCGCGCCGCTGTAGGTGATCAGGTACTGCAGCCCGACGATCACTCCGATGAGGGACAGCGTGCCGGCGATCGCAACGAATCCGATGAACAGGCGTCGACGTAGCGGCTGGTCCCGCAGATTCGTGCGCAGGTTCATGGGGGCAGGTTGCCAGGTTCGAGGCGCGACGAGCCGCAATTAGCGTTGATCCCTACCCTTGGCCTGTGAGTTCGCCCCGACTGCGTCCGGAGATCGAGTCCCTTCCGGCGTACAAGGCCGGGCAGGCACCGGTCGAGCGAACCGACATCACTACGTACAAGATCTCCAGCAACGAGACACCGTTCGAGCCGCCGGCACGGGTGCGCGAAGCCATCGAGGCGGCCGCGCGTGACGTGCACCGCTACCCGGATCCGTTCAGCCGGCGGTTGGTGCAGGCACTCGCCCAGCGTTTCGACGTGGAACCCGAGCAGATCGCCCTGGGAACCGGGAGCGTCGCGGTGGTGGGCCAATTGCTGTGGGCGGCCGCCGGACCGGGGGACAGCGTCGTCTATCCCTGGCGCAGCTTCGAGGCGTACCCGATCTGGGTGCAGATGACCGGTGCGCGCAGCATCCAAGTCCCACTCCTCGACGACGAACGCCACGATCTAGCGGCGATGGCCGACGCCATCGATGAGACCACCCGCGTGGTCTTCGTATGCAATCCGAACAACCCGACCGGGGAAGCGGTGCGCGAAAGCGAATTACGTGACTTCCTCGACCGCGTTCCCTCTGATGTGATCGTGGTCCTCGACGAGGCGTACCGGGAATTCATCGTCGATCCCGAGGTCCCCGATGGTCTGCAGATGGCTCGCGGGCGGGAGAACGTCGTCGTTATCCGTACTTTCTCCAAGGCATACGGGCTCGCCGGTCTGCGGGTCGGTTTCGCGATCGCGTCGCCGCGGATAGCCGAGGCGATTCGCAAGACGGCGCTTCCCTTCGGGGTCTCCAGCATCGCCGAAGCCGCGGCCCTGGCCGCTTTGGAAAGCGAGCCGGAGCTGTTCGAGCGGGTGCAGCACCTATCGCAGGAGCGCGACCGGGTCTGGCGGGCGCTCGCGGAGCAGGGCTGGACGATCCACCCGAGCCACGCGAACTTCATCTGGCTTCGCCTCGACGATCGAGCGGAGCAGTTCGCCGCAGCCTGCGAGGCGGCCGGCATCACGATCCGACCCTTCCCCGGCGAGGGCGTTCGAATCAGCATCGGCGAGACCGAGGCCAACGACCGGGTGATCGAAGTGGCGCAGGCCTTCCGGCGGGAAATCGCGTCGTAATCGCTCCATGCGCGCTGCGCGCATTGTTCGGGACCAAAGTCCCGATGAATTCCGACCCTTGTCGGGTGTGATCGCCGTTTCGTGAGCGGAGACTTTGGCTGCAGACCTGAACGAGGAGCAGACCATGGGCAGCGCGCTAGACCTTTCCCGCTGGCAATTCGGCATCACGACGATCTACCACTTCCTGTTCGTGCCGCTGACCCTCGGCACCGTGTGGTTCGTTGCCATGTTCCAAACGATGTGGCACTTCACCGGCAAGGAGATCTACCTCAAGCTCACCAAGTTCTTCGGGAAACTGTTCCTCATCAACTTCGCCATGGGCGTGGTGACCGGAATCGTCCAGGAGTTCCAGTTCGGCATGAACTGGTCGGAGTACTCGCGTTTCGTGGGCGATGTATTCGGTGCCCCGCTCGCCATGGAGGGTTTGCTCGCGTTCTTCCTGGAGTCGACATTCCTCGGACTGTGGATCTTCGGGTGGGATCGACTGCCCAAGAAGTTGCACTTAGCGACCATCTGGGCCGCAGCCGTAGGCACCATGCTCTCGGCGTACTTCATCCTCGCTGCCAACGCATGGATGCAGCACCCCGTGGGCTACGAGATCGATCCGGCCACGGGCCGTGCGGTGCTCAACGACATCGGCGCGGTGCTGTTCCAGAACACCGCCGTGATGGCGTTCCTGCACACCATGACGGCATCGTTCATGGTCTCCGGTGCCGCAGTGGCAGCCGTCGGTGCCTGGTTCTTGACGAAGAACCGCCAGGTGGACGTGTTCCGTCCGGCCATGAAGGCCGGCGCCGTGGTCACGCTCGTAGCCGCAGTCGGTGTCTCGATCACCGGGGACCTGTTCTCCAAGATCATGGTCGAGCAGCAGCCGATGAAGATGGCGGCTGCCGAAGCCCTCTACGACACACAGGAAGACGCCCCCTTCTCGGTGCTGACCATCGGGGATGTGACCGGCGACTCCGCGACACCCATCATCGAAGTTCCCGGATTGCTGTCCTTCCTGTCCACCGGCGACTTCAATGCCACCGTCGAGGGCATCAACGACCTGCAGGCCGCCTATGAAGCGCAGTACGGCCCGGGTGACTACGTGCCCTACGTGCCGGTCACCTATTGGAGCTTCCGCCTGATGATCGGCGTGGGCATGCTGGCGGCCGCCTGGGCGCTGTGGGCGCTATGGCGCTACCGCCGTGGTCGAAATCCGCAGGGGACCGGGCCGGTTAGCAGGGCCTTCGGGATCGCCACACCGCTCATCGTCCTGGCACCTTTGGCCGCATCCACGTTCGGCTGGATCTTCACCGAGATGGGTCGACAACCCTGGGTGGTGTTCGGTGAGCAACTCACCGCGGATGCCGTTTCGCCGCTGCTGACGACGACGGAAGTGTGGATCTCGCTCATCGGTTTCACGCTGGTCTACGCGATCCTCGCCGTTATCGAAGTCGCACTCCTGCTGAAGTACATCAAGCAGGGTGCACCCGAACAGGTGGTCGCCGATCCCTACGAGGAAGCGGCGAAGCAAGCAGACGAAGACAAGCAGCTGTACTTCGCGTACTGATCAGGAAAGACGAGAAGGGTTAGGGAGAAATCATGGATCTGGTAACCATCTGGTTCATCCTGATCGCGGTGCTGTGGATCGGGTACTTCGTGCTCGACGGGTTCGACCTCGGCGTCGGAGTGCTGATGCCGTTCATCGGCAAGGACGACCTTCGTCGCCGGGTGATGGTGAACACGATCGGACCCGTCTGGGACGGCAACGAGGTATGGCTACTCGTGGCCGGTGGTGCGACCTTCGCGGCGTTCCCGCTTTGGTACGCCACGATGTTCAGTGGCTTCTACCTGGCCCTGTTCGTGCTACTGCTCGCGCTGATCATCCGAGGTGTGGCGTTCGAATACCGCGGAAAGCGGGATTCCCAAGCTTGGCGGGATCGCTGGGACAAGGCGATCTTCGTCGGCTCGGCCGTACCGGCGCTGCTCTTCGGTGTGGCCTTCGGCAACGTGATCGGTGGTTCGCCGATCGCACCCCTCGAAGGCACCACCGCCGATAACGCCAGCAACCTGAACTTCGTCGGGAACTTCTTCGACCTACTCAACCCCTATGCACTGCTCATGGGCGTGATGACGCTGACGATCTTCACGACCCACGGAGCGATCTTCTTGATGCTGAAGACCCGCGGCGAGGTGCGAGCCGCAGCGCGGACAGCGGCCCTGCGGGTCGGCCTCGTCGCTGCGGTGGCAGCGGTGGCCACCTTGCTGTGGACCCAGGCCTTCTCCGAGCGGGTGTCGATCACCTTGCCGATGGCGCTCGTCGCCGCGGTGCTGTGGATCGGCGCGCTGTGGATGGTGCTCAAGGGTCGCGACGGCTGGGCCTTCTCACTCAGCGCCGGAACGATCCTGGTGGCGGTTGCTTCCTTGTTCGTCGGACTGTTCCCGAACGTCATGCTCAGCTCGATCGATCCGGCCTTCAACCTCACCGTCACCAATGCCTCGAGCCAGGAATACACCCTGACGATCATGACCTGGGTCGCGGTGATCATGACGCCGATCGTGCTCGCGTACCAGGGTTGGACCTACTGGGTATTCCGCAAGCGGATCAGCACCAGCATGATCCCGCCCCAACCGTCGGCGGGTCGCGCCGACGACCGCTTCGCCGCTACGAAATAGTCGAGGCGTGCGGCCTGTCGATCCGCGGTTACTGAGGTACGCCCGAAGCACTCGGGGTTTCCTGATCGTCGCCGTGGTCATCGGCGTGATCACAGCCGGACTGGTCATCTGGCAGGCCCGGCTGCTGTCCGGGGTGATCGTCGATGTCACGAGCGAGGGGGCAACTTGGGCGAACGTCTCCGGTGCCGTCGGGATCCTGCTGGGGATCTTCGTACTCCGAGGCCTATTGGCTTGGTCCGCGGAGGCTGCAGCGGTGCGTTCGTCGGCGCGGGCCAAGCGCGAACTGCGGGAAGCGGCGTTGGATCACGCGCTCGCGCTCGGCCCGCAGGGACCCGCAGGACGCGACCCCGCTGATCTCAGCGCGCTCGTGACCCGAGGAGTCGATGCCCTGGACTCCTACTTCGCCCGATACCTACCCCAGCTGGTGCTCGCGGTGATCGTTCCCATCGCGGTGTTGGCAACGGTCCTCGGCCAAGACCTGCTCTCCGCGTTCATCATCGCCGTCACACTTCCGTTGATCCCGATCTTCATGATCTTGATCGGCCTGTATACGAAGCGCCGCGTCGATCGCCAGTGGCGCACGCTGTCACTGTTGTCCGGCCATTTCCTGGACTTGGTCTCCGGCTTGCCGACCTTGAAGATCTTCGGTCGAGCGAAGACCCAAGCCGAGGCGATCGACGCCATAGGTGACCGTTACCGCAGCACCACCATGTCGGTGTTGAAGATCACCTTCTTGTCATCCCTCGCGCTGGAACTACTGGCCTCGCTATCCGTCGCGCTCGTGGCCGTATCGGTGGGCTTGCGGCTCGCGGAGGATCAGATCGTCTACTCGGTCGCCTTGTTCATCCTGGTGCTCGCCCCGGAGGCCTACCTACCGCTTCGACTCGTGGGTCAGCACTTCCACGCGGCGGCCGAAGGGCTCGGTGCGGCGGATCGGATGCTGACGATCATCGAGACACCGCTACCGGTCGCGGGTGGCACGCGGGCCTTACCGCAGGCAGCACCGATCACGGTGGAGGGCGTCGTCGTTCGCTATCCCGACCGTCCGGAGAGTGGATCGGCGCCGGTGACCTTCACCGCACGCCCGGGAACCGTCACTGCGCTGGTCGGACCCTCAGGTGGTGGGAAGTCGTCGTTGTTGTCCGCGCTACTGGGATATCTCGCACCCAGCGATGGCCATGTGACGGTGGGCGACATCGACCTTTCGGAACTCGATCTCGATCAGTGGCGAAACAGCATCGGGTGGCTACCGCAGCACCCACCGATCGTCGATGCGCACCTCGATCCCGAACCCACCATCTACGCGTGCGTTGATGTCGGACGCGGACTCGCTGAAGACGATGTGCGCGCTGCGCTCACGGCCGTCGGGCTGCTGGAGGAAGGCGCGGCCTTGGATCGCCGATTGGCAGCGGACGGATCCGGACTCTCGATCGGCCAACGGCAGCGGCTCGCCTTGGCCCGCGCGATCGCAGGGCGTCCGCAGGTTCTGCTGCTCGATGAGCCGACCGCCTCATTGGATGGCGATAGCGAGGCGCGGGTCATCGAAGCGGTGCAGGCGGCGGCACGTCGTGGCGCCGTCGTGATCGTGGTGGCGCACCGCCCGGCCCTGGTGGACGTCAGCGATCAGGTGGTGCTCGTGGCTCCCGCGGCCTCGCAAGTTGCGGTACCGCAGCCAGCGGCAGCGGTCTCACTGCCCGGGCAGCGGGGGTGGTGAACGTGTCCGAAACGACGACGCATTCCGCTTCCGCCATGCGGGCGCTGTGGAACGACGTGTCCAGCGAACGACGCGAGATCTACCTAGCTGCCTTCTTGGGGTTCCTCGCCTCGGCGAGTGCCGTCGCGCTGCTGGGCACCAGCGGGTGGCTCATCGCCCGCGCGGCCGAGATGCCACCTGTCCTCACGCTCACCGTCGCAGCGGTCATGGTGCGCACCTTCGCACTCGGTCGTGGACTGATGCGCTACTTGGAGCGACTCGTCGGGCACGATGCCGCTTTCCGTGGGCTGACCACTTTGCGGGTGCGCGTCTACCGTTCGTTGGAGTCGATCACTCCGCTCGGGCTATCCCGATTCACTCGCGGCGACCTGCTCGCGCGGCTCGGCGCCGATGTCGACACCGCACTCGATCTCCCGCTGCGCGTCGTTCTTCCATGGGTGCAAGCCGGGATCGTCGCCTTGGCTACGTCGGCTTTCGTCGTCTGGCTGCTGCCGCAAGCGGGCATCACGTTGGCGATCTTGGCGGGTGCGGCCGTGTTGGTGTGGCCGTGGATCGTCGGGCGGATCGTGCGCCGCGCGGAAGGGGCGATCGCGCCGGCTCGTGGCGCGCTCATCGAATCCGTCATCGCGATCGTCGATGCGGCAGCCGTCCTGACCGCTTACGGCGCGCGGCGACCGGCAACTCGAGCCCTCGCCGTGCGCGATGCGCAACTGACTCGCGCGGAGACGAGGGAAGCCGGTGCACTCGGGGTGGGCGCAGCGGTCGGCATGATCCTGCAGGGCCTAGCGGTGACGGGCGTGATCGCCGTGACCGTCCCCAGGGTCGCGGCTGGGGAGATCGCCCCGGTATGGCTGGCGGTGATCGCGCTGCTGCCGTTGGCCTTGTTCGACGTATTGACCACGGTGCCGACCGCGGCGATCGCGCGCGAGCGGGTCCGCGGATCTGCGGTGCGGCTGGAGGCGATCACCGAGGCGGGCGAGCAGGTCACCGCCGGACAGCTACTCCCGGACGAGGCAGGCGGTGCAGAAGACGGGATCGAACCGTTCGATTCTTTGCAGGTGAACTCGGTGCGGGCTCGTTGGCCGGGTGCGGTCGATGACGCGCTGATCGACGTCGATCTGCGGTTGGCCGCCGGGGAACGGGTATTGATCATGGGGCCGAGCGGCTCGGGCAAGTCCACATTGGCGGCCGTCATCATGGGATTCCTGCCCTACCAGGGCAGTGTCCTACTGAACGGCCGTGAGGTTTCCGCGGTCGGGTCCGACCACGTCGCCCGCACGATCGGACTGCTCTCCCAGCACGCCCACGTCTTCGACACCTCGGTGGAGGAGAACGTCCGATTGGGTCGGGTGGATGCATCGCTGGACGAGATCTGGTCGGCGTTGGAACGCGCGCAGTTGGCCGAGTGGGTGCGTTCCCTGCCAGAAGGCATCGAATCGCGGGTCGGTGCCTTCGGTGCGCGGATGTCCGGTGGTGAGCGGCAGCGGTTGGCGGTTGCGCGGCTGCTGCTGGCGCAACGATCGGCGCTGGTGCTCGATGAACCCACCGAGCACCTCGACCGGGAGACATCACTGGATATCGAGCAGACCATCGCGCGGGAGACGCACGGGGCGGCCGCTGTGATCATCTCCCACCAGGTGGTCGAGGGAGTGGATCGGATCATCGAGATGCGTGCGGGACGGATAGTCGCCGAGGGCAGCCACGAGGAGTTGATGGCCCTCGATGGTTGGTACGCCCAGCAGGTGCGGCGCCAGCGCGAAGGTCAGCGGATGCTCGATGTGATGCAACAGTTGCCGGTGGGTGTAGCCGTAGCCCGCTAGCGGGGGCATGATGGAACCGTGCGCGAGGACATCGATCGTGGCTTGTTCTCCGCAGTTGTGGCTGTCGCCGCGGGACTGGAACTACCGGCAACGTTGCGCCGCATCGTCCAGGCCGCGACGGATCTGGTCGATGCCCAGTACGGAGCACTCGGCGTCCTCGACGACGACGGCAACCTCGCCGATTTCATCCACGTCGGCATCAGCCCCGCAGCCGCCGAGGAGATCGGGGAGCTCCCCGAGGGTCGCGGGATCCTGGGTCTACTGACCGAGCATCCCGTGCCGATCCGGCTGGATCGGATCACCGACCACCCCAAGACCGTCGGCTTCCCGGCGCACCATCCGCCGATGCGGACCTTCCTCGGTGTCCCGGTCCGGGTGCGCGGTGAGGTGTTCGGGAACCTGTATCTCACCGAGAAGCGGGACGGGAAGTCCTTCACTACCGAGGATGAGCGCACCGTCATGGCCCTTGCGGCCGCCGCGGCAGTGGCCATCGAGAACGCACGCCTATTCGAGAAGACCCGACGGCGCGAGGCATGGCAACGGGCGCTGACGGAGATCGCCACCGCTGTCCTCGACGGCAGCGATCCGGATGAAGCCTTATCGATGGTCGCCCAGAAGGCTCGCTCGCTCATGGCCGCGGATATCTCCGCGATCGCCCTGCCGTCGGGCGAGGAATTGTCGATCGAGATCGTCGACGGTCCCGGTGAATTGATCGGGGCGGCCGTGCCGCAGGACTCGATCACCTATCGGGCCTTCAGCGAAGGTGTCGCGCAGTCCTCGGAGCAGTGCACGATCGGTGATCTGGACCTCGTCGGCTCGGCCATCGCGGTGCCGCTACGCACGGGGGATCGCATACTCGGGGTGCTCACCACCATCCGTCTCGTCGAGACCCCCATCGATATGCACACCGCGCATGCACGCGAACTCCTCGAACTCGCCGAGCCGTTCGCCTCGCAGGCGGCAGTGACCCTCGTCCTCGCTGAAGCCCAGCGTGGCCAGCAGCGGTTGGCGGTCTATCAGGATCGCGATCGAATCGCCCGCGATCTGCACGATCTGGTGATCCAGCGGCTCTTCGCAACGGGAATGTCCTTGCAGGGCGCGAGTCGACTGCCGGAAGTTCCCGATGCGGCGGTGGAGCGGATCACGCGTGCTGTCGATGAACTCGACGAGACGATCAAGGAGATCCGGCAAACCATCTTCGCATTGCACGAACCTGTCGAAGGTCCGAACTCCACGTTGCGTGGGCGCATCATGCGCGAGACGGCCCAGTCGGCGTCGTCGTTGGGTTTCGAACCCGCGGTGCGTTTCGTCGGTCCGGTCGATACCGCGGTCTCGGACAGCACCGGTGAGCAGTTGCTCGCTGCCTTGCGCGAGGTCCTGACTAACGCGGCGAAGCACGCCGAAGCATCGGCGGTCGACGTGGTGGTATCCGTCGATGGATCGGATGTCGTGTTGACCGCCACCGACGACGGCATCGGCCTACCGGATACCGGCCCGTTGCGTCGATCCGGAATGGCCAATATCGCCGCGCGCGCCCAGGAGTTGGGCGGGGAGTGCGTGGCCGAACGACTGTCGGCAGGCGGGGGAACGCGCGTGATGTGGCGGGCGCCGGCCGGCTAGGAGTCCTTCTGCGTTTCCATCCGCGCGACGAAAGCGGCGGCTTGGGTGCGCCGTTCCATACCGAGTTTGGCTAGCAGGCTCGAGACGTAGTTCTTGACCGTCTTCTCAGCGAGATGCAACTCCTCACCGATCTGCCGATTGGTGAGGCCGTCACCGATCAGCATCAGGATCTTGCGCTCTTGCTCGGAGAGGGCGGCCAGTCGCTCGTCTTCCTCACTGCCACGACGCAACCGTTCGAGCACCTTCTGGGTGAGGGAAGGGTCGAGCAGGCTCTTGCCATCGGCGACCTGACGTATCGCGTCGATCAGATCGTTGCCGCGGATCTCCTTCAGGACGTAGCCGCTGGCACCGGCCATGATGGCGTCGAAGAGGGCTTCGTCGTCGGAGAACGAGGTCAGCATCAACGCCTTGACGTCGGGCAGTTCGGATCGGATGTCGCGGCACACCTCGACGCCGCTGCCGTCGGGTAGTCGCACGTCCAGCACCGCGAC
>CAJXNV010000047.1 GCA_913057155.1 uncultured Actinomycetes bacterium | reverse complement strand
CCATAGTGCGGCCTGGCGGTGTCGGCGGCTAGGTCCCCAGCAGATCTAGGACGGAATTGTGAAGTCGGCGATTCGTGGTCAGTAGCGAGAACTCGGCCGTTGGATCGTTCCATGGCAGCTCGGCGCCTGTAAACGTGCTCATCTCGCCCCCGGCCGCGGCCACGATGGGAACGAGTGCGGCGACGTCATGCACCTTCAACGCCGGCTCGGCGGCGATATCCACCACCCCTTCGGCGACCATCACATGGGACCAGAAATCGCCGTGCCCACGTTGCCGCCAGGTGGTGCCCAGTAACCGATCGAGGGCGCTTCGATCCCAGCCGATGGCATCGGAGAAGGCGAACGACGCGTCGGCGACCTCCCCGACGGCGCTCACCGACAACGGTCCGCGGGGTGCCTGTCGCCCGGGTGAACTGCAGTAGGCACCGGTGTCGACTCTCGCCCACCACCGGCGACCGAGGGCCGGTGCGGACACGACACCCGTGGTGATCTCGTCGCCTTCGCGAAGGCCGATCAAGGTCGCCCACACGGGCACCCCGCGCACGAAGCCCTTCGTGCCATCGATCGGGTCGATGATCCATTGGCGCGATCCCTCGACCGATCCGTACTCCTCACCGTGGACCGCATCACTCGGTCGGTGCCGCGCCAGCATGTCCCGTAGCGAGCGCTCCACCGCACGGTCGGCATCGCTGACCGGGGTCATATCCGGCTTCGTCTCGACCATCAGATCGTTGGACTGGAAACGAGCCATCGATATGGCATCGGCCTCATCGGCCAGCGCGAGTGCGAGTTCGAGATCGTCCACAGATGGCAACCTAGGGCAGCCGTTGTACGTAGAGGTCGACCTCAAAGATGGGACTCGAGATGTCGGTCGGTGCGTCCTGGATGACCCACGCCACACCCTCGACATCCACACCCGTGGTGGCCTCCATCCTGGCGACGAGACAGGTGGTGATGAGTTGGGCGGGGGTGACGGTCCCCGAGGATGGGATGTCGGCACCGGTCACCCGGAAGTTCCCTGCATCGCATGAATCCCCGCTGGCGTCGCGCACTCGACCCGGTGCGGTGTGCACATGCACGTTCAGGATGCAGGCGTCGCCGCACTCGGCGAGACGCTGCGCCATGGCGTCGACCTTGCGAAGGACCTTCGCCTTGGAGTCTTGGCGCAGCGAAGCCATTCGGCTGGTCGGTGTCGCTTCCGCAGCCGTGTCCACCGAGTAGATCTGTTGTACGCCCTGGGTCGTGACCGCTTGGGCGTGGGTGACCAGTCCCGGGGAATCGTTCATCTGCAGCCCGACGGAATGCGCCATCGATTGGTAGACCGAGCCCATCGACATAGCCGGGCTGCTAGCGAGCACCTTCACGTTCGCCTGGGTCACCGCATCCGTGACCTGGCTATCGACATTCGCGCCACTGGCCGGGTTGGTCGAAACGACTAAGGCGAGCAGCGCCGCGACGATCGAAGCGGGAGCGAATGCGGCGGCGGATCGACGAAGCACGCCGGAATCATGTCATGGGGCGGGTCTTTCGATCCGGTTCTGCCTAGGGTGGGGCCGTGGGAACACCGCTCGACACCATCTTCGGTTTGCCCACACATGTCCTGATCGTGCATGCGACCGTCGTGTTGCTACCTGTGGCGGCGATCGGGGCGCTCGTCATCACACTGCGGCGCTCGTCCATCCATCGCCTCGGACTCGCCGTCTCGATCGTGGCCGTGCTCGGGGCTGCCGCAGCCTGGATATCACGGTTGTCCGGGGGCGAACTCGCCTCGCGAGTGGGCTATCCGGAGCCGCATATCGAGTACGGGCGGAACCTGCCGATCGTGGCCACGGTCTTCGCGATCCTGGTCGTCGTCTATTGGCTGTTCGCGCGCGGTGTTCCCGGTAACCGTTCGCGTCCGTGGTGGCTCATGGTGCTCGCCGTGGCGGTGATCGTCGCAGCGGTCGGCGTGACGGTGGCCACCATCGTGACCGGTCATTCCGGAAGCGAAGCGGTCTGGGGGGCCATCATCGAGAACACCCGACCGGGACAGATCCCGGCGCCGGGTCAGTAGCCCGCCTCCTCCTTGCTGGAGAGCAACCGCCGCAGCGATTCCAATCGTGCCGCGGATACCGCACCGGCCGCCACAGCATCGTCGAGCGCGCAGAACGGCTCGTTGTGCGAGCACCCACGCGGGCATGCTTCGGCCGCCCGCGTGAGATCGGCGAAGGCGTGGATGACACGGTCGGCGTCGACGTGCGCGAGGCCGAAGGAACGGATGCCGGGGGTGTCGATGACGATGCCGCCCCCGGGGAGGGGGAGGGCTATCGCGTTGGTGGAGGTGTGTCGCCCCTTGCCGGTTACTTCGTTGACATCGCCGGTGGATCGATCGGCACCGGGAACCAGTGCGTTCACCAGGGTCGACTTGCCCACCCCGGAGTGCCCCACGAATACCGTCGTGCGATCGGTCAACCGATCGAGTAGCGGCTGCTTACCGGCACCGAGGCTGGCATCGACGATCGGAATATCGAGCGGCGAGTAGGCCTCGAGCAGTGGGGTCGGTGGCGCGAGATCGGACTTCGTGATGAACAGCATCGGTGTGATGCCGGCGTCGAATGCCGCCACGAGGGCGCGATCGATGAGCCCGGTGCGGGGTGCGGGATCGACCGTTGATGTCACGACCGCGAGTTGGTCGGCATTGGCGACGATGACCCGCTCCACGGGATCGAGGTCATCGGCGGTACGCCGCAGCACGGTGGATCGCGGTAGCCGACGGATGATGCGCGCGAAGTCCTCTCGTTCAGCGCGCTCAGTGGTCGTCTCGTCGGTGAGCCCGACCGTCTCGACGGCATCTCCGACCACGATCCCCTTGCGGCCGAGTTCCCGCGCCTTCACGGCGTAGTGCTCGCATCCGCTCTCATCGAGCAGGGTGAAACGGCCTCTATCGACGGTGGTCACGATCGCAGGCCGGGCATCTTCGTGATCGGGCCGATCCTTCGACCGCGGCCTCGCCTTGTGCTTGCCCGGCCGGATGCGGACATCGTCCTCATCGAGCCGATCGGTCTTGCGTCTGCTCACGCCGGTAGCAGCGCGTTCCACCGCTGCGGGAAGTTCGGGAGCGTCTTCGCTGTGGTGGCTACGTTCTCCACCTCTACTCCGGGCACGCGCAAGCCGAGGATCGCCGCACACGTAGCCATTCGATGATCCTCGTAGGTGCGAAAGGAATTGCCGGACAAGGCAGCCGGGCGCAAGAGCAGCGCATCGTCGGTCTGCTCGATATCACCACCGAGTGCACTGATCTCCGCGTGCAAGGCCGCGAGTCGATCGGTCTCGTGGCCGCGAAGGTGCGCGATGCCGTGCAGCGAACTGGGTTCGCTCGCCAGTGCCGCGAGCGCTGCGAAGGTCGGTGCCGTCTCCCCGATCTCGCGCAGATCCGCCTGGACGCCGCGCAGCTGAGTCGGCCCGTCGACGAGCAAGCCGTCGTCGTCGACGGAGACGACCCCACCGAAGGCGCGAACGACCTCCAGGATCTGCTCGGTGGGCTGTATCGACTCCCGCGGCCAATGCCGGATGCGAATACGCCCACCGGTGGCCAAGGCCGCAGCTATGAAGGGCAGGGCGTTCGATGCATCGGGTTCGACCACCCGATCGAATGCGCGTAGGTCGCACGGATCCACATGCCAGGTGCGCCGGGAATGACCGCTGATCTCGGTTTCCTCGACCGTTCGCACTCGCACACCGTGCTCGACCAGCATGGCGATCGTCATGTCGATGTGCGGATTGCTCGGCACCGGCCCGCCCACGTGACGAATGGTGACCCCGGCCTCGAAGCGGGCACCGGACAGCAGCAAGGCACTAACGAATTGGCTGGACCGGGAAGCATCGAGCAACACCTCACCGCCGGGTACCCGGCCGGTGCCGTGCACCAGGATCGGCAGCAATCCCCGGCCGGCGTCTTCGACGTCGACGCCGACATCGCGTAACGCCTCGATGAGGGTCGCCATCGGTCGACGTCGAGCCGCACGGTCGCCGTCGAAGGCAAGATCACCGTTGGCCAGTGCCGCCACCGGTGGCAGGAAGCGCATCACGGTCCCGGCGAGTCCGACATCGATGGTGGTCGGCTCTTCGGTACGCAGATAGTGGGGCGTCACCTCGAAATCGACCGTGGCATCGTCCACCTCGTGGGCGGTGATTCCCACCCCGAGCGTGCGTAGTGCCTGCGCCATCAGCTCGGTGTCGCGAGACCGCAACGCGCGCTCGATTCGACTCGGTCCATCCGACAGCGCCGCGAGGATCAGTGCCCGATTGGTGATCGACTTCGAGCCGGGAACGTCGACCGCCGCGTCGATCGGCCCCGGGCACACCGGTGCCGACCACCAGGTTGCATCGCCGTCCACTACCCCAGGGTAGTGCCGCCACGCCGGGTGGTGTCCGCCTCGATCGGCCACCACGGACAATGAGTGGATGTGCGGACGGTACGCGGCCAGCAGGGACGCCGCCACGCTGGCGGAGTTCTTCGCAGCCGAGGAATTGCCCCTGGCAACAGCGCCATCGCCACGGATCCCCGATTACAACGTCACGCCCACCCGTGAGGTCTTCATCGTGCTCGAGCACGACGGCACCCGTCGGGTCGACGTTGCGCGCTGGGGTCTGATTCCGTCGTGGTCGAAGGATGCGTCCCGCGCCAGCCGGATGATCAACGCGCGCAGCGAAACGGTTGCCCACAAACCCGCGTACCGATCCGCCTTCGGTAAGCGACGCTGCTTGGTCCCGGCCGATGGGTACTACGAATGGCAGGTGCGTGCACGTGGCCCCAAGCAGCCGTTCTTCATCCACGACGAACGATCCCAACCCCTGGCATTCGCCGGCCTGTACGAGGATTGGAACGGACCCGATGGTCCGGTGCGCTCGTGCACGATCTGCACGATGGACGCGCGGGGGGATCTCGGGCGCATCCACGACCGGATGCCGGTCCTCGTGCCGCGGTCTGCCTGGGATGTCTGGCTGGACCCGGCGGCCGCGGATCCGGAGGGCACCTTGCGCGGATTGGTCGAGGACGCAGATGCCAGCGAACTGGTGGCCTACCCGGTATCCACCCGGGTAGGCAAGCCGGCGAACAACGATCCGCAGTTGCTCGACCCCGTGCCGGGAGACCCGAGCCCATCGGCACGGGCGTAGGTGCGGGTGTGCGTAGGCTGGTAAGCGATGAGCGCCCAACTGGACGATCCCGGAACCGGTGAGGAGTCGACTACCACCGAGCCGACCACTGAGTCCGTAGCGGTAAGCGACGCGGAGCTGGCGGCCATCTTCGAATCCGAGGCGATGGGCTACCTCGATCAGTTGTACGGCAAGGCGCTGCAGATGACGCGCAACCCCGCGGATGCCGAGGATCTGGTCCAGGAGACCTACACGAAGGCCTTCGCTGCCTTCCGGTCCTTCGAGCAGGGCACGAACCTGCGCGCGTGGCTGTTTCGGATCCTGCGCAACACCTACATCAACTCCTACCGCAAGGCGCAACGGCAGCCGCACTCCACGTCGGCGGATGAACTGTCCGATACGCAACTGCTCGAGGTGGAATCACGGAATCCCTCAGGTAGTCGATCCGCGGAGATCGAGGCGCTCGAACGCATCGGAGATCCGCAGATCATCGAGGCGATGAACACCCTGCCGGAGGACTTCCGAACAGCGGTCTACCTCGCCGATGTCGAGGGATTCAGCTACAAGGAGATCGCCGAGATCATGGATACCCCGGTGGGCACGGTGATGTCCCGGGTCCATCGGGGAAGGAAATCGCTGCGCTCGTTGTTGGCTGACTATGCAAGGGCAGATAACGGGTTCGAGGGTGCAGGCCCGTCAAGCGACGAAGCACTTGGAGGCGGAATATGAGTTGCGGCAAGCCGCACGCCACCCCGTGTACCGAGGTGGTCGCCTCCATCAGCGCCTACATCGACGGCGAGGTGACCGCTGAGCAGTACCAGGTGATCACCGTGCACCTGAGCGAATGCCCTCCTTGCGTCCACGAGGAGCAGGCGCACCGGGCGGTCAAGGGCTTGGTCGTGCGTGCCTTCTCTCGAACGAAGGCACCCGCCACCTTGCATGCCCGAGTGCGTGCCACGTTCCGTTCGATCGACGAGCAGTAGGCTCCGCGCATTCGACGAGCAGGTATTGAGCGGACATCGAGCAGACGAGGAGCTATGGCACACACCCTGAGTGCGGAGATGGTGGCATCGGTGCACTCGATCGAGGTGAGCGCGGGGCAGCGTGTCGACCCCGGTGCCGTCATCGTCGTCCTGGAGTCCATGAAGATGGAGATCCCGGTACTCGCCGAGACCGGTGGCACGGTGCTGGACATCTTCGTGGCAGCCGGGGATGTGGTCCGCGAAGGCGACGCGCTCGCCAGCATCGGGTAGCAGCCGAAGGGGAAGTGGGTCGCGACGATGGACGTGCACGTCGGGATGACCGGTGTCGCCAGCATGGTCGTGACCTCGGCCGACACCGCGATCGCGCTGGGTAGTGGCGATGTGGCGGTCCTCGCCACACCGCGGGTCATCGCACTGATGGAACAGGCCACTTGCGAGGCCTTGCGCGGATCGCTCGAGGACTCCCGCACCAGCGTGGGTACCGAAGTGAGCGTCTCCCACCGGATCCCGACACCCGTCGGCTCCCAGGTGACCGCCCGCGCGAGGGTGCACTCGGTCGAGGATCGGGTGATCCGCTTCGAGGTGGGTGCCGCCCACGAGACGGCGTCGGGCGAGTGGGTCGAGGACGTCGCGACCGGGACCATCGCGCGGGTCGTGGTGAATCGGGACCGCTTCGGTGCGGCTTCGCTGCCGGGTGAGGAGTCCGGCTAGATGCCGGTCGTGCTTCGCGGGTAGGCGATCGTCGGATCGGTGATGATGTTGACCAGATACGGCCCGCGGTAGGCGCGTGCTCGATCGAGTGCGGCTGCGATATCGGCGGGCTCGGTCACGGTCTCCCCGGCACCGCCGAGGGCGCGGACTACCTGGTCGTAGGCGCTGGCGTTCAGGTCGGCGAGGACGTCGTAGCCGTAGAGGAACCGCATGGGGTGCTTCTCCAGTCCCCAGCCGGCGTTGTTGCCGACCACCATCGTCACGGGCACCTGGTGGCGCACGAGGGAATCGACGTCCATGAGCGAGAAGCCGGCGGCGCCATCGCCCATCATCAGCCATGGATGCGCATCCGGGAGGGCGGCCGCAGTGCCCAGGGCGTAGCCGGGGCCGGTGCCCAGGCAGCCGAACGGGCCGGGATCCAGCCACCTGCCGGGCCTTGCCGGTTCGATGAAGCGGCCGGCGAAGGACACGAAGTCCCCACCGTCGCCGATCACGACGTCATCGGGCTGGAGCCGTCGTCGGATCTCGCCGTAGATCCGAGCCGGATGGATGGGGTGTGCGTCGCTCTCGAGGAGTTCGGCGTCGGCTGCCCAGGCTGCCTGCGCGGTGCTCGCCAACGTCTCCAGCCACGTCGGGTTCACCGACGCCGGGCCCGACTGTCCCGACTGTCCCGACTGCCCGGCGAGCGAGGTCAGGGTTCGTAGCGAGTCTGCGATGTCCCCGACTACGCATCTGGCGTGCGCAGCGTGATGGGCGATCTGGCTCGGGGCGTCCACGAGGTGGAGGACGGGCACCGGTGGCCCACCGGACGCGGCCGCTTGCCCGAACACGCCGTACCCGAGCCGGAAGTCCAGCGGCGCCCCCGCGACCACGACCAGATCGGCGTCCTTGAAAGCGGTGGACCGCGCCCGCGTCACCAGCAGCGGATCCTCCGGCGGCACTATCCCTCGGCCCATCCCATTGGCGATCACCGGGATCCTCCACTGGCGAACGAAATCGCGAACGGCCTCCTCGGCGCCGCCGGCCCAGGTATCCGATCCGATCACCAGCACCGGTCGCTCGGCTTCGCGAAGCAACTGCGCTGCCTGCTCCAGATCCACGCCGATGGCGCTCGGGTCCTGCCCGGTTTCCTCCAGAACCGATCCCGAGCCGGCGTCGTCGTCGGTCATGTCCGCCACCGATGGCGTGAAGAGCACGTCCATCGGGATGTCCAGGAACACCGGTCCCCGGTGGGCGCTGGATGCGAGCTGGAACGCCTGCGCGGTGCGGGCTCGGATCCGCGCCGGATCGCGCACCGTCCATGCCGCCTTGGTCACCGGTTCCAGCAGCGGCACGTGGTCGAGTTCCTGCAGGGCACCGCTGCCCCAACGGTGTTCGGGAGCGCGCCCACCCACGAGTACCAAGGGACTGCCGTTCATCCAGGCTCCGGTGACGGCGCTGATCGCGTTGGTGACTCCGGGACCCGCGGTGACGGCGGCGAAGCCCGGTCGGCGGGTCAGTTTGCCGACGGCCTCGGCGGCGAACACGGCGGTTTGCTCGTGTCGGACATCGACTAGTCGCATAGGTCCTTCGCGCTCGGCAGTGCGCGGATCGCCTGCCCGCTCCACGCCGGCGCTGCCGCCCACGGCGGCGTCGTACAGCGGGAAGATATGCGCCCCGGACAACGTGAACAGCGTGCTGGCGCCGGCGTCGCTCGCTGCGGCTATCGCGTGATGCCCACCGTGGACCGCCTCGCCGGTCGAATCGTCCTGGTTCGTGGTCATCGCTGCACGCTACCCTCGGGAGCCGTGCCGATACCTGCGAGATTGGTGAATGAGCGCACCGATCTGAGCGCCACTGATCTGCAGCAGCTCACCGGTGTCGTGGAGGAGTGGTCGCTGCTCGCGGACCTCTCGCTCTCGGACTTGGTCTTGTGGTTGCCCACGTGGAACGACGCCGGCGCGGTTGCCGTCGCGCATGTACGTCCCACGACCGCACCGACGAGCGTTCCCGAGGACGTCATCGGCAAGTTCAGCCCCCGGGGCCGGGTCGCCGCCTTGGATCAGGCCCTCACCTTCGGACGTGCCGTCCGAACGCGCGACGCGGCACGGCCCTCGACTCCCAGCGGCGTGGAGGCCTACCCGATCCATCGCCTGCGGCCTAGCACCCGAACCTTGGATCCCGAGGGCGATGCCGGCCGCGACCGCGACGTCATCGGCGTACTCGTCCGGCATGCCTCCTTCGCGCCGCGGGTGGCCGGGCAGCTCGAGGATTTCTATCTATCCAGTGCAGATGCCCTGTTCGCGATGCTGGTGTCCGGATCGTTCCCCGTCCCGGAGACCGTGACAGCGGCAACCGGTGCCCCGCGCGTGGGCGACGGTGTCTTGCGCTTGAACGCCGCGGGCATCGTGCAATACGCGAGCCCGAACGCCATCAGTGCACTTCGTCGCCTGGGGCTGGCCACCGACGTGGTGGGGGCCGAGTTCGCGGGGGTCGTGGTGCGATTGATGCACCGACAAGGAGCCCTCGATGCCTCGTTGGCCGACTTGGCTCGGGGGCGGGTGGCCGGACGCGCGGATATCGAGGGCCCCCGCGCGACGGTCTTGATGCGCACGATTCCGTTGCAGGCGGAGGCCGACGGCGCCCTGGTTCTCCTTCGCGACACGACGGACATCCGCCGCCGGGAGCGCGCGCTGCTGTCCAAGGACGCCACCATCCGCGAGATCCATCACCGGGTGAAGAACAACCTGCAGACGGTGGCCGCGCTCTTGCGCTTGCAAGGTCGCCGCAGTGGCGATTCGGCCGTGCGGGCCGCCCTAGCCGATGCCCAGGTACGCGTCGCGGCGATCGCCGTGGTCCACGAGGCGCTGTCCGCCGATTCCGGCCCGGACGCCGAATTCGAGGAATCGATCGACTTCGACCACATCGTGACGTCGTTGTTCGCCGTGGTCGGTGAGGAAACCGGCATGACGCTCGAGCGCAGCGGGGATGCCGGGAGGCTGCGCGCGGACCTGGCCACTCCGCTGGCGATGTGCGTTTCCGAACTGCTGCACAACGCGGTGCAGCATTCCGGCGGAACCTACGTGCGGGTGCAGGCGGTACGCGAGGCCGACCACCTGCGCATCGACATCACCGACGACGGAGTGGGAATCGCAGGGGACTGGCGGGCCGCCGCTGGACTGGGACTACAGATCGTGGAGTCCCTGGCGACCTCCGAGCTCGCCGGCACCTTCGACTTCGCGGTCGAGGATTACGGGAGTCGGGCCGTGGTGGAGATCCCGGTGGGGGACTAGCGCTAACAGCGCGACTTTGCCGGACGTCAGACGTTCGAGCGCGCCCGCAACCGGGCGTTGCGCCGCTTCAGGGCGCGGCGTTCGTCCTCGCTGAGCCCACCCCACACGCCGGCGTCTTGACCGGTTTCCAGTGCCCACCGCAAGCACTCGTCGACGACCGGGCAGCGCCGGCAAACTGCCTTCGCTTCCTCGATCTGAACGAGGGCCGGTCCGGTGTTGCCGATCGGGAAGAACAACTCCGGGTCTTCGTCACGGCAGGCTGCCTCGTGGCGCCAGTCCATGCGTGATCACTCCAAGGGTGGTGGGCTCCGGGGTCACCGGGGCTTGGGAAAGCCTTCACGATCGGGCCCGACTAGGAGGGTTCGGGGGATCTCCCCGGTGCCCCTCGGAGGAAGGCGACCCGAGCGCTCGTGCTTAGGGCCCCATAAGGGTTGCAGAGCCGAGGGCGGGGCACAACCCCAATTCCGGACGTTTCGCCGACAGCTGCTGTCATGTTCGTCACAAGTGCACTAAATGTCCGAAATATTAAGCGGGCGGCTACGAGGCCCCCATCACCATCAGCGCCTCCGGATGGGCGGTGAAGACCGCGCGGGTCGTGCGCCCCAGCGACTCCCCATCCACCTGGACGGGCACCTGTTCGGACCCTGCGGGGGACCTTTCGACGGTCACCGTGAACGAGCGCTGGTCGTGCCAGGTGAGGATGCTCGAGCCCGCCCGGGTGCCCGACTGCGCGGCCGCCAGCATCCGCCGGGCGGCGCGCACGGTGGTGATCGGCCCGAGGCGGCGCAGGGCGAAGACATCGAGGCCGGTCTCGAACGAGGCGTGCGGGCACGGGTCGATGGGGAAGGTGCCGAAGTACGTCCACGGTGAGGTGTTCTGCACGATGGCCAACACCACGCGGGTGGAACCTGCGATACCCGGTCGGGTCAGTTCCATGGTGGCGCTCTCCCGCCGGGCGAAGTACTCCCGCACGGTCGTGGCCAGGTAGCGCGCCGGTGTGGCCCGGTGGCCGGCGCGTCGCTGGCCCTCCATCGCGTCGATGATGGTGGCATCGAGGCCCAGTCCGGCATTGACGGTGAACCAGCGTTCGTCGTCGTCGGTTCGGATATGCCCGAGCCCGATGAGTCGATAACGACCCTCGCGAACCGAGCGCAGCACCACCCCCGTCGCTTCCACCGGATCCGTCGGCACGTTCAGGGCCCGCGAGAACACGTTCGCACTCCCGCCGGGGATCACGCCCAGCGCCGGAACCCCCGAGCCCGGTCCATCGCGCAGGATCCCGTTGAGCACCTCGTTCACTACCCCGTCACCACCGAGGGCGATCACCGCATCGAGTCGGTTGTCCAGTGCCCAGTGGCCCAGGTCGCGTGCGTGTCCGCGATGGGTGGTGAAGGTGACTTCGAGCTCCAATTCGTGCGAAAGCGCCTGCACGATCACATCGGCGGTGCGGGTCGAGGTGGTGGTCGCGCGCGGGTTCACCACCAGCAGTGCGCGCATGAAGCGGAGCCTAGG
>CAJXNV010000046.1 GCA_913057155.1 uncultured Actinomycetes bacterium | reverse complement strand
GTGGATACGACTGCGGCATCCCCGGATGCCACGGCAGGATGGACTCATGCAGGACACCGAGCGCGAACTACTGCAGCGCGAAGCGATCTCCCTTACCCAGGACCTGATCCGGATCGACACGACGAACTACGGCCCTTCGGATGAGACTGTCGGAGAGGCGGAGGCGGCGCTGTTCTGCGCGGAGGCGTTGCGCGAGGTCGGCTTCGAGCCCGAGGTCATCACCACCACGAGCGATACCCGACGCGGCATGGTGGCGCGTATCGCCGGAACCGACCCGCAGGCCTCGGCGCTGGTGCTGCACGGTCACCTCGACGTCGTGCCCGCGATCGCTGCGGACTGGTCCCACCCACCGTTCGCGGCGGAGATGGACGAGGGCTTCATCTGGGGACGCGGTGCGGTCGACATGAAGAACATGGACGCGATGATCCTGGCCGTCGCTCGCCACTGGGGCAGGACGGGCGAACGTCCCCGACGGGACATCATCGTCACGTTCTTCCCCGATGAGGAAGCCGGCATGGTCCACGGTTCGCAGTGGATGGTCGAAAACCGCCCCGACCTGTTCGCGGGGGCGACCGAAGCCGTGGGCGAGGTCGGTGGCTTCTCGTTATCGATCCACGACGATCTGCGGCTATATCCGATCCAAACGGCGGAGAAGGGCATCAAGTGGCTGCGGCTGCGCGCGAGCATGCGAGCCGGACACGGCTCGATGATCCACGAGGACAACGCCGTCACCGAACTCACCGAGGCGGTCACTCGTATCGGCCGCCATGAGTGGCCGATACGTCGCACCAAGACCGTCGAACGCTTCTTGGACGAATTGGCGCAGGCCTACGGGATCGATCTGGATGTCTCGGACACAGACGAAGTGCTGCGCCGTTTGGGCACGCTGGGCATGTTGGTCGGTGCCACACTGCAGAACACCGCCAACCCATCCATGCTCGAGGCGGGTTACAAGGTCAATGTGATCCCCACCGAAGCCACGGCCCACATCGACGGGCGCTTCCTACCCGGCTACGAGGACGAGTTCGACGAAACCATCCGCTCACTGGTCTCCGAGAACATCGATATCGAAGCAGTGAACGGGGACATCGCCATCGAAGCTCCGTTCGAGACGACCACCTTCGATCTCATGGCACAGGTGCTGCGCGAGGAGGACCCGGGTGCACGGGCGGTTCCGTACATGATCAGCGGCGGCACGGACGCCAAGGCACTCACGCGGCTAGGCATCGACTGCTACGGCTTCTCACCACTGCAGATGCCACCGGACCTGGACTACTGGCGACTGTTCCACGGAGTCGACGAGCGCGTACCTGTCGCCGGACTGGAATTCGGGGTCCGAACGTTGCACCGCTTCTTGATGGCCTGCTGAGTCCCCATCCTCAGGCGGTGCGCACGACCCGATAGACGCGTCGTCGCAGGCGGTACTGGCGGCGCCCATCCCGGAATATGCGCGTGCGGTCGAGTTCCCAGTGTTCGGTCTCCGCGGACGCGGTCAGCAACGCGCGCGCCTCCTCGCGCGGGGTATCCCGCGAGATGCTCACCTCGCGGAACTCCCAGGTGCTGCGCCGCATGCCCACCCGATGACCCTACGACCGCGACCGACCAACCGCCCCCGTTGCGGCGGCACAGGTCGGGCCGATTTTCGTCGAATCGGCCCGACGCTTGACGCCGCATCGGGGAAGGGGGTCAGCGGCTTTGCGCCCAGCCTGCCTCGGGATACCCCATCGGTGGTTCGGACACGTCCTCCAACGCCGTGGTGATCTCCTCGGGCAACTCGAGTTCCTCGCTGGCCAGCGCCGAGATGAGTTGGTTCGTGGTCCGCGCGCCGAGGATGGGCGCCACCACCCCCGGTCGATCGCGCAGCCACGCCAAGGCGACCTCCCCGGGTGCGGCATCCAGGCCCTCGGCGGCGGTGCACACCGCATCGACGATGCGATGGGATCGCTCGTTGTTGTAGGCGCCGACGAAACCACTGGTCTCGGGATTGCCTCCGCGGGAGTCGATGGGAATCGAGTGCCGGTACTTGCCGGTGAGCACGCCCCGACCGAGCGGGGACCACGGCAAGATCCCCAGGCCGAGGGTCTGGGCGGCCGGGACGATCTCGCGTTCGATGCCGCGCTCGAGGAGCGAGTACTCCATCTGGGTGGTGATGATCGGCGCCGAACCCTTCAATTGCTGGATCGTGCACGCCCGGGCGGTCTGCCAACCGGAGTAGTTCGAGATGCCCACGTAGCGCACCTTCCCGCTCGCGACCGCGTGGTCCAGCGCGGCGAGTGTCTCCTCCAGTGGAGTCCAGGAGTCCCATCGATGCACCTGCCACAGGTCGATGTGGTCGACATCGAGTCGAGTCAGGGATGCGTCGAGGGCCTTGAGCAGATGACGACGGCTGGCATCGAGGCGACGTTCGGTGCCCGGACGTTGCACGGCCTTGGTCGCCAGCACGATGTCGTCTCGGCAATCGAACTCCTGCAGCAAGGTGCCCAACAAGTCCTCGCTGCCGCCTTGGGCGTAACTATCGGCGGTGTCGATCAGCGAGCCACCGGCGTCCAAGAACGCGGCAAGTTGGTCGCGGGCCTCGTATTCATCGGTCTGCTTCGCCCAGGTCATGGTGCCCAGGGCGAGGCGGCCCACCCATACGCCGGATCTTCCCAGTGGTCGTTGCTGCATGCGTGAACGTTATTGGCGCTTGGGGTGCAATCCGGGCTTTGGCCCTAGGGTGGCGGAATGAAATTGGGTGTGAATCTCGGTTACTGGGGTGCCGGTAACGACGCGGACAACCTCGAGGTGGCACGCGAGGCCGACCGTTTGGGCTATTCCGTTGCGTGGGCCGCGGAAGCGTACGGGTCCGATGCTGCGACCGTGCTGTCCTGGATCGCGGCGCAGACCACTTCGATAGACATCGGCTCCGCGATCTTCCAGATCCCCGGGCGCACACCGGCCAACTGCGCCATGACCGCGGCGACCTTGGACACGCTGTCCGGCGGTCGGTTCCGACTCGGACTCGGTGTCTCCGGACCCCAGGTCTCGGAGGGGTGGCACGGCGTTCGCTTCGACAAGCCGCTGGCCCGCACCCGCGAGTACGTCGACATCGTCCGGATGGCGCTTCGCCGCGAGCGGGTGACCTACGAAGGGCAGTTCTGGCAGTTGCCGCTGCCCGATGGACCGGGCAAGGCGCTGACGCTGACGGTTCACCCGGTGCGCGAGGAACTCCCGATCTACTTGGCCGCGATCGGTCCCAAGAACCTGGAATTGTGCGGGGAGATCGGTGACGGTTGGCTCGCCATCTTCTTCAGCCCCGAGGATGCCGGGGAACTGATGGAGCCACTGGTGCGCGGTAGGCAGCAGGCAGGCAAGACGATGGAGGGCTTCGACGTGGTGCCCACGGTGCCCGTCGTTCCCGGTGCCAGCGTCGAGGAGTGCGCGGACCCCATTCGCGCCTATGCGGCGCTGTACGTCGGTGGGATGGGGTCGCGGGACAAGAACTTCTACAACCAGCTGATGGGTCGGATGGGCTACGAGGGTGAAGCGGCCGAGATCCAGGACAAGTACATGTCCAAGGACTACGCGGGTGCGGCCGCGGCGGTGCCGCTGGAGTTCATCGACAAGACCGCACTCATCGGACCACCGGAGCGCATCGGCGAACGGCTACATGCGTACGCCGACGCGGGTGTGACCACCTTGACCATCGGTTCCTTCGCGGGAACGATCGAGCAACGGGTGGGCGTCCTTCGCATGATGACGGAAGTCCTCGACAAGTCCGGGCTAGCCGATTGATGGATACGGGCGTCTCCTGGTTCGAGGCGGTCGTACTTGGCGTCGTCCAGGGGCTGACCGAGTTCCTGCCGATTTCCTCGTCGGCGCACATCCTGATCGTCTCGAGACTGTTCGGCTGGGGCGATCCGGGTGCTGCCTTCACCGCGGTCTCCCAGATCGGGACCGAAGCGGCCGTCCTCATCTACTTCCGTAAGGACATCGGCCGGATCCTGAGCACCTGGACGCGATCGCTTCGGCGTCCGGAGCTCCGCGGCGAACTCGATGCCCGCATGGGCTGGTACATCATCATCGGCACGCTGCCGATCGCCATCATCGGCCTGACCTTCGCCAATTGGATCGAGACCGCGGCGCGGAACCTGTGGCTCGTGGCAACGGTCTTGATCGTGTTCGGCATCGTGCTGGGTATCGCCGACCGGTGGGGGCCCAAGCGCAAGGAGATCGACTCGCTGGGGGTGCGCGATGGCCTGTTGTTCGGTCTCGGCCAAGCCCTCGCCCTCATCCCCGGCGTCTCACGTTCGGGGGCGACCATCTCCACCGGCCTGGCCCTGGGCTACTCCCGGTACGCAGCGACCCGATACGCGTTCTTGTTGGCGATACCGGCAGTGCTGGCCTCGGGCCTGTACGAAGCAACGAAGATCGGCGATGATCCGAATGTCCAATGGGGACAGACACTGGTGGCCACCGCGATCGCGCTGGTTATCGGCTACCTGGTCATCGCATGGTTGATCCGTTGGGTCACCACGCGCTCCTACCTACCGTTCGTGATCTACCGGGTCGTACTGGGCAGCGCGCTGCTGGTCCTGCTCGCTACCGGGGTGCTGGCCGCTACCTAGAGCCAGCCGTTTCGCTTGAATCCGCGATACAGCAGCAGGCAGATGCCGACGATCACTGCTAGGACCACCGGGTAACTCCACCGCCAGGACAGCTCGGGCATGTACTCGAAGTTCATGCCGTAGATGCCACCGGCAACGGTAGGAACGGCGGCGATCGCCACCCATGCGGAGATCTTGCGCGCATCGGCGTTCTGCTGCAGGTCGCGCATCGCGGTGCTGGCCATCAACATCGTCATGAGCAGCGAGTCCATCGACTCGACCGCATCGTTCACGCGCAGGATGTGTTCCCCGACATCGCGGAAATACGGTCGCAGGTCCTCGGGGATGGCCACGAAGACTTCGTCCGCGAAATCGTGTGCCACTCGAAACAGCGGGTGCACGGCTCGCCGGACGACCATGTTCTCGCGCTTGAGCTCGTAGATCAGTTGCGTGACGCTCGGCGAGGGGGTCATGCCGAAGACCGACGTCTCCACTTCACCGACGTCCTCGTTCACTTCGTCCACGACCGCGAGGTACCCGTCGACCGTCATGTCCATGATCGAGTACAGCACCGAGAGCGGTCCGTGGGTGCGCAGCACCTTGCTGCCTCGGATCCGACTACGGACTGCGGTGAGATCGCCGTGCTTGCCGTGTCGAACGGTGATCGCATATCCGGGCCCGGTGAAGATGGCCACCTGTCCGGTCTCGACCTCACCGGCCTCACCGGCCTCACCGTCGTATCCGAGCGTCTTCAACACCGTGAAGAGCTCACCCTCCTCGGAGATGTCCACCTTGGCCCGTTGCCGAGGATTCGCCGCATCCTCGACCTGGAGTTGCTCGAGCGCGAAGATCTCCGCGACCATCGCCAACTCCGGCTTGGTCGGCTCGAGTAGTCCGATCCATGCGAAGCCACCGGGCAATTCGAGTGCCTGGTCACGCATGCGCACGAGTAGCTCGCGGGTTCCCTCGCCGGCGAGGTCATGGTCGGCCGGGACGTGTCGCGCCGAATCGTCGATCCCATCGACGGCGCCATCGGGGTGGTAGACGCCCACACCGCGGATCACGGGCGTCATCCTGCCACCTCACGAGGGTGCAGTTGCGCTGACCGCGAACGTCGCCTCGTGCGCCGCGGGATCCGCGCTGCGCCAACCTGCCGCGGTGCAGTCCACCTCCTAAGGTGGCGTCGTGCCAACGTGCCTGCTGATCCGTCATGGCCGCACAGCGGCGAACGCCCAGGGAGTGCTGGCGGGCAACAGCCCGGGTGTCGATCTCGACGAAACCGGACTCGAGCAGGCACAGCGGGTTGCCGAGCGCCTCACCAAGGTCCGGCTTGCCGGCTTGATCTCCTCGCCGCTGGAACGCACGCGACAGACCGCGGAGGCGGTCGCGCGGGTTCAAAGTGAAAGCGGCAATCCCGTGGAACTGCGCATCGACGATCGGATCGTGGAGTGCCATTACGGGGAATGGACCGGACGCGAACTCAAGAAGCTCAGCAAGGAGCCGCTGTGGAAGCAGGTGCAAGGCCATCCCAGCGCCGTGACCTTCCCCGGTGGTGAATCGATGCGTGCGATGCAGCAGCGGGCGGTCGATGCGGTCCGCTCCTACAACGCCGACTTGGGCGAGAAAGCCACGTACGCGATGGTCAGCCACGGTGATGTCATCAAGGCGATCGTCGCGGATGCATTGGGCATCCACCTCGACCAGTTCCAGCGCATCTCGGTCGATCCGGGTTCGATCTGCATCATCGAGTACACGCCGCTGCGTCCCTTCGTCATCCGCACCAACGACACCGGCTCGGACCTGTCGTTCCTGCATCCGCGCAAGAGGGGCGGAAAGGGCGGTAAGGGCGGCAGGGGAAGCAAGGCGGCCGCTTCGGACGCCGCAGTGGGCGGAGGTGCCGGTCGATGAATCGCAGGATCTTCGAATACCGCTTGCCGGAGCGTTTCGTCGTGGGCACGGTGGGCATGCCGGGGGAGCGGACCTTCTTCCTGCAGGCCCGTTCGGGACAGGAGATCACCACCGCCTCGTGCGAGAAGCAACAAGCCAGCGTGTTGGCCGAGCGCATCGATCAGTTGCTCGACGAGGTGCGGGGCACCCGCGCACCCGAGGACGCCATACCCGCGAAGGCTCCAGTGGAACTGAGCGATGAATCGCCGCTGGACGTTCCGCTGGAGGAGGAATTCCGGGTGGGGGCGATGGCGCTGGGTTGGGACGAAGCCAACAACCTGGTCGTCATCGAGGCGCATGCCGTCTCCGATGAAGACGATTTCGAACCCCCCGAGCTCGCCGACGACGACGCCGACGGACCCGACACCTTGCGCGTGTGGCTGTCCGCGCCCTACGCCCGCGCGTTCGCCGAACGCACCCGCTCGGTCATCGCCAGTGGGCGACCCACCTGTCCGTTCTGTCAGCAACCGCTCGATCCCCAGGGGCACATCTGCGCGCGGGCCAACGGATACAAGCGTCGGGGATGAACCCGGATACGGCGCTCGAAGCGCTGCGCTCGTGTGCCTTCGACATCGAAGGTCGCGTGTTCGGAGCCAGTAACGCGACCTTGCGATGCACGTTGGAAACAGGCGTTCCGATCGTCTACAAGCCCCAGCGCGGGGAACGCCCGCTGTGGGATTTCCCCGAGGGGACGCTCACCGGTCGGGAGATCGCCTGCTACGAGATCGACCGGATCTTGGGGTTCGGCTTGATTCCCCCGACCGTGTGGCGCGAGGACGGTCCAGCCGGTGCCGGGATGATCCAAATGTGGGTGCCCGAAGACGATGAGGCCAGGCTCGTGGATGTCGTGGCGCCCGACCGGATTCCCGAAGGTTGGCTGACGGTGCTTCGGGCCAGCGACGGGATGGGTAACCCGCTCGTCCTGGTCCACGCGGACGACCCCCGCCTGCAGCAGATGGCCGTGCTCGACGCCGTCATCAACAACGGCGACCGCAAGGGCGGACATGTCATCACCGACACCGGCGGTCGGTTGTGGGGTGTGGATCACGGCGTCACGTTGTCGGTCGAACCGAAGCTGCGCACCGTGCTGTGGGGTTGGGCGGAGCGCACCATCGACGATGCCGCGCTCGGCGCGCTGACGGAATTGGACGAGCGGATTCAAGGCGGTCTTCCCGAACTTCAGCAGTGGCTGGATCGAGGCGAGATCGCTGCGTTGCAGGGTCGAGTGAGCGAACTGCTGCGCACCGGCCGGTTCCCAGCGCCGAGCCAGGATTGGCCGGCGATACCGTGGCCGGTGTTCTAGTAACCGCCGATAGGGTCACCACGTGCGAGCCTGGCCCAGCGTGCATTTGCCGGAACTGCCGGGAAACGCCCCTCCCTTGCGGCTGTTCGACACCGCTACCGGTCAGGTGCGCCCGAGCGCACCGGGTCCCGTGGCCACCATGTACGTCTGCGGTATCACTCCGTACGACGCAACCCATATGGGCCACGCCAATACCTACGTAGCCTTCGACCTACTGCATCGCATCTGGCGCGATGGTGGACACGATGTCCGCTACGTACAAAACGTCACCGACATCGACGATCCGTTGTTGGAGCGAGCCGTTGCCACCGGACAGGACTGGCGATCGATCGCCGATCGGGAAACCGCGCTGTTCCGTGAGGATATGCACGCCCTTCGCGTGCTACCGCCGGGTGAGTACATCGGGGCCGTGGAATCGATTCCCTCCGTGGCCGGCTACGTCGCCGGACTTCAGGCCAAGGGGCTCGTGTACGCCGTCGACGACGACCTGTACTTCCGGGTCCGCAGCGATCCGAACTTCGGATCGGTCACCCACCTGGACGAGGAGACGATGATCCGGCTGTTCGCCGAACGTGGCGGTGATCCCGACCGGCCGGGCAAGGAACATCCGCTGGATTGCCTGGTCTGGCAATCCGAACGTGCCGATGAACCGGCGTGGGATACGCCGCTTGGCCACGGGCGTCCCGGATGGCACATCGAGTGCGCGGCCATCGCCTTGGACTTCCTGGGCATGACGATCGACGTGCAGGGGGGTGGCTCCGATCTCGCTTTCCCGCATCACGAGATGGGCGCTTCGGAAGCCCAGATGATCACCGATCAGTGGCCTTTCGCGCGGCACTACGTCCACTCGGGCATGGTTGCCTGGCAGGGCCACAAGATGAGCAAGTCGCGCGGGAACCTGGTGTTCGTATCGGCGCTCAGACACGAGGGCGTGGACCCGATGGCAATCCGCTTGGCGCTGTTGGCCCACCACTATCGAACCGACTGGGCCTGGACTCCGCATGGCCTCGAGGGTGCCGCCGAGCGCCTCGCCCGCCTACGTGCGGCGATAGCGGTGGCCGACCCGCCACCGGCCGAGTCGACCCTCGAGCGGATGCGCGAAGCCCTAGCCGACGACCTACGCTCGCCGGCTGCGCTCGACGCGCTGGACGATTGGGCGCATCGTGCGCTGCGATCGTCGGCTGCCGCGAACACCCAGGGGCGCGCCGCGAGCGAAGCCGGTGCCCTCATCGCCGCCGCGAGCGACGCTCTGCTCGGTGTGCGGCTGGAGACCGAAGGTGACTAGTCGGTCTTCTCGGCGTGCCCGCCGAACTGTGCCCGCATCGCGCTGAGGATCCGACCGGCGAAGACGTCCGAGCCTTGCGTTGCGAATCGCTCCATCAAGGCCGCGGTGATCACCGGAGCCGGGATCCCTTCCTCGATGGCGGCGATCGCCGTCCACCGGCCCTCACCGGAGTCCGATACCCGTCCACTGAAGGCCTCGAGCCCTGGATCCTCGACCAACGCCGCCGCGGTCAGATCCAGCAGCCACGATCCGATGACCGAACCCCGTCGCCACACCTCGGCGACATCGGCCACCGGGAGGTCGTACTTGTAGTAGTCGGGGTCGGACAGGGGGGCGGTCTCAGCATCGTTGCTCGCATCGTCCGCCGCGAGACCCGCGTCGGCGTGCTGGAGGATCGATAGGCCCTCGGCGTAGGCGGCCATCAGGGCGTATTCGATGCCGTTGTGCACCATCTTCACGAAATGCCCCGCACCGCTGGGTCCGCAATGCAGCCAGCCCCGCTCGGCCGGAGAGGCATTCCCGCTTCGGCCGGGTGTCCTCGGTGCCGCCTGCTCGCCGGGAGCCAGCGCGTCCCAGACATCCGATAGGCCAGCCACGGGCCCAGGCGGACCACCGATCATCAGGCAGAAGCCTCGTTCGGCCCCCCAGACACCGCCCGAGGTCCCGACGTCGATGAAGTCGACGCCCTTGCCTGCCAGCCCACGGGCGTGGTGGATGTCGTCGCGGTAGTTGGAATTGCCCCCGTCGATGAGTACGTCACCGGGGGATAGCAGGCCACCGAGTTCGTCGATGACCGCATCGGTCACCGGCCCGGCGGGAACCATGATCCACACCGTTCGAGGACTCGGCAGCGCCTCGATGAGGGCCGCCAGGGATTCGGCGGTACCCGCGCCCAGGGCTCGGGCCCGATCGGGGGTCTGCGGGTCGGGGTCCACGACGACTACGTCGATGCCGGCGGCGATCGCGCGAGCGGTCAAGCCAGCACCCATACGCCCGAATCCGACCATGCCCAGTGAGCGTCGAGTGTCCATGTCGCCTCCCGATTCCGACGGTGGAAGGCTACGTGCATGGACGCAATCGGGTCACCGCCGGTCATCGATCCGACTTCCACGCCGGCATGGCTCGCCCTGACCGAACACGCGCACAGGTGTCGATCCCTGACGGTTCGCGGGCTGCTCGATGAGCCCCGTGACCATCTTCGACTTCGCGCAGCGGGCATCGGTTTCGATTACTCACGCCAACGCGTCGATGACGAGGCGGTAAGGCTGCTCGTCCAACTCGCCCGCGAGACCGGGGTCGAAGCCCTCCGAGCGGCGATGTTCGGCGGCGAGCACATCAACGTGACCGAGGACCGAGCCGCTTTGCACACCGCGCTGCGGCTGCCGCGGTCGGCGTCGCTGGAAGTAGACGGCCAAGACGTGGTGGCCGATGTGCACGGGGTGCTGCAGCGCATGTCGGACTTCGCGGAGGAAGTACGCACCGGTGAATGGCGGGGCGCCACCGGCGAGCGCATCAGCGAGATCGTGAACATCGGCATCGGCGGCTCGGACCTCGGTCCGGCGATGGCCTATCGCGCCTTGGCCCAACACGTGCAGCCGGGGTTGCGCTGCCACTTCGTGTCGAACGTCGACCCCGCCGATGTGGTGCGGGTCCTGACAGATCTCGACCCGGAACGCACTTTGGTGATCGTCGCCTCCAAGACCTTCACCACCGCGGAGACGATGACCAACGCCCACGTTGCCCGAGAGTGGCTCGTTGCACGTGTCGGTGAACAAGGTGTCCCGCGACATTTCGTGGCCGTGTCGACGAACACCGACGCAGTGCGGGACTTCGGAATCGATCCGGCGAACATGTTCGGCTTCTGGGATTGGGTCGGTGGACGGTATTCGATGGACAGCGCGATCGGACTGTCCACCATGATCGCGATCGGTCCGGTGGGCTTTCGCGCACTCCTCGACGGCTTCTACGCCATGGACGAGCATTTTCGAAGCGCGCCACTGGAAGCGAACGCACCGGCGATGATGGGACTGCTCGCCGTGTGGAACCGGGACTTCCTCAGTATCCCCACCACCGCAGTCCTGCCCTACTCCCAGGATCTCGCGCGCTTTCCTGCGTACCTGCAACAGCTCACGATGGAAAGCAACGGAAAACGAGTACGTCGTGACGGGACGCCCGTGGATTACCCGACGGGTGCGGTGTACTGGGGGGAGCCGGGAACCGGTGGTCAGCACTCGTTCTACCAACTTTTGCATCAAGGCACCGATGACGTCGCCTGCGACATCATCGTCAGCGCACTACCTACGGTCGAGCGCACACCCGCGGTCGACGAACAGCACGACATGCTCGTGGCCAACGCGCTGGCCCAGGCTTCGGTGCTCTCGGTTGGACGGAGCGCACAGGAAGTGCGCGACAGCGGCGTCACCGAAGAACTCGTCGAGCACAAGGTGATGCCGGGCAACAGGCCGGTGTCCTTGGTGATGCTTCCGCAGGTTTCGCCCTTCACCCTGGGCGCACTGATATCCGCTTACGAACACAGCGTGTTCGTGCAGGGAGCGGTGTGGCAGATCAACTCCTTCGACCAGTGGGGCGTCGAACTCGGTAAGAGCGTGGCGTTGGGGATCTTGGCGGATATCAGGGCCGAACGCAGTGAGGATGCGAACTTGGACCCGGCCACGCGCGTCTCGCTGTCGGACTACCTCGAGCAGCGGAAGGGCTAGATCGGCCGTGGGCACCGAGATCGAGTTGCGCTTGGCTCGGATGCTGGA
>CAJXNV010000045.1 GCA_913057155.1 uncultured Actinomycetes bacterium | reverse complement strand
GTGGAGGTCGTCGTAGTTGTTCATCTCAGCAAGGAAGAGCTGGCCGGTGATGGTGGCGTCGGCGGCGGCCCCGTGCCAATCGTCTTCACTGAGTTCGAGTCCGTAGCGCTGGATAGTGGGCATGAGCCGGCGTTGGTTGCGGCCCTTGACGTACTTGTCGAACTGCTTGTCCAACACGTACGGGCAGATGATCGGATTCGCGGAGATCGGTTCGATGCCGTGGCGGATCAGGTTCGCGTTCAACATCTGCACATCGAAGGAAGCGTTGAAGGCCACGATCGGTAGGCCGGAGCCGGCGATGAGCTGATAGATCTCGGTCAGTGCCGCGCGCTCGTCCTGGCCGTTTCGTTGGCTTTGTTCATCGGTGATGCCGTGCACCGCGGTGCTTGCCTCAGGGATGGGAATATCGAGCTTGAGCAGCCATTCGCGCGAGTCGGTCGGTTGGCCGTGGTGGAAGCGCACTACGGCGGCGGTGACGATGCGATCGCCTGCTGGGTCGACGCCGGTGGTCTCGGTGTCGAAGGCCAAGAACCCCGGATCCAGCCACCAAGGTGGCGCCGGCGCGGTCGATTCGTCGTCGTCGTTCATGCCAGCCATCCAACACGGTGGATGTGACGTCATCGACCACTTGTGGGCCCGCCAGCGGCGGGGCAACGGGGGTTTGCCCGCACGCCGCTGACGGGCTTCGTCCACCGTACGGGATGGAACCAGGCCGCGTCAGTCAGTGATTGGATCTCTTGGGTGATTCTTCAGGGCGTGCGGATAACCCGATGCGAGTCGCGTGCTCTTTACGTCCAGATCGCGACCACGGCCATAAGCGTCAAACCCAGGGCCGCCCATACCCACTTGATCCGACGATCGCTGCGCGGCGGCAAGAACTCCTCGCGGATGATGTCCAAGCTCGCGATGTAGATGAACGTGCCGGCGGCGATCGCATCGAACAGCGCCTCGAATACCTGCTCGCCGGTGGAGTCCAACAGCGCGGAGATGACCGTGCCGGCGACGATGCCGATCGGGGTCATGACCGCGAAACCCAGGATCAGGCTGCGGGCCCGCGGCAGAGATGTCCCGATCCGGTGCAAGCTCACGCCGAGCGCGAATCCCGCGGCGGACTTGTGCGCCACGATCGCGATGACGATCACCACGAAGCCGGCGAGGGATTGCTGCGCACCGAGCGCCATCCCGGCGATGATCGAGTGGATGGACAGCGTGATGAGCAACAGGTAGGGGTACTTCGAGGTGTCCTCGGCGGCCTCGATGATGGAATCGGATTCCGGATCGCTGCCCAGGTGCCCGGCGCCTACTGCATGCCGCGAGGTGCTCGGGAGCACCCGCTCGATTCCCAGGATCAGCAAGAAGGCCCCGGCGGCGATGGTGAAGGCCCACGGGTAGTCCACGTCCGGCCACACGGCTGTGAAGCCGTCGGCGGCGTCGCCGAGCAGATGGATAAGGCCGGCTGCGAGCAGCACTCCCCCGGCGAAGGCGTTCCCCCAGCCGAGATAGGACTCACTGCGCCGAGAACCGGCGACCTTCCACGGCAGCAGTCCACCGAGCACCCCCGCGGCGAAGACCACGACGATGGCCAACAGCTTCCACACGATCAGCGCGTCCACGGCCGCACCCTAGCTACGTGCAAGTCAGTGCCAGATCAATGCCGATTCGACGCCAATAGGAGATCGACTGTCACACCCCTGGTGTTTCGTTATGCGTGGGTCGAGGCGAGCGAAACTTCGCAAGCCCACCTGTTCGCGCCGGGGAGGTATTGCGGGGGTGACTTCCCCGGCGCGGACTACCGTGCTGGGAAACGGGGGTCGAGATGGCTGATGGCAACCTCGCGGCGGGACGAAAGGTCGCCGCGGTGATCGCATCGGTGCCGCTGGCGCTATGGATCGGGTACTTCGGGCTCGTGGCTGCGCTATCGATCCTGCAGCAACTGCTCGCCGGGTTCGTGGATCTGTCGCAGGCATCGTGGACATCGTTCTTGAACCCGGCGGTGATCGTGGGCCTGCAATCACCCGGTGGAACCGGCGGCCCCCTCGATGCCATCTTCGGCGGGCCCGGTGCTCCGGGCGGGACGGTGAGTCGCTACTTCGTGTTCATGGGAGCGGCGATGCTCGCCGCGCTCGGATACGCGGGCTGGAAGTTCGTGTGGGAGTGGGCGCGCCCCGGATCCGGGTAAGCACCGACTACTCACCTGCCATGGGCTTGGATGAGACCTCTTCGTCCGCAGCAGGAAGGTGGCTCCCCATGTCCAACCCATTCGGTGTTCATGCCTTGGTGTGGACGGGCGGATGGTCGCCTGAGGAAGCAGAACACGCGATCTCCTCCACCGCCGCGGCCGGCTACGACCTCATCGAGATCCCTGCATTGGATCCCTCGCGCATCGACATCGCCGATACCCGGGATCGTTTAGCGGCCCACGGGTTGCGCACGAGCCTGACCTTGGGGTTGACCTTCGACAACGACATCAACTCCGAGGACCTCGCACGCGTGGCCGCGGGTCGATCGACGCTGATGTCCGCGCTGGACATCACGCGCGGTGTGGGCGGTGAGTACCTCGGTGGCGTGATCTTCGGTGCGATGGACAAGTACCCCGGGCCCACTACCTCGGCGGCACGCGCGAACAGCGTTTCCGTGATCAAGGAACTCGCCCAGGAAGCCGCCGGTGATGGGATCACGATCGGCCTGGAGTTCGTCAACCGCTACGAGAGCAACCTGCTCAACACCGTGCAGGAAACCCTCGACTACCTCGAACTCGTCGGCGAGGACAACGTCGTCGTCCATGCGGACGTGTACCACATGAACATCGAAGAGGATGGCTTCCGAGAACCGCTCATGCGCTGCGGTGATCGGCTCGGCTACGTACACATCGGCGAATCGAACCGCGGATACCTCGGAGCCGGAACGATCGACTTCGACGAAGTCTTCGGCGCGCTGGTGGACATGGACTATCAAGGTGTCATCACCTTCGAGTCCTTCTCCTCGGCCGTGGTCGATCCGAACATGTCGAACACCCTGGCGATCTGGCGCAACCTATGGAGCGACGGGATGGACCTCGCCACCCACGCGCTGGGTTACATGAAGACGGAAATGGATCGTGCACGCGACCGCCGGGTTCGGGGAGTGGAAAGCGATCTTGAGTTGGGCTAGGCCACCGAGTGAGGCGTGATGTCGATAAACAACTTCATATCGAAAGCGCGTGCCATCCGATCCAGCACAGCGAGCGTGGGAGTCGTCCCACCCGCCTCGAATCGAGCAACGGACGGTTGGCTCATGCCGGTGCGCTCGGCCAATTCCTTCTGGCTCCATTTCCGCTCTTTGCGCAACTGCCGAACCCGTAGGCCCAATTGGAAGGCGTACTCGGCTGCTGCGTACTCGGCACTTGCTTGCGAGCTCAATCCGCGCTGCCTTTTCACGTCTTCCCAGGTCACGTCATCCATGGGTGACTCCCTCGTTCGCGTAATCCATTAGTCGCGTCCTTCGTGCACATGGTTCTCTCGACAATCCCAGAGGGCGCGCAGGGTGCGCAGGGTGCGCATTACCTGCGCCGCATGGCTCCCCAATTTATATCATCCATGGTATTCCTGCGGCTGGGGAAAGCAAACACGCGTCCTGTGGACGGGGTTAATCGGTCAGCAGATCTGTCCCCATTGGCCGAGTAGGTCATCTCGCGCCTGCTGCTCGGCGTCTTGGAATAGTTGCTGATACTTGTAGGGGTCGTCGTAGGTGTATTCCTCAGCCAACCCGGCTTGCACTTGCGCGAGGTTGACCATCACCGCGCCGGCGTCCTGCCGGGAATCGGCTACCCAGACATAGGCGAGTACGCGGCCGTAGTTGTCGTAGGCGCCTTGCGTTGCATCGAGTTCGAGGAACACCTCTTGCCCGGACATGAGTTGCTCGGCGTACACGCTGGCCTCCGGCCCCGCGCACTCCACCGGCCGATTGGGCGCCACCGTCTCGGGGGTGTCGATACCGATCAAGCGCACCGAAGTGTCCTGGCCGTCGATCAACACGCGCACGGTGTCGCCATCGACCACACGAGTGACCGGGAAGGGCCCTTCCACGGCTGCGGGCATCGCGGCTGCGGGGTCCGGTTCGGCGGCTTTCGGTTCGAAGTCCGGTTCCGAACTGCAGGCAGTGATGGTGCTGAGGGCGGTGACGGCAAGCATCGCCGCTACGGCGGTGGTGGCCGCCCGCATCCTCGGGAACATGCATCAACGGTACGACGCGACCGCGATACTGAACCCCATGATGCGCGCCGTTGTGTACGACGAACCAGGCTCCTTCACCGTGCGGGAAGTCCCGGTGCCGACCGTCGGTGAGGGGCAAGTACTCGTGCGCATGACCGCCGCCGGGATGTGCGGCACCGATCTGCACCTGCACGAAGGGCAGTTCCTCGCCAACTTCCCGCTGACACCCGGACACGAGAACCTCGGCGTAGTCGAATCGGTGGGCAACGACGCCACCGGAGGTGAAGTCCTCGACGGGGAAGGAGCCCCGCTGCAGGTGGGCCAGCAGGTGGTGATCAACCCGAACTCCGCATGCCGGGCGTGCGCGTACTGCCTCGAGGGCCGGCCGTGGCTGTGCGGATCCTTCGCCGGTGTCGGCTCCTCGACACCCGGTGGCTTCGCGGACTATCTGCTGGTCCCCGGGGCGCAAGTGTTCGATGCCACCGGCATCGATCCCGACCTCGCGGTGTTCGCCGAGCCCTCGGCCTGCATCGCCCACCTGATCGATCGACTCGAACCGCTAGCTGGTTGTTCGGTAGTGGTGCTCGGGGCCGGGCCGACCGGTGTGTTGTTGACGCAGTTCCTGTTGTTCGGTGGGGCGTCGTCGGTGGTTCTCGCCGATCCCAATGAGTTCAAGTTGGCGGTGGCGTCGTCGTTAGCCGATATCGGAACCTTCGTGATGAATCGAGAAGACGTTGCCGGATCGATGGACGCGATGGTGACCAGCTGGGGGGAATTCGATGTGGTGATCGATGCGACGGGGCGAGCTGGCGTGATCGAGGAACTGCCACGGCTGGCGCGCGGCGGTGGGCGGATCGTTTACTACGGGGTGGCCGATGAGGCCGACGTGGTGCGGATATCGCCGTTCGACATCTTCCGGCGGGAATTGACGATCATGGGTTCGTTCACCGAAGTGGACTCCTTCCCCGATGCGCTGGCGGCATTCCGTGCCGGGGCGATACGCGTCGATGGGTTGATCACGCACCGGTTCGGCGTGGATGAGTACGCGGCCGCGTTGGAGGCGCTGCGCTCGGACCGATCGGCGCACAAGATCGTCATCACGGCCTAGGGCATCGGCCACCTCGCCCATTCGTTCACCGAAAGTTCCCCGAAAGCCGGCGGTTTTCGTCGCCTCGGCATGGCACTTTCCTCCCGTGGCAGCATCCATCGGGCGGCGCGCGTTCCTCGGTGGAACCGCTGCCGTCGCTGCGGTTGGCATCGGCGCACTCACGCTCCGGGAAGCGGAGAGTGCATCGGCGCCGCTGGAGGTGCCGCCCGCGGAACCGCCCCTATCACCGGATGACCTCCCGGACCTGGTGAAAGCCGCGCAGGCAGAAGGCGCGCTCACGTTGATCGCAATGCCCAGAACATGGGCCAACTACGGCGAGATCATCTCGCAATTCGAACAGACCTACGGCATTCCGGTCACGGTCGAATCACCCAACGCAACCAGTGCGCAAGAGTTGACAGCACTGCGCTTGATGCGCGGCCAGGCCAGACTCCCGGACGTCATCGAAGTCGGACCGCCATTCGCAGTGCAAGCCGTTCAGCAAGGCCTGGTCGTGCCTTACAAGCCGACAGCCTGGGACCAGATCCCCGAGCGTCTGCGCGACCCGAACGGCATGTGGATCGGCACCTACTTCGGCCTCATCTCCTTCGGCGTGAACACGACCAAAGTGAGCAATCCGCCCACTACGTGGGCTGAGTTGAATGACGCCGCCTACAAGGGCATGGCTGCAACGAATGGGGATCCTCGCCAAGCCAACTCGGCATTGAACGCGGTATGGGCGGCGTCGCTGGCCAACGGCGGTTCGCTCGACAACATCGATCCCGGCATCCAGTACTTCGGGGAACTGTCCCAAGAAGGCATCTACATTCCCCTCCAAGCCAACGTGGCGAATTTGGCGAACCAACAGGTGCTCATCGCGCTGGACTGGTCCTTCAACATGCCAGGGGCCGCGAATGTCCTGTCCCAAACGGGACTGACCTTGACATCGAGCGTGCCCAGCGATGGAGTCATGGGTGGCTACTACTGCGATGCAATCACCAACGGTGCTCCGCATCCGAACGCGGCTCGGCTGTGGATGGAGTGGGTTACCAGCGGTAAGGGAGCCCAGCTCTATCTAGACGGAGGCGCAGTCCCGGCGCTGTACTCGCAATTCGTCGAGCAAGGCAAGGTGCCGCAGGAGATCCAAGACCAACTCCCCGATCAACAGACCCTCGATGCGTTGCAGTTCCCGACCGAAGACCAGCAAGCCAAGGCAAGTGCGGAAGTGGCGTCCCAGTGGAACTCGGCGGTGGGCTAATGACCCGAAGTCGACGCATCCCCGCGTGGCTGGGTTTACTGCCGTTCTTCCTCATCGCTTTCGGGTTCCTCGTATGGCCTGCCTACAGCGTCGTCTTGCAGGCCTTCGTTGACAGCGCTGGCGCATTCACCCTCGAAAACCTCTCGGCCATCTTCCAGGCTCAGTACCGAGACGCCTTCCAGACCACCGCAGCACTTGCCTTCATCACCGCAGGCATCGGTGCGATCGCAGGCACGATCATGACCTACGCCGTGTCGGTGCTCCAACGCCCTCGATTCTTGAAGTCGGCGATGGCCACTTTCTCCGGGGTGGCGAGTCAATTCGGTGGCGTCCCATTGGCATTCGCGTTCGTGGCCACCATCGGATCAGCGGGACTGATCACCACCTGGCTCGACGACATCGGCTTCGACCTGTACGGAACCGGATTCAGCCTGTTGAGTTTCTGGGGGTTGGTGATCGTCTACCTGTACTTCCAGATCCCCTTGATGATGATCATGATGTCCCCCGCGATCGAAGGAATGCGCGCCGCGTGGAGTGAGGCCGCTGAGAACCTGGGGGCCTCGCGCTGGCAGTACTGGCGGTATGTCGGCATCCCGTTGCTCACACCCGCGATTCTGGGTGCCTTCGTCCTACTGTTCGCGAACGCGTTCTCGGCGTACGCGACCGCCGAGGTACTCACCTCTGGGACCGTCAACCTCGTGCCGATCCAGATCGGCTTCTTCGTGCAGGGCAATGTCTTCGCCGCCAACTCACAGATCGGCTACGCACTGGCACTGGGAATGATCTTCGTGGTCTCGGGGGCCTTGGCGCTGAACCTGTGGCTGCAACGACGTGTCGCGAGGTGGGCACAGTGAGAACTCGCAGGCACATCGGCTTGGGCGCCTTCGTCATCATCGTGATCGTATTCTTCGCCGTTCCCCTGATCTCATTGCTGGTGTTCAGTTTCACCGGAGCAGACGGGCCGACACTCGATGCCTGGTCGAGCATCGTCGAGAATCCCGGGTTCTACTCCGCGCTCGGCTTGAGCCTCACATTGGCCGCCCTGACAACGATCGCATCCCTGATCTTGATGACCGCGACGGTGCTGTGGGTGCACTTAAGGGCTATGCACCTTCGCGCACTGGTCGAGGGCATCACGTTGTTGGTCTTCGCCATCCCAGCGATCACGTTGGTGATCGGTGCTACCGGACTCCTACTCGGCCTAGCCCCGTGGGCCCTGGGCAGCCCGCTGATCTTGGTGCCGTTCTACGTGGTGCTGTCCTTCGCCTTCACGTACCGAGCGCTCGATGCCGGCGTCCGAGCAATGGATTTGCAGACGCTGGTCGACGCCGCGCAGAGCCTAGGTGCTGGCTGGACGACGATCCTGCTGCGCGTGATCTTGCCGAATCTGCGCACCGCATTGCTGGGGGCCGCCTTCCTGACGATCACCGTCGTTCTCGGTGAATACGTGCTGTCGTCGTTGTTCCTTTACGAGACCCTCCCCGTCTTCATGGCGGAAATCGGCACGGCCGAAGCGCAAGGCGCCGCGGCCCTCGCTCTGCTGACCGTCTTGTTCACATGGGGCCTGCTGGTCCTGGTGTCCTTCGTCTCACGCCGCCTCGGCGGTGGCCGCCCCCAAATGACCGTCGTCACAACGTGAGGGATCGTGAGGGATCATGACAACAGTTGAACTGCGCTCGGTGCGCAAGACATTCGGCGATTTCGTCGCGCTGCACGGACTCGACCTCAACATGACCGACGGTGAGTTCGTGTCCTTCCTCGGTCCATCCGGCTGCGGAAAGACGACAGCACTTCGCATCGTGGCCGGCTTCGAGCTTCCCGACGGCGGCAGTGTGCTGCTCGATGGCGCTGATATCGAGAATGCGCCACCCAACAAACGGGATATGGGCATGGTCTTCCAGGACTACAGCCTTTTCCCCAACATGACGGCGATAGAAAACGTTGCCTTCGGACTACGGGTGCGTGGTCAAAGCGCGAGCCAAATGAAGGAAACGAGCGGCAAGATGATCGAGATGGTGGGCCTGAAAGGCAAAGAGGGCAACTACCCGCATCAAATGTCCGGTGGTCAGCAGCAGCGGGTGGCACTCGCTCGGGCCTTGGCGATCCAGCCGAAGGTGCTCCTTCTCGATGAACCGCTCAGCGCACTCGATGCGAAGGTTCGAGTCTCGCTGCGCAACGAGATACGCGTCATTCAGCAGGAGCTGGCGATCAGCACAATCTTCGTCACCCACGATCAAGAAGAGGCTCTCACCATTTCCGATCGCATCGCGGTCCTCTCACAGGGCCAGCTGGAGCAGTTCGGCACCCCGGAGGAGATCTATCGACATCCGGCGACACCTTTCGTGGCAGCCTTCGTCGGCGAATCGAACATTTTCCACGGAACGATCGCCGGCACGGATGACGCACCCAGCGTTCGCATCGGAAGCGTGGAGATGCCCGTGCAACAAGCCGCAGGACGGACGTCGGGAGAGCGTGTGCGTGTCTTGACGAGACCTGAGTCCACCTACCTTCATGTCACATCGGACGGGGACCGAAAAGGTATTCCCGCCACGGTGGTGAGCCAACAGTTCCAAGGTGCACGCACCCGCATCCTCACCCACCTCGATCACGTGGAAGACCCCGGTGCGGTGATCCTCACTGACGTCACCGGCGGTGGGCATGATCACCTCTCCGGTGGGGTCCAGGTCGATGTCACCTTCGACCCGGCGACGGCGTTGGTGGCTAGCGCCGAGGAACTGGAATCTGCCACCGTGGCCCAGTGAGCTTTCTCGACGATCGTTGGACCGAGCCGACGCTGCAGGCGCTTTCCTCGATAACCGATGATGCGGCAAACAGCGGCCGAATCGCGGTGTTCGACTTCGACGGCACCATCATCGACACCGACATCACCGAAACGGTGGCCTCGACTGCTTGGCGAAACGGCGATCTAGGCACCGAGTCGTTTTGGTGGACTCTGGGCGTCCAGGATCCCGGCGTCGGTCCCCAAGGGCAGCGCGATGCGTTCGAGACTTATTTGCAGATCGCTGATTCGGACACTGTCGATGGGTATCCCTTCGGTCACCAGGCGTCGTCGTCGTTAGTGGCGCAAGCCTTCGCGGGAATGAGCGTGGGCCAGGTCATCCGCTTGACCCGTGCCGTTCTAGCGCCAGGGGAAGGCGTGCGCGTGCGACCGGCCATCATCGAACTGCTGCGGGCACTGTTGTCATCCGGCATTCAGGTACGTGTGGTGTCGGCAGGTTTGACTTGGTGCGTTCGCACCGCGTTGCACGAGATCGTGAACCCGCTCCTGCAGGACTGCGGCGTCGTCGAGCCGGAGTGTGTGACGGGCATCACACCACTGATGCGTGTCGGGCAAGGGTGGTTGACCGACCGACAGATGCTGGCCGGTCCCCGAGCCAGCGCCTATCGGGCATGCGAGGACGCCGACCTCGATGACGTGATCAGCACCGCCACCATCACCGGGCCGTTCACCTTCGGTGGTGGAAAGGTGGGCGCCTGGCGAGAGGCTTTCGGCGAAGAGGTGCCTGTCCTCATGGTCGGGGACGGGGCCGGGGACGGTCCGCTGATGCGCGAGGCCGATCACGCACTGTGGATTCGTACCGACGCCCGCCAACCCCGCCCGGCCGCGATCCCCGAATCGGCTCTCGTGCTCGACGCCTAGCCTCCGGGGCGCTTGCGCTACATGGCTGCGGATGTCACAGGCGTGCTCTAACGTCGTGTTTGAACATTATTTCGATTTCGGGGGTGAGCGACGGTGGCGAGGCCACGGGTAAGGCGGACCAGAAGGCACCAGAAGCATCGCGAGATGGTGATGCGCTCCCACAACGGGGTGTGCCACCTATGCGGGCAGGGCGCCTCCGATGCGATCGACCACATCGTTCCGGTGGCCTGGGGCGGTTCGGACGACCCCTCCAACCTCGCGCCCGCGCACACCTCCTGCAACTCCGCCAAGGGTGACGATCCGCCCGCGCAGTGGACGTATTCGCGGCCGTCGATGTGGCTGCCCGGGTATGGGCCACGCGCTGAGGGCGGTGGCGTGTCCGCTCCATCGACCGGCCTGGGCTGCTGGGCGATCGGCGGGGCGGTGGTCGCCGGCATGGTCGCCTCCGGCATCGCCGGCGCCGTGGGTCTTCCCTGGTGGCTGTCGCTGCTGATCTGGGGTGGCGTCACCTGGGGGATCATCCGGTGGATCAACAAGAGCAAGGGCGGCGGCGAAGGTGGCGGCTCGCTGAGCGAACCGCCCGAAGTGCGGATGGCCGACGGCTCGGTGTTGCGCGATGGTCGCGGGACGATGTCGCTAGGTGGCACCGCCGCAGACACCCCGCCACCGGGGGAAGAGATGCAGTGGTTGGACTTCACGCCCGAGGGGGACAACGTCCAGCGGTTGGTTACCGAGGTGTTGCGCCTCTCCCCCGGCTTCACCGGCTACCGCGACGGACTCGTCCAGCCCGATGGCGGGCGGCTGGTGGTCAACGCCATGGCCCGGTTGGCCTCCGATATCGCCGCGAGCGGGGACGAGGATGCAACTGCCGCACCAGTCGGCTTCATCGCGCCGGGAAACTGGGAGCAGTTCCCGAAACTGGACGACTCCATCACGCTGGTCCAGGTTGCGTTGACGGTCGAGGACGACGGCTCCTACTCCGGTCGGATCGGCTTTCGTTCCTCGGTGGGTCGCTGACGCGGCGGCTGTCCGTTGGGCATGCCATCGACCTCCCCCTCGAGTTCGTCGAGGGCCTCGCGGAGTTCGGCGATGTGGTCGAGCATGGCGGCCTTGCGGTCTTGCCCCTGCTTGCGGGCCGCAGCCGCTTCCTCCTCGCGGGCACGCTCCATCGAGGAGATCACCACACCGATGAGCAGGTTCACGATGATGAACGCGGCGATCAATACGTAGGACAGGAAGTAGATCGTCGCGAACGGGGTCACGGTGTTCGCCTCGGCCAAGTAGACCGGGAAGTTCTCCAGCGTGAGCAGCACGAACAAGGTGAGCATGGCTGTTCCCACCGTGCCCCAGTGCTCGGGTAGCTCCGAACCGAAAAGCGTCCAGCCGACGATGCCGTAGATGAACAACAGCAGCACGGTCAGCACGACCATGCTGAGCACGGCCGGGGTGGCCTTCGTAACGGTGGATAGCAACACCCGCGCATCGGGCAGGAAGCGCATCAATCGCACGATCCGCGCCAGGCGCAGCAGGCGCAGCACGGTGGCTTGTTCGCGCACCGCCGGGATCAACGCTCCGCCGATGATGATGAAATCGAAGACATTCCATCCGCTGCGGAAGAAGTTCCACGGGCGTAGGCCGTAGGACGCGATGCGGGTGAGCAGTTCGATCAGGAAGATTCCGTAGAAGAAGGCGTTGAGGAAACGCAGAGTGCCGCCGTAGCTGTCCATCAGCCCGGGATATGTCTCCATACCCAGGACGATCGCGTTGGCCACGATGATCGAGCCGATGAAGATCTGGAACCGCTCGGAATCGACCAGCCGGGCCAGCGGCTCGAT
>CAJXNV010000044.1 GCA_913057155.1 uncultured Actinomycetes bacterium | reverse complement strand
AGCATCCCCGATCTCACGCTCGGCATCATCGCCGCGCTGGCTACGGGGCTGATCGTCGGCGTCATCAACGCCTTCTTCGTCTCGGTCGTGGGGATCAACTCCTTCATCGCGACATTGGGCATGTTGTTCGCCTTGCGAGGCCTGGCATTCGTCATCTCGGACGAAGCGCCGGTCAGCTTGACCAACAAGGACGTCGGCATCGCCTTCGGCCAACCGTTGATCGGGCCGCTCACACCGCGCATCCTGATCTTCGTCCTGGTGTTCATCGCCATCCAGGTGTTCGTCTCGCGGGTGAAGGCCGGCCGTGAGTTCTTCGCGGTCGGTGGCAACCGCCAGGCAGCACGCGATGCCGGTATCCCCGTGACCCGACGGATCTTCACCGGATTCATGATCTCCGGTTTCGTCGCGTCGCTGGCTGGTGTCATCAACACCCTGGAGCGCACCACCGCCGACCCGACCGCGGGATCGACGGTGCTGCTGGCTAGCTTCGCTGCCGCCATCATCGGCGGTAACTACCTCAAGGGCGGTCGCGGTTCGATCGTCGGAACACTGATCGGTGCTGCCGCACTGGGCATCTTGCAGGTCGCCTTGACCCTCTCCGGGGTCCAGGTACCGGTGCAGCAGATCTTCATCGGCGTCATCTTGCTCGTCGCCGTCACCACCGATCCCAACAGTCTTCGTTCGGTCGCGGGAAGTCTTCGGACTTTGCGTCAAGGCCGGGCGAAATCCCCAGGAAGTTAGCGCTTCACGGGGGCTTGCCACCGCCGGTGGCTGACCAGATGAAACCAACGAAAAGAGGCAACAGAATGCGAAAGTCTCGCGTTACGTTCGCAGCCAGCATGCTTGCTGCTGCAGCGCTGACTCTGGCCGCCTGCGGAGGGTCTGACGACTCCAGCAGCGCGGACGCAGGTAGCGAGGACACCGCGGCTGAGGAGACGGTCGAAGAGACCGTCGAGGAATCAGACGACGGTGAGGCCGCAGAGGAAGAGGCCATCGACACTGCCGATGGTCCCTTCGAGGTCTACGCACTGCTCCCGCAGGGCAACGACCAGCCGTACGGCACCACCTACCTCCCCCCGATGGAGGAGACCGCTGCCGAGCTCGGTATCAACCTGACGATCACCAACTCCGAGTACGACGCGGACAAGCAGGCCAGTGAGTGCGAGGTTGCCGTAGCTGCGCAGCCCGACGGCATCATCCTCTGGCCGGCCGTGGCGGACTCGATCCGTCCGTGCCTCGAGGCAGCCAACAACGCTGGCATCCCGGTGTGGATCACCAACGCCGACGTTAACCCCGAGGACACCGACCTCACCTACGGCTACTCCGGCACCGACAGCTACGGCCAGGGCGCTGCCTCCGCCGAGATGATGTGCGAGTTCGCCGACGGCGCCGAGATCGGCGTCATCCAGGTGAACGGCCTGACCGGTAACTCGGTGGCCACCCTGCGCGGCAACGGCTTCAAGGAGACCGTCGCCGAGCTGTGCCCGAACGTGACCATCCTCGCCGAGCAGCCGGGTAACTGGAACAAGGACGAGTCGCAGATCGCAGCATCGGAGATGCTGACCTCTGTCGGCCCGGACAACGTCCAGGGCATCTACGCCGCTGACGACACCATGGTCGCCGGTGCCATCGACGCCGCCAAGGCCCAGGGCCTGGACGTCGAGGGCCTGATCATCACCTCGATCGGCAACACCTTCCTCGGTAACCCGCTGGTCGAGGCCGGCGAGCTGGACGGAACCGTGTTCCAGTCCTCCTCTTGGGACGGTGAGAACGCCGTGCGTGGCATCTACGCAGCCATGACCGGTGAGACCGATCTCGGCCGCGACGACGAGGGCTCGGTGCTGTACATGCCGAACCCGAAGGTCACCGCTGAGAACTACGACGACCCCGCGGTCGCGCCCGAGTGGTAAACCGACGCTGAACGCCTCGTCTCTTCGATGAGGTCGACCCCGGGGTGGGCGGGCTCCTCCCCGTCCACCCCGCGGGTCAGCGCCGGAAAAGCACGACAAGAACTTCCATCTCACTTCCCACCATCGTTTCGTTAGGAGTTGACCCCGACTATGGGTTCCCCAGGCCAGCCCGCGCCCGCCCGCGAGTTCGCGCAGACCTCGATCGCCGCTCCCGGAATCATCGGAGTCGATTGGGAGGAGCGCGTCGACTTCGATCGGCTACGCGACTATCGGTTGGCTCGCGCTCGACAGGCTCTCGATGCGAGCGAACTCGGCGCGCTGCTGGTCTTCGAGTCTTCGAACATTCGCTACCTGACCGCCACCCACATCGGCACGTGGGGCTACAACAAGACCGAGCGCTGGGCGCTGTTGACGCGTACCGGTGAGCCCTGGATCTGGGACTTCGGTTCGGCGGCCAAGAACCACCGCTTGCATTCACCGTGGTTGAAGCCCGAGCAGTCCAACGGTGGCAACAATGGTCTGCAAGGCGCGATCTCCCCGACCTCCGGGCTCCCGCAGGGCACCGCCGGCCAGATCGCGGAGATCATGCGCGACGAAGGCGTCGCTGGCATGCCTCTCGGTGTCGACGTCGTCGAGATGCCGATGCTGCGCGAGCTCGAGGCTGCCGGCATCGACGTTCGCGATGGCCAGCAGGTCATGCTCGATGCGCGTGAGATCAAGAACCAGGACGAGATCCTGCTCCTGAGTCAGGCCGCGGCGATGGTCGATGGCGTCTATCAGGACATCTACGAGTTCTTGAAGCCCGGCGTGCGCGAGAGCGATGTCGCCGCCCTAGCCACGCATCGCCTACTGGAGATGGGCTCCGAGCAGGTCGAGGCGATCAACTCGATCGCCGGTGAGCGGTGCAGCCCGCACCCGCACGTCTTCTCCGACCGGCTCATCCGCCCGGGCGATCAGGCGTACTTCGACATCATCCACGCCTTCAACGGCTACCGGACCTGCTACTACCGCACCTTCGCCGTCGGTCGGGCGACGAGCGCGCACCGCGATGCGTACCACAAGGCGCGCGAACTGATCGACTCCGCGATCGACCTCGTGAAGCCGGGCATCACCACCGACCGGATCGCGCAACTGTGGCCCAAGGCCGAGGAGTTCGGCTTCTCCTCGGAGATGGAGGCCTTCGGCCTGCAGTTCGGGCACGGCCTGGGCTTGGGCCTGCACGAGCGCCCGGTGATCAGCCGGTTGAACTCGCTGGAGAACCCGGTCGAGATCAAGCCGGGCATGGTCTTCGCGTTGGAGACGTTCTGGCCGGCGGCCGACGGGCACTCCGCAGCTCGGATCGAGGAGGAGCTCGTCGTCACCGAGAACGGCGCCGAACTGCTGACCTTGTTCCCGGCGGAGGAACTCGTCGTCACCAACGCCTACTAAGCGCTGGCTACCACCTCGCTACTGTTGTCCAAACACGCGAAAGGAGCCTGCTCGTGAGCGTCGGCCTACCGGAACGTACCCCGACCAACCTGCTCGTCGGCGGCCAATGGGTGCAAACGGCCACCCATCTGGAAGTCATCAATCCGGCCACCCTCGGCTCGCTCGCCGAGATCGGGGATGCCACACCCGAGCAGGGGCTCGAGGCCGTAGCCGCGGCGCACGATGCCTTCCAAACCTGGGGCGTCTCCTCCGCACGTTCGCGCGCGGAGATCCTGCGCAAGGCCTTCGAGATCATGACCGCCGAGATCGAGGACTGCGCGCGGTTGATCGTGCTGGAGAACGGCAAGGCCTGGCGCGACGCCATGGGCGAGGCCACCTACGCGGCCGAGTTCTTCCGCTGGTTCTCCGAGGAAGCCGCGCACGTGCAAGGGGACTTCCGGTACGGGCCCAATGGCGATAAGACGATCATCACCGACTACCGACCCATGGGCGTGGCCTACATGATCACGCCGTGGAACTTCCCGGCGGCGATGGCCACCCGCAAGTTGGCACCGGCGATGGCCGCAGGCTGCACCTCGATCCTCAAGCCCGCTGCGGAAACGCCGCTCACCGCGTTGTGGGTGGCCGATGTCCTCGAACGCGCCGGCGCCCCGGCCGGTGTGGTGAACGTCGTCACCACCTCCAAGTCCGGTCCCGTCTCCGAAGCGATCTTGTCCGATCCGCGGGTAGCCACCTTGTCCTTCACCGGATCCACCTACGTCGGCAAGTTGCTGCTCGAGCAGACCGCCAAGCGCGTGCTGCCCTCGTCGATGGAGCTCGGTGGCAACGCCCCGTTCCTAGTGCTCGAGGGCGCGGATGTCGATGCCGCGGTGGAAGGCGCGATGGTCGCCAAGATGCGAAACGGCGGCGCCGCTTGCACCGCCGCGAACCGCTTCTACGTCCATGCCTCGGTGGCCGATGAATTCGCGATGAAGTTCGAGGCCGCGTTGCGCGGGATGAAGATCGGTCCGGGCATCGACCAGAGCAATGACCTCGGGGCCATGGTCTCGGTCAAGGAGCGCGACAAGATCCTGGAGATCGTGGAAGGCGCATCGAACGAGGGTCTGGCGACCACCGCGGTCAGTGAGGCGCCCGGTGAAGGTGCGTTCTTGTCTCCGTACGTGATCCGCGACGTCCAGCACGGTTCGTCGCTGACCCGCAACGAGATCTTCGGACCCGTCGCCCCGATCGTCACCTTCGAGGACCAGGCCGAGGCGATCCGCATGGCCAACGACACCGAGTACGGACTCATCTCCTACGTCTTCGCCAAGGACGCCGGTGAGGGCATCAAGGTGGCCCGGCAGATGGAATCGGGCATGGTCGCGATCAACCGCGGCATCGCCTCGGACCCGGCGGCCTCCTTCGGTGGCATGAAGGAATCCGGGCTCGGCCGTGAAGGCGGGTTCGACGGGATGCACGAATTCCTCGAGACCCAGTACTTCGCCGTCGACCTCTAACCGCGAACTTGCTGTGTGACAGCGCGAACTTGCTGAACTACGGCGCGAACTTGCGCGCTCACGCCGCGAACTTGCGCTGTTAGGGCTCGAACTTGCACAACGACGACGACAGCGACGCTACTGGTCGATGGCGGGATGCTTCTCGTACGGCTGACCCAGGGCCTCGGGTCCGAGCGCGCTGTATCCGCCGTCGACGGGGATGTCCGCGCCGGTCATGAAGGAAGCACCCGCCGAGCACGCGTAGCAGATGGCATCGGCGATCTCCTCCGGCTCGGCCATCCGTCGGATGGCGTGGAACTCGCCGGCGAAAGCATCGGCGTATTCGCGTGTGCCGTAGCGCCGTTCCAAGTTCCGACTCCACGTCCAACCGGGTGAGACGCTGTTGATCCGGATGCCCAGCGGTGCGAGCGCCTGCGACAGGTTCCGGTTCAAGCCGAGCAATGCGGTCTTGGTAACCGGGTAGACCAAGCGATTGGGTTGTGAGGACTTGCCGGATACCGACGTCACGATCACCGCCGCACCGTTACCGCGCTGTTGCATCAAGGGCACGGCCTTCTCGATGAACATCGCGGCAGATGCCACGTTCACGTCCAGGGCCGTACGCCAGTTTTCGCGGGTGGTTTCCAGGTAACCGCACGCGAAGGTGGTGTGGGCGCTGACTACGTAGTCCACCCCGCCGTAGGTATCGACGGCCGTGCCCAGCAGCGAGTCGAGATCGGCATCGGAGGTGACATCGGTCTTCACGAATCGACCGTTGTCGCCTAGATCGGCAAGCAGGGCCGGCGCGTATTCGTCCTGGAGATCTCCGAGGACGGCCCGGCCGCCGTTCGCCACGAACTGTCGGGCGAGTGCTTCGACGATCAGCGAAGCGCCACCCGTGGCAACGAGCACCTTGTCGGTGAACTCCGGGAAGGTCGCCATGGCTAGATACCGACGCGCTGGTGCTTGGACTCGGCCTCGTAACTGGCCCGTGCAGTGCGGACCTCCGCGCGGTTGCTGACCTCGGGCACACCGACCTCCCACCAGGTGCCACCACCGACCCATTCGTATTGGGCGACATCGATCACCAGTACGTAGGTCTTGTCGGATGCCTTCGCCCGGGCGTATGCGGCGGGGATGTCGTCTAGGGACTCGACTTTCTCGGCGTTCGCGCCCATCGATGCCGCATGCGCTACGAAGTCGATCTTCGTCATGGTCGTGTGTTTGGTGGTGCGCAGCAGGTTGTTGAATTCCTCGCCACCTTGGTTGACCTGCAGGCGGTTGATGACAGCGAAGCCTTCGTTGTCACAGACGATGTAGATGACCTTGTTGCCGGTCATGACGCTGGCGTAGATGTCGCTGTTCATCATCATGTACGAGCCATCGCCTACCCAGGACACGATTTCCTGGTCCGGCAGCGCCATCTTGGCGCCCACGGCACCGGCGATCTCGTAGCCCATGCACGAGAAGCCGAACTCGACGTCGAAGGTGTTGGCTTGCTTGGTCCGCCACCCGGCGAAGAGCTCACCGGGTAGGCCGCCGGCTGCGGACAGCATGTAGTCGCTGTCGTCGCAGACCTGATTGACCCGCTGGATGACCTGGTTGTAGGAGGGCGGATCGCTGACGGCTTGGCCGATGGAGTCCAGGTGCTCGTTCCACTTGGCCTTCTCCGCCTGTGCACGCGAGAGCCAATCCGCGGGCGCGGCGTAGTCGCCGAGCTTCGCATCGATCTGCTGCAGCGAGATGTCCGCATCGGCGATCACCGAGGTGGCGTTCTGCTTCATCGCATCCCAACGCTGAGCGTTGAGGGCGACGATCTTCACGTTGGGATCCTTGAACAGCGCCCAGGAGCCGGTGGTGAAGTCCTGCAACTTGGTGCCGACCGCGATGACGACGTCGGCGTCCTCGGCGATCGCGTTGGAGCAGGCGTCGCCGGCGATTCCCAGTGAGCCGGCGTAGTTGGGGTTCGAATCGACCAGCGCGCCCTTGCCGGCGAAGGTCTCCACGACCGGGATATTGCGCCGGGCGGCGAAGTCGGTCACGGTGTCGATGGCCCCGGAGTACAGGACGCCGCCACCGGAGATGATCAGCGGCTTCTTCGCACCGGCGATCACCGATGCGGCGGCCTCGATCTCGCGGGGGTCGGCCTGCGGCCGGCGGATGTAGTGGACCTTCTCCTCGAAGAACTTGGCTGGATAGTCGTACGCCTCGGCTTGGACGTCTTGCGGTAGTGCGAGGAAAGCAGGACCGCAATCACCGGGATCGAGCATCACGGCCAGTGCCTGCGGCAGTGATTTGACCAGCTGCTCGGGCTTCATGATGCGGTCCCAGAAGCGGGTGACCGGCTTGAAGGTGTCGGCGGCCGTAACGGTGGGATCGTTGAACTGCTCCACCTGCTGCAGTACCGGATCCACGATGCGGTGCGCGAAGGTATCGCCGCTGATCAGCAGTACCGGCAAGCGGTTGGTGATCGCGACCCCCGCGGCGGTGACCATGTTCGTGCTGCCCGGCCCGATCGAGGAAGTCGCGACCATGATCTGCTTGCGCCGCATCGCCTTGGCGTAGCCGATTGCCGAGAGCGCCATCGATTGCTCGTTGTGCCCACGCCAGGTGGGGAAGGTCTCTTTGACTTCGGCCAGCGCCTCGGCCAGCGCCGTGACGTTGCCGTGGCCGAAGATGCCGAACGCGCCAGGGAACAGGGGAACCACTTCGCCGTCGATCTCGGTCTTTTGGGCAGTGAGCCAGCGGACTAGGGCCTGGGCCATGGTCAGGCGGACTGTTTCCACGACGATCTCCTCTTCGCGAAGTGGGGCGTTATTCCCTTGGACTAGCGGTCCCGCGGGGTCGGGTACTAACCTGAGTGATCCTACGAGTTGGCACGTTCCAACGCCGGGGGCAGCCGTACTCTACGCGTGTAGATGCACGGCGTGAAGGTGTTTCGGATCTTCGGACGCGGAGCAGTTCGTTCCCGCGCCCGGCATATGGGAGAGGAAGTCGATGAGCGACATGCTGAGCCGGGTTGCCGGGGCGCCGATCACCTGGGGGGCCGACGCCTCCGAGGGTTGGGGCTACCTGATGGACCCGAAGCGGGTTATGGCCGAGATGCGCGAGGCGGGCTTGAGCGCGACCGAACTCGGCCCCGATGGCTTCTTGCCCACCGACCCCGAGGAACTGAAGGACTTCGTGGCCGGCTACGACATGTCGATGGTCGGTGCCTTCGTCCCCGCGATCTTGTATCGGGATCAGGACATGGAAGCCGACCTCGACTACTTCGGCCGCGCGAGCGATCAGTTAGCAACCGCCGGTGCTTCCACCGTGGTGCTCGGACCCCGTTCGCACTACGACGGATACGACAAAGAGATCGACATGGATGACGACCAATGGAAGGTCTTCCTGCGCAACGTGCGTCGGTTCCAGGACATCACCGAGGCCCGTGGCCTACAGACCGCGCTGCATCCGCACTGGGGTATGGCTATCTCGCGCCAGAACCAGGTCGATCGACTGCTGAATTCGTGCGACGTCGGCATGTGCGTGGACACCGGCCATCTGTTCTTGTCCGGAGTGGATCCGCTGCAGGTCGTGAAGGATGCCGGCGATCGGGTCCTGCACGTCCACATCAAGGACTTGACCAACGACATGGCCGAGAAGGTTCGATCCGGCGAGGTGCCGTTCCGGCAGGCCACGATCGATGGCATGTTCGTGCCTGCTGGTTCGGGTGATGTTGATATCGCCGGGGTGGTGAAGTACCTCGAAGGTCGCGGTTACCAGGGCTGGTACGTGCTCGAGCAGGACTGCTCCCTGACGGGCGATCCGGAACCGGGAACCGGCCCGATCGAGGACGCCAAGGCAAGCGTCGAGTTCTTGCGGAAGGTCTCCGAGGAACTGTGAACCCAAGCGTCGAGATCCTCAGCGATCATCGGGCCAAACTCGGCGAGTCCCCGGTGTGGTCCGAGCGGGACTCGGCGCTGTACTGGGTGGATGTCGATGGGCAGAGTATCCAGCGCCTCGATTGGTCCACGCAGGAACTGACTTCCTGGTCGATGCCCGGACGACCCTCCTGCGTGGCCGTCACGGAACGACCTGGGGTGTTCGTGGTCGGTATGGGTGCCGGCCTCATCGAGTATCACTCGGCTACCGGCGAGTGGGTGGAACTCATCGCCCTCGAGTCCACCGAGGGTGTTCGGATGAACGACGGACGCCCGGATCCGCTGGGGCGCATGTGGATCGGCTCGATGGATGAGCGCGCCGATGATGCACCGGACTTCCCCGCCGGTCACCTGTTCGTGGTGGACCGGGACGGTTCGCACCTGACGTTCATCGACGATGTCGCGACCTCGAATGGGCTGGCCTTCGCTCCGGATGGTCGAACGATGTACTGGACCGATACCCACGAGCAGGTGATCTGGGCGTTCGATTACGACCTGGACACCGCCGCTGCAACGAACAAGCGACCGCTGTTCGATTTCACGTCGATCGACGGCAAGCCGGATGGCGCCTGCGTGGATCAAGACGGTTGCTACTGGGTGGCATGCGTCTACGGGTGGTCCGTCGTACGGATCACTCCCGATGGCCGCCTGGATCGAACGATCGAACTGCCGGTGGAGAAACCTTCGATGCCGGCGTTCGCGGGCTCGGACCTCGACACCTTGGTCGTGACGTCCATCAGTTCCGGTGGTCGTCGTCCGGCGGCGCCCGGCCAACCAGACGCAGGGGCGGTGCTGGTGACTCGACCTGGGGTTCGCGGGCTCATCGAGCCGATGGCGCGGATCTCGCTTTAGTACGTGCTGCTGATCGAGTCGGCCACGGTGCCCCGCGCGGTAGCGAGGTCTTGACGGACGTGTGCTCGTAGTGCCACGACGTCCGCGCTGACCGTGACCATGCCGAAGCCCTGTTCGACCCGCTTGGCGCACAGGGCAGCACTCGCATGCACCCCCGGGACGACTCCATTCCTCCGGCATCCGGCGACGATCTCCACCATCGCCTCATCGAGCCGTGGGTCGTTCGTGTTCGGCTTGATCCCCAGGCTGATCGACAGGTCATTCGGCCCTACGTAGATCGCTTCGACTCCAGGGACGCTGAGAATCTCGTCGATGTTGCGCATCGCTTCGACCGTTTCGATCATCGGAATAAGGGAGATCCGATCGGCAGCGAAGTCGTAGTAGTCATCCCCCTCCACGAGCACCGCGCGCGTGGGTCCGAAGCTGCGCTCGCCTTCCGGTGCGTATCGGGTGTAGGCCAAGGCGCGCTCGCAAGCGGCTCGGTCGTTGACCATCGGGACGATGACCGCGTGGGCGCCGGCGTCGAGCGCCTTGCCGATGTGACCGGAATCGTTCGTGGGAACCCGGACGATCGGCGTGGAATCACCGATCGCAAGGACCTGCAGCATCGGCAGCATCGTCGAGTAGTCGATTGCTCCGTGCTGGGCGTCGATAGCAACGTACTCGAATCCGGCGGAGCCCATGATCTCCGCATTGATGGTCGAGGGATTGGAAAGCCAGGCCCCGAGGGCGAGGTTCCCCTCCCGGATGCAATCGAGCCAGGGATTCGGGCGCATTGGTTCCTCTCGAGTGGATGGGGTCTTATCTTTGCATCCGGGATTCGTGACCATGAGTGGGTGACGTAACGGTGGGGAGGCGACTACGTGGCGAGCGAGCGTCGACCCACGCGGGATGATGTGGCCGAGCGTGCCGGAGTGTCGTCGGCGGTCGTCTCCTATGTCTTGAACGGTGGACCCAAGCCCGTCGCCGAGGACAAGCGGGAACGGGTGCTAGCGGCTGTCGAGGAACTGGGCTACTACCCGAACGAGATCGCGCGCAGTTTGGCCGGACAGGCAACCCGATCCATCGGAGTGATCGCTCCTACGTTGGTGAATCCGGTGTGGGCGAAGATGGCGATGGGCATCAGCGATTCGATCTCCGCGCAGGACTACCTGATGGTCGTGTGCGATGTGGAGGATCAACCGGAGTTGGATCAACGCTACGCGCGGATGATGGTGGCCAAGCGGGTCGATGGTGTCGTCCTGGTTCCCACGGCTAACACTCTCGGCACCTTGGAGATCCTGCGCAGTGCCGGTATTCCAGCGATCGTGGTCGAACAGGATGTCGAAGGTGCTGCGTGCGTGATCGTGGATGCGCAGGACAGCGGCTATCGCGTTACCCGGCATCTGATCGAGTTGGGACATGAGCGGATCGCGATCTTGCGTGAGCATCGATCCAGCTTGGACAGTTGGAAGCGTTACTTGGGATACGAGAAGGCGCTGCAGGAGGCTGGTCTTGAAGTCGATCCGGCGCTCGTAGCCGATGGTGCTGCGAGTATCGATGGCAGCGTGGTCGAGGGCAGCATCGCGGCGGCCAACGCATTGTTGGACGCGACCCCGCGACCTACGGCGGTGTTCGCGCACAACGATCCGATGGCCATCGCCGTGATCCAAGTGGCCCGAAGGCGGGGCCTGCGAGTGCCGGACGACCTGAGCGTGGTGGGAGTGGACGACACCGATGCGGGGCGATACTCCGATCCACCGCTGACCACGTTGCCCTTCCCGGCCCGGGAACTCGGCCAAGAAGCCGGCGCCCGCATCCTGGCCGCGCTCGGCGGCGATGTCGCCGCCGACGTCGACGTCGAGCGGCTATCCGTGCTGAGAAGCCCCGCCCTGGTGGTGCGTGGCTCGACGGCCGCCAAACCCGACTGAGGGCAAGTGTCTACGCGTGTAGACATCGGGGGCGGGGGTCGGTACCTTCCGGTGAGGCGGTCGACGCCGTCACGAGCGCGAGAAGCGCTGCGAGCAACGAGGGGAACGCCATGGACTTCCGCGGCCGCAATGCGTTGGTCACCGGCTCCACCCAAGGGGTCGGCGAGGCACTGCTGAATCGGATGGCGGATGCCGGCCTGAGCGGTGCGGTCGTCGTCGGTCGCAACCCCGACCGTGGAACCGCGGTGGTCGCCGATTTGAAGGCCAAGGGCTGCGATGCGGTATTCGTTCCCACCGACCTGGAGGATCCGGCCAGCATCGAAGGATTGCTGACCACGGCCCGCGAGAGATTCGGCGTGATCCATCACCTGGCCAATTGCGCGGGTATCACCGATCGCGGTGATGTGTGGGATACCTCGGTCGAGTTGTTCGACCGGATGATGAACGTGAACCTGCGCTCAGCGTTCTTGACCTGCCAGGGGGTCGCCCGGATGGCGCGCGATGCCGGCGTGCCCGCGTCCATCGTCAACGTCGGATCCGTCGCTGCGTACGGCGGCGCACCGTTCATCACCGCCTATTCGATCTCCAAGGGCGCGATGATGACGATGACGCGCTCCCTTGCCTACCAACTGATGCAGCACCGCATCCGGGTGGTGATGGTCAATCCCGGTTGGATGGACACGCCGGGGGAAGACGACACCCAGCGGCGCTACCACAACGCCGTGGACGACTGGCTGGCACGAGTGGAGGAGCGCCAACC
>CAJXNV010000043.1 GCA_913057155.1 uncultured Actinomycetes bacterium | reverse complement strand
GGCAAGGCCCTCGAGGGCATCGCCCGCCAGCCCGAGGCGACCAGCATCTTGCGTACGAACATGTTCCTGGGCATCGCGTTCACCGAGGCCCTGGCACTCATCGGTCTGGTTGCCGGCTTCCTCTTCGTCTAGAGGTTCCGGTTTCCGACCGCTTCCAGTCCGTACGTCTTTTCCATGAAGACGCCTGAAGCGAAGGTCTAGGTGACATGAAGGTACTTGCTGCGGGGGGAGAGGCCCCCGAGGGCAGCGCGATCCTGTTCCCGGCGAGCTACGACCTCATCTGGGGTGGGTTGTCGTTCCTCATCGTGCTGGTGCTGTTCTGGAAGTTCGTCCTGCCGCGCATGAAGCAGGTCATGGACGAACGCGCAGACCTCATCGAGGGTGGCATCGCACGGGCGGAGGAAATGCAGGCGCAGGCGCAAGCCGACCTGGAGTCCTACCGCCAGGCGCTGGCCGAAGCCCGCGAGGAGGCTGCGGAGATCCGCACCCAGGCGCAAGCCGACCGCCGAGCCATCGTCGATGAAGCCCGGGCCGAGGCGGCCGCTGCGGCGAGCGCGGTCACCGAAGCGGCCGAGGCCGCGATCGAGCGCGACCGCGCCCAGGTGGTGGGCCAGCTCACCGCCCAGGTGGGAACCCTGGCCGTCGACCTCGCGAGCAAGGTCGTCGGACAGGCTCTGGCCGACGACGCCCGGGTGCGTCAGACGGTGGAGGACTTCGTGACCGAACTCGAGTCCATGGCGAACACACAGGGCAGCCGCTGATGTTGTCCGCCAGCCGTGCTTCGCTCGCCCAGGTCGAGGACCTGTTGGTGCAGCGGCGCTCAGATCCCGCTTTCCCGGGGCTCGCCGCCGAGCTGTACTCGGCGTGCGAACTCCTCGGGCAGGAGAAGGCGCTGCGCGAAGCACTCTCGGACTCCGGACGCAGCGAGCGCACGCGCACCGAGATCGTGTCCTCGCTGTTCGCCGATCGACTCTCCGCCCTCGCGGTCGAGGTCCTGCAAACGACCGTTCGCATGCGCTGGTCCGACGCCGACGACCTCGTCGCCGGCACCCGCATCCTCGGCGATCAGGCGGCCTTCCTGGCCGCTGCGGACAACGGCACCCTCGAGGCCACCGAGGACGAGATCTTCCGCATCGGTCGGGCGGTGGCGGGCTCGGCAACCTTGCAGTCCGCGCTGACCGATCCGGCGATCTCCGCCTCCGCCAAGGTCGGGATCGTCACCGATCTCCTCGCTGGGCGCACCACCGAGACCACCTCGCAGGTCGTGGGTTTCACGCTCAGCCACCTGCACGGTCGCCGTATCGAGCAGGCCATCGACGAACTCGTCGACCTCGCGGCGGCGCAACGACAGCGCATGGTCGCCGTGGTGCGTGTCGCCCGCCCGCTCGATGCCGACCTCACCGAGCGGATGACCGCCGCGTTGCGCTCCCTGACCGGTCGAACCATCACACTGAACGTCGTCGTCGATCCTTCCGTCCTCGGCGGTGCCCATGTCACCGTCGGCGGAGAGGTGATCGACGGGACAGTCGCCACCCGCCTCACCGAAGCCGCCCGGACCATCGCCGACTAAGAACGAGCCGACCGAAACAGAACCGACCCCACCCGCAGCAGCGGGCCGAGATAGAGAGCAGGACACCATGACGGAGCTGACGATCCGGCCGGAGGAGATCCGGGATGCGATCGAGCGGAACGTCGCGGCGTACTCGCCGTCCACCGCCCGAGAAGAAGTTGGCCGCGTGACCGAGATCGGCGACGGCATCGCCCGCGTCGAGGGTCTGCATTCGGCCATGACCAACGAACTACTGGAGTTCGAAGGTGGGCTGCTCGGCGTGGCCTTGAACCTCGACGTCCGCGAGATCGGCGTCGTGCTGCTCGGCGACGGCACCCACATCGAGGAAGGCCAGCCAGTCCGCCGGACCGGTGAGGTGCTCTCGGTGCCGGTCGGCGATGCCTTCCTCGGGCGTGTGGTCGATCCGCTGGGTAACCCGATCGATGGCCTCGGTGCCATCGAAGCCGAGGATCGCCGCGCGCTGGAAGTGCAGGCACCCACCGTCGTGCAGCGGCAGCCGGTGAAGGAGCCGATGCTGACCGGCATCAAGGCCATCGACGCCATGACCGCGATCGGTCGTGGCCAGCGCCAGTTGATCATCGGTGACCGCCAGACCGGCAAGACCGCCGTCTGCTTGGACACGATCCTCAATCAGCGTGAAGCCTGGAAGTCCGGTGACCCCAACAAGCAGGTGCGCTGCATCTACGTCGCCATCGGCCAGAAGGGCTCGACGATCGCCTCGGTCAAGGGCGCGCTCGAGGAGTACGGCGCGATGGAGTACACGACCATCGTCGCCGCACCGGCCTCCGATCCGGCCGGCTTCAAGTACCTGGCTCCCTACACCGGTTCGGCTATCGGCCAGCACTGGATGTACGGCGGCAAGCACGTGCTGATCGTGTTCGACGATCTGTCCAAGCAGGCCGAGGCCTACCGTGCGGTGTCGCTGCTGCTGCGTCGCCCGCCGGGTCGCGAGGCGTACCCCGGAGACGTCTTCTACTTGCATAGCCGGCTCCTGGAGCGCTGCGCGAAGCTCTCCGATGAGATGGGCGGCGGTTCGATGACCGGCTTGCCGATCATCGAGACGAAGGCCAACGACGTCTCGGCCTTCATCCCCACGAACGTCATCTCCATCACCGACGGTCAGTGCTTCTTGGAATCCGACCTGTTCAACTCCGGTGTCCGACCGGCCATCAACGTCGGTATCTCCGTCTCGCGTGTCGGTGGGTCGGCGCAGCCGAAGGCGATGAAGAAGGTCGCCGGCCAGTTGCGGTTGAACCTCGCGCAGTTCCGCGAGCTCGAGGCATTCGCCGCGTTCGGCTCCGACCTCGATGCCACCTCCAAGGCCCAGCTCGAACGCGGATCGCGCCTGGTCGAACTGCTCAAGCAGGCGCAGTACGAGCCGCAGCCGATGGAGCGCGAGGTCGTCTCGGTGTGGGCCGGTACCACCGGTCGGCTCGACGACGTACCCGTCGAGGACATCCGCCGCTTCGACGCGGAGTTCCTCGACTTCATCGAGCGCACCAAGTCGGAGGTGTTCGATGCCATCCGATCCACGTCCGATCTCTCCGACGACACCGTGAGCGTGCTCGAAGGCGCCATCGCGGAGTTCAAGAAGCAATTCACCACCTCGTCGGGCGAACTGCTCGTCAACGATGAGCCGGTCGAAGCGCTCGAGGACGAGGAGATCGATCCCACCCAGATCAAGCGATCGGTGCGGAGCTGATCCATGGGTGCGCAGCTGAGGGTCTTCCGGCGACGGATCCGTTCCGTCCAGGCGACCAAGAAGATCACCAAGGCGATGGAGTTGATCGCGTCGTCGCGGATCGTCAAGGCGCAGCAACGCCTCGACGCCTCGATGCCGTACCTCACCCAACTCGTCGACGCGGTATCGGCTGCTGCCTCGCACGCCACGGACGTCTCCTCCCACCCGCTGACCGCCCGGGCGGAGAAGCAGGAGCGGGCGGCGATCTTGCTCATCACCGCCGACCGCGGCCTCGCCGGCGCCTACTCCACGAACGCCATCAAGGAAGGCGAAGCACTCACCCGCAACCTCGGTGAGAAGGGCATGTCCGTCACCCCGTACGTGGTCGGCCGCAAGGGCGTCTCGTACTACCGCTTCCGTGGCCGCGAGATGGCAGGGGAGTACACCGGCTTCACCGACCAGCCGACCTATGCCGATGCCAAGCGCATCGGTGAGGATCTGCTCGCGGCGTTCCACGGCGATGAGAACGGCGAAGGCGGCGTCGATGAGATCCACGTGGTCTACACGCACTTCGTGAACATGGGCACGCAGGAGACCCGGGTGCGCCGGATCCTGCCGCTGGAGGTCGTCGACGAGGTCGTGGACACCACCGAGGACGGCAACCCCTTCCCGCTATACGAGTTCGAGCCGAGCCCCGAAGCGGTCTTGGATGCACTCCTTCCGCGCTACATCGAGCAGATGGTGTACCTGTCGCTGCTCACTTCGGCGGCATCGGAGCATGCCGCCCGCCGACGCGCCATGAAGTCGGCGACGGACAATGCCGAGGAACTCATCCGCTCGCTTACCCGACAAGCCAACCAAGCACGGCAGGCAGAGATCACCCAGGAAATCAGCGAGATCGTCGGCGGCGCCGACGCACTCTCGGCATAGGACCACAACACACGAAAAGACGAAGGAAAGGCAACGAGATGACCGCAACAGCCGAGACCACCACCGGAGTAGGGCGAGTAGCCCGAGTCACCGGCCCCGTGGTCGACGTGGAGTTCCCCGTCGAGGCCATGCCCGAGTTGTACAACGCGCTCACCGTGGACGTTTCCTTCGACCAGGGCGAGGAAGGCGGCGGCGCGCAGACGCTCACCCTCGAAGTCGCCCAGCACATCGGCGACAACATGGTGCGCGCCATCTCCATGCAGCCCACCGACGGCCTCGTCCGCGGCGCGCCGGTGACCGATACCGGCAATGCCATCACCGTTCCCGTCGGCGATGTCACCAAGGGCCATGTCTGGAACACCCTCGGTGTACCGCTGGATGTCGAGGCGTCGTCGTTGGATATCCAAGATCGCTGGAGCATCCACCGCCAGGCACCGGCCTTCGACCAACTCGAGTCCAAGACCGAGGTGTTCACCACCGGCATCAAGGTCATCGACCTGCTCACCCCGTACGTCAAGGGCGGCAAGATCGGACTGTTCGGCGGCGCCGGCGTCGGCAAGACCGTGCTGATCCAGGAGATGATCTACCGCGTCGCCGAGAACTTCGGCGGTGTGTCGGTGTTCGCCGGGGTCGGGGAGCGCACCCGCGAGGGCAACGACCTCTTCTTGGAGATGACCGAATCGGGCGTTATCGAGAAGACCGCGTTGGTGTTCGGTCAGATGGACGAGCCCCCGGGCACCCGGCTGCGCGTGGCTCTGGCCGCCCTGACGATGGCCGAGTACTTCCGCGATGTGCAAAAGCAGGACGTGCTGCTGTTCATCGACAACATCTTCCGCTTCACGCAGGCCGGCTCGGAGGTATCCACGCTGCTCGGCCGGATGCCGTCGGCCGTGGGTTACCAGCCGACCCTGGCCGACGAGATGGGCCAGCTCCAAGAGCGGATCACCTCGACCCGCGGCCACTCGATCACCTCGCTGCAGGCGATCTACGTACCCGCCGACGACCTCACCGACCCGGCGCCGGCGACCACCTTCGCCCACCTCGACGCCACCACGGTGCTGTCCCGGCCGATCTCCGAGCTCGGCATCTACCCCGCGGTGGATCCGCTCGACTCGACCTCGCGAATCCTGGATCCGCGCTACATCGGCGAAGAGCACTACGCCGTCGCGGCCCGCGTCAAGGAGATCCTGCAGCGCTACAAGGATCTGCAGGACATCATCGCCATCCTCGGTATCGACGAACTCTCCGAAGAGGACAAGATCATCGTCGGCCGCGCCCGGCGTATCCAGCGGTTCTTGTCGCAGAACATGTTCGTGGCCGAGGCCTTCACCGGCCAGCCCGGATCGTTCGTGCCGATCGAGGAGACGATCGCCTCGTTCAAGAAGCTCGCCGAGGGCGAGTACGACCACCTGCCCGAGCAGGCGTTCTTCATGTGCGGAGGCATCGAGGACGTCGAGCGCAAGGCTGCCGAGCTGGAGAAGAAGTAGCGGTGGCCGACCCCGGAATCCTCGAGGTCGCGGTCGTCTCCGCCGAACGCCTGCTGTGGCAGGGGGAGGCGAAGTCCGTCGTCGCCAAGACGCCCGAAGGTGAGATCGGGATCCTGCCCGGCCACGAGCCGGTGCTCTCGCTGCTCGTCGAGAGCCCGCTTCGCATCGAGGAGCCCGACGGTTCCAAGATGCTGGTCGCCGTCCACGGTGGGTTCTTCTCGGTGGATTCCAACAAGGTGAACGTGATCGCCGAGATCGCCGAACTCGCCGAGGACATCGACCTCGAGCGGGCCAAGGCGGCCCTGGCGAAGGCGCAGGCTGCCGCCGAGGACGAGGACGCCTCGGCCCTCAAGCGCGCCGAGACCCGCATCACCGTCGCCGGCGCCGCCAAGTCCCTCCACTAACCCCTCCACACGTTTCCCCCGGATTCCGGGGGATTCGCTTCGCTTCCCCCGGAATCGCCCCCCGCCGACGTCGTTTCCCCCGGAATCCGGGGGAAACGCTCAGGGTGGGGAGGCGGGGAGTCGGACCTCGATGCGCAGGCCGCCGAGGGGTGATTCCTCGGCTGTCGCGGAGCCCCCGAGGGCCTGGGCCGATTCGCTCACCAAAGCCAGCCCCAAGCCGCTGCCCCCCGGCACGGAATTGCTGCCGCGCACGAACCTTTGGAAGACGCCGGCTCGCTCCTGTTGGCTCAACCCGGGTCCGTCGTCGTCGACCTGCAGCACGACCCACGGCCCATCGCCGGTCACCTGCACGCTGATCGCCTGCCGCGCGTAGGCGATCGCGTTGCCGATCAACTCATCGACCATGCGCTCGAGCACTCCCGAAGGCGCTTCGATGCTCAGCCCCGAGGCGTTCTCGGGCACCGCTAGGCCTAGGTCCAACGAGCGATCCTCGGCGGTACGCGTCGCGGCTTCGACGCGGGCGGTCACCACCGCAACCACCCCGACCTCGAGCCAATCGCCCACACCGCTGTCGCTACGGGCCAGCGCGAGGATCTGGTCGATGCGGCGGGTGAGTCGGTCCACTTCGCCCACCGCGGCCTCGGCTTCGTTAGCCACGCTCGGATCCGATGTGGTCTCCTCGATCGCCTCGAGGCGTAGGCGGACCCCGGTCAAGGGGGTGCGTAGATGGTGTGAAGCATCGGCGGCAACTCGCTGGGTTCGCGACAGGACGCCCGAGAGTCGGATGGCGGTGGAATTCAACGCATCGGCGACTTTGCGTACCTCGGCCGGCCCGGTCTCGGTATCGGCGCGCAGTTCGAGATCGTCCGGCAGCGCCTCCGCGACGTCGGCCAAGCGTCGAAGGGGAGCGGCGATGGAACGAGCGACCAGCCAGGCGATGAGGGCCGCTGCGATGACGACACTGACGACGAACGCGGCCAACCAGGTAAGCGTGCCTGCGATGGCATCGTCGACGTCGTACTCGGGCAGGGACAAGCGAACTGCTGCCACGACCTGGTAGTTCTGCACGACGGGAGCTGCTACGTACCGCAGATCCGTGGCGAGGGTTTGGGAATAGCGCACATCGGAGGCGACGATCCCGGTGAGGGCATCGTCGATCTCCGGGCGATCGAAGGAGCGATCCAGACCGGAGTCATCGCTATCGGCGACCAATGTCCGGCGATCATCGACGACGACTACACGCGCACCCGTGCGATCCGCGGTTTGCTGGATGGATGCTTGCCAGTCGATGTTCGGTTGCGAGGACAGCAGCGATGCCGTTGCCAGGGTGTCGGTCTCCAGTGCGGCGACGAAGGCCGCCCGTTGGTCGGTAGCTACGACGATTGCCAACGGTGCTGCCAAGGCGAGTGCGACCAACGCCACAAGGCTGGTCATCGCGATGACGAGTCGTTTGCTCACGTGGCTCTCACTCAGGTGAGTTCAGTCGGTAGCCCACACCGCGCACCGTCTGGATCAACTCGGGGTCGTCGAGCTTCTTGCGCAACGAGCCGATGTGCACATCGAGGGTCTTGCCGGTACCGACCCACACGGGATCCCAGACCCGGGTGAAGAGTTCTTGTCGCGTGAAGACCCTGCCCGGTTCCTCGGCTAGCACAGCGAGCAGATCGAACTCCTTGGCGGTGAGTTCCACTTCCTGATCGCCCATCGTGACGCGTCGACGATTCCGGTCGACGTTCAGCGCGCTGGACTGCAGTTGAGGTTCGTTCCTTCGTCGCCGCGCGATGGCGCGGATGCGGGCTGCGAGTTCTCGGACACTGAAGGGCTTGACCACGTAGTCATCGGCCCCGAGTTCCAGGCCGATGATGCGATCGGTCTCCTCGCCGCGGGCCGTCGCGATGATGACGGGGACATCGCTGGTCTGCCTGATCTCCCGCAGCACATCCAGGCCTTCGCCATCGGGCAAGCCCAGGTCGAGTAGGACCACGTCCACCCCTCGTAGGGCCGCGAGGACTTGGGTGGCGTAGGCGACATGACTGGTGTCGATGCCATTGCGTTCGAGCCCGGCGATCAGCGGTTCGAAGACCGAGGGGTCGTCCTCGACGACTAATGCCTTCACGTGGACATATTCCCACTCGGCGGGTTCGAAATCGGGAAGGCCGGGATCTGGGCTCAACGCCTTACCTGCCCCTTACCTTCGCTTGGGACGGGCCTTGTCGACGCCCATCTACCTTCGTATTACCAACCGAACGTGGAATGAAGGAGAGTCCAGATGCAGCGAGGTAGTGCGATCGCAGTGGCCGGGGCGGTGACCGGGATCCTCATCGCAGGTTCGGTGGCCAGCGTCGCTGTGATCAATGCGGCGTCGTCGAGTACGCCAACCGATGAGGTGCCCATCGTGGCCGCCAGTGTCGTGGAACCCCAGGGGAACCAAGTGGTTGAGCCGGCTCCGACGGTAAGCGCGACGCCGCTGCCGGAGGTCGTGATCCCCGAGCCGATCGCCTCCGCAGAGGCCAGTGCGCAGGAGGCCTCCAGTGAGCCCGAGTCGAGTCAAGAGCCCGAGTCGATCACGGCGCGACAGGCGCGAGCAGCGGTGACCGCGGCCACCAGCGGAACCGTCGTGTCCACGTCCCGAACGCAGCGTGATGGCTACGACGCTTTCGCCGTGCAGGTCCAGCGACCCGACGGCTCCGTAGTGACCGGTTACGTCGACTCGGCAACGGCGGTGGTCTTCGACTGGGTCGTGGATAAGCAAGCGCCGACGCCGACTCCGGCGCAAACGTACGACGACGACGATTACGACGACGATCGTGACGAGTACGACGACGACTACGACGACGATGACTACGACGACGACGATGACGATGACGACGATGATGACGACGAGTACGACGACGATGACCGGGAAGACGACGATGACTAAGCGCGCGAAGCCCCGCAGCAGGCAAGGAGCCGCTGACAAGGTGTGGGCCGTCGGCCTAGCGGGGGCAACATGCCTCGGACTCGTGGGAGTCGTCGGTGTGCGAGCGGCCCAGGATGCGGCAGCCGAACCGGTGGACCAGGAAGCCGAGCTCGTGTTGTCCACCACGGCTGGGACACCACCTGAGGAATCTGCTGTCTCCTCCGGTGGATTGACCGAGGCGCAACTCGATCAGTACGCGCAGGCCTTGGAGGTCGAGCGGCAGCGGCTCGAGGAGTACCACGCGCAATTGCTGGATACAGCCGAACGCCTGCAGGAGTCGGCGGATGCGATTGCGCAGAGCCGGAATGTCGTGCCCGCTCGCGACGCGAGCTCAGCGAATGCGCCGGCCAAGCCGAGTGCTCCCAAGCCGAGTGCCCCCAAGCCCGCCGCGAAACCCGTCCCGAAGCCGGCGGCCGCGCCCCAGGTGGTCGCGCCGCAGGCGCAAACCCGGGGAAGCTGACATGACCGTCGCTAAGCGAAAGTTCCCGGCGATGGGAACTACATGCTCGGTATCGGTGTACGGATCGGCCGACAGCGGGCGGCGGGGACGGGCGCCGGAGTCGCTCGCCGCGTTGGGCGAGCAGCGGGTGATGTTGCTCGAGGCGCTGTGGAGTCGTTTCCGCCAAGACAGCGAGTTGTCGCGGTTGAATGCGCATGCGGGCCAGGTGCCCATGAGTGTGTCGAAGGAAACCGAGACCCTCGTGCGGGCGATGCTGTCGGCCTGGCAGGCCACAGACGGGGCATTCGACCCGACCGTGCTCCACGCCATGCAGGCAGCTGGCTACGACCGGGATTTCGCGGAAGTCATCGCGGCCGAGTGCATCGCGGCCCCTTCGGTATTCGATGGGGCAATCCCGGGAATGTCCGAGGTAGCCGTGGGTGAGCGTTCGGTGCGCCTGCCGATGGGTGTGTCCTTGGACCCTGGAGCGATCGGCAAGGGTCTCGCCGCGGACATGGTGGTCGAGGAACTGCTTTTGGCCGGCGCCCACGGAGTGATCGTCGACCTCGGCGGCGACATCGCGCTCGGCGGTGTCCCGGGAACCGACTCGATGTGGTCGATCGCGGTGCGCGACGAGCGATCGCCCCGCAGGCAGCCGGCAACGTCTCGGCGGCACGTCTCGTGGAAGCCCGGAATCGGGCATGCGGCGATCGCGACCTCCACGACCTTGAAGCGTCGATGGGCGGATTCGCGGCACCACATCGTGGATCCTCGAACGGGATCGAGTACCGACGAGACGATCGTGCAGGCCACCATCGCGGGAGCGCGAGCCTGGGAGTGCGAAGCCTGGGCTACCGCTGTGCTCGTCCGTCCGTCCTTGCTCGATGTCCTGCCGCGAGGAATGACCGCCTTGGTGCTCGCCCAAGACGAGGTGCTGCGAGATGACTTCACCGACGATGTCGAAACGAAGGTGGCATAGCGATGGAAACAGCAGTCGAGATTCCCTGGACATGGTTGGGCATCCGAGCAACGGGAGTTACCGCGTGGGGCTTGCTCACCGCGGTCGTGCTGTGGGGACTACTCCTGCGCACCCGTCTGCTCGGCACGTCGGTGAAGCCACCGGTGTTGCTTGGCATGCATCGTTGGTTGGGCGCGCTCGCGCTCGGATTCCTCGCCGCGCATCTGGTGTTGCTCACAGTCGATCCGGTCGTGGCCTTCACCATCCCGCAACTGTTCATCCCCGGGATAGCACCGTGGGAACCCTTCGCGGTGGCACTCGGAGTAGTCGCCATGTGGCTGATGATCCCGGTCTCCGTCGTGGGTCGTATCCGGCAACGATTGGGCAAGTCCGGTGCGAAGGTCTTCGCGCGAACGCACCTGTTGGCCTACTCGGCCTGGCCGCTGGCCACCGCGCACTACGTACTTGCGGGCACCGATGCGCTGACCGAGTGGTCGATCGGCTTGATCATCACCGCCTCGGCCCTGCTCGTCTTCGGCCTGCTCGCTCGCGGCTTCGTGCCAGCGCCCCGGCGGCCTTCCCGTCCGAACTCAGGTGCGGGCGCCGGGCTGCCACAGGACGTCGTCGCCGTTGTTGGCGATGCGACCAAGGATGAACAGCAGGTCACTGAGCCGGTTTAAGTACGTAGCGGTAAGCGGGTTCATGCCGCCGTGGTACATGTCCAGCGCGGCCCAGGTGCTGCGCTCCGCGCGCCGTACGACGGTGCGGGCCACATGCAAGTACGCCGCGACGGGGGTCCCACCCGGCAGCACGAACGAACGCAGCGGCTCGAGCCGGGCGTTGTAGTCATCGCACGCAGCCTCGATGGCTTCGACGTAGGCGTCGGTGATGCGCAGCGGCGGGTGCTCGGGCTCCTCGACCACCGGGGTGCATAGATCGGCACCGACATCGAAGAGGTCGTTCTGGATCGCGGTGAGCAGTCCCCGCAGTTCGTCGTCGAGTCCACCTTGCGCCAGGACCACCCCGATGGCGCAGTTCGCCTCGTCGACATCGGCGTAGGCCCGCAGTCGGGGGTCGTTCTTGCCGGTGCGGCTCATGTCCCCTAGGGAGGTGGTGCCGTCATCGCCGGTGCGGGTGTAGATGCGCGTCAGATTGACCATGCCTCGACCCTAGGGCAGGGAGGTCCATCACGCAGGGGCCACACGCTCGTACGATTCGAGCGTGGAGGCCCTCACAGTGGTCGGCGGCAGTCGACTCACCGGTTCGGTGCAGGTCACCGGGGCCAAGAACTCGGTTCTGAAGTTGATGGCCGCGGCGCTGCTCGCGGAGGGAACGACGACGATCACCAACGTCCCGGACATCGTGGACGTGGAGATCATGTCCGAACTGCTGCGCCGATTGGACTGCGAGGTCGAGCAGCAGCCGGCGGAGGGGATCGTGCGGATCACCGTGCCCGCTCGGCCCCATTACCGCGCCGACTACGACCTCGTGCGCAAGATGCGCGCCTCGATCTGCGTCCTGGGTCCGTTGGTGTCGCGTTGCGGCGAAGCCGACGTGGCGCTTCCGGGTGGGGACAACATCGGGTCCCGCGGCCTGGACCTGCACATCGACGGACTCCAGCGCATGGGTGCCGAGGTCGTGAACGAACACGGCTATCTGATCGCGACGGCGCAGCGGCTCAAGGGCGCGCACATCTGGCTGGACTTCCCCAGTGTCGGGGCTACCGAGACGTTGATCATGGCGGCCGTGCGAGCCCAGGGACGCACGGTCATCGACAACGCCGCACGCGAGCCCGAGATCATCGATATCTGTTCGATGCTGGTTTCCATGGGCGCGCATATCGAGGGGATTGGCACCTCGACGGTGACCGTCGACGGAGTGGAATCGCTGCAACCGGTCGAGCATCGGGTGGTTCCCGATCGGATCGT